>CAYXDG010000062.1:0-20876 GCA_964463655.1 uncultured Dactylococcopsis sp.
ATTGGTCATTGGTCATTGGTCATTAGTCATTGGTCATTGGTCATTGGTCATTAGTAGGGTGGGCATCGCCCACCTTATCAAGATGTAACTGATACTTTTGAAAGTGTTATTACAAGGGCTGTTTGGGAGACTAAGAGGACTATCTCATAAGTTACAATACCATTTTCAAAAAGTGATGTTATACCATTTTGGAAAAGTCAAGTTACAGTAATAACCGCAAAATTAGCTGATGGTGGGCAATGCCCACCCTACGAGATGTAACTTCGCTCTACCCAACCTACTTTTTATCATTGATTGAACGAACCTGATATAACAACTGATCATTGTTCAGTGGAAACTGATTAGCGGTAACGGTCAATGTTGGGTTTACGGAATTCAATGTCTCTATTCAAGCCGTATCTAATGTAACATTCTATTTGAGATGAGTTTGATAGACATCGATCGCGCTTTTAAAGAAACCGTAACAACCGCTACCAATCCCACTGGGCTTGAGTTCTATTTGAGGGAGATTCACTGAAGGGATGAGGGCTTAATTTTGAGCCTCAAAGTTAGGTCAATCTCAGATTACATCAGGGTTACAAGCGATCTAATCTTGAGTACCGAATACCAGTCTCTTTCCTGAAAAATACTCAGGGGGGTTCGCTAAAATACCTGTCTCTCTCCCCAAAAAAAAGTTTTTAATTCCCTAACTGCCTATTGTCTCTGGGTTTTATCTTCGTGAGTACATTTAGATAAACCTAATCAATCTAACCTTGACTGAGAAAAGTTAGCAGTTGAGAGGGACTTGCTATAAGCATTAACAAGACATTAAAAGCAAAACCCAATACTTTTTGTTTAGACAGCACTAATTGTTCGGGTTGAGTTTGGGAAAGGGCAGTCCCTCAAGCCTTTTCCCCCTTCCCACTAATATCGACTTACCCAACTCCGATCTAAAGTCATGGAACAACCATTCCCCATTTATTCTGAATCAGACAAGACACGAAGCCAGTTCAAAGGTTTTCGTCTCTCCTTCTTTGACGATCTTAAAATTATTTTTGATCGCGATCCCGCAGCCAAAAATTGGTTAGAGGTATTGCTCTGCTATCCAGGGATTCATGCTCTGGCTTTACATCGGATTGCCCATTATCTCTGGCAAAAGCAAGTGCCTCTTCTCCCTCGTCTGTTATCCCAGATTGGAAGATTTTTCACAGGAATTGAAATTCATCCTGGGGCAACGATTGGCAAAGGAGTTTTTATCGATCATGGGATGGGGGTGGTCATTGGTGAAACAGCGATCGTTGGCGATTACTGTTTAATTTACCAGAATGTCACCCTGGGTGGGACGGGCAAAGAAACGGGAAAACGTCATCCGACCCTTGGAAACAATGTTGTTGTCGGAGCGGGAGCAAAAGTTTTAGGCAATATTGCCCTTGGGGATCATGTCCGTGTCGGTGCGGGGTCGATCGTGCTACAGGATGTTCCCAACGATTCTACGGTGGTGGGGGTGCCAGGTCGCATCGTTTCCCGAACGGGTTACGGTTGTCCGTTAGACCATGCCAAACTCCCCGATCCTGATGTTAAAGTTATTCGCTCACTTTTAGAACGAATTGAAAATCTGGAACAACAGATACAGAAATTATCCTCTTATGAGTCCGAGAATCATGAATCAATTCACCAACAGTGACCCGAACGCCTTGGAATGCGATGCCAAGGACGGAGTTACTTATCCTGAGTCAGTTGCAACTCAAGTCGTTAAAATCAATCGCGGCGATCGCTGGCGTATTTACCGTCGCCTGCAAGAATTAAACATTTCCAGCCGTTGCCCGCCAGATGGCACCCTGCAAGTGGAAATCAACAGTTGGATCGAAGGACTTCTCATTCGCAGCACAGTTCAACAATTTTCCAGTTCTCGTCAGGAGTTAGCCAGTTGGCTGGAGCGCTGCTGGGAAACGTCAACCTTCATACACATTAGTTACTAGGAAATCAAACATAATGGTACAAAAAACAGTCATTCAATCTTTCGGAGAAGTAAAAACGAACCCTGTTCGTCTTGATCACGAAGTCGTCGTTTCAGTCTGCGAAGGCTTAAACTACGCCCTTGCCAGCTTTCAAGGACTCTATTTGCAATACCAGAAACATCATTTTGTTGTGGAAGGATCAGAGTTTTATTCCATCCATCAATATTTCCAAGAAAGTTACGAAACGGTGCGCGATCATGCTCATGATCTTGCTGAGCGTCTCAATGGTTTGGGGGGAACCCCAGCAGCCAGTTTTGGCAAGTTAGCCGAACTTTGTTGCTTTACTGAGGAAGAAGATGGCATCTTTAACTGTCGCGACATGATTGAACATGATCTCGCAGCAGAGCAAAGCATTGTTGAACTGATCCGCCGTCAAGCTGCCCAAGCAGAAAGTGTCGGCGATCGCGCCACCCGTTACCTCTACGAGCAAATTCTCTTAGCCACCGAAGAACGAGCTTTCCACCTCGATCACTTCCTGGCAGCCGACAGTTTGACGGTAGGGTTTGTTAACGGGCGTTAGTCATTCGTTGTTTGTTATTGGTTACTGGTTATTCGTTCAAAAATAACAAATAACCAGCAAAAAGAGGAAAAAATCATGCAACCCATTCAAATTAACGATACAACCCTAAGAGATGGCGAACAAGCTGCGGGGGTGGTTTTCTCAATCGCAGAAAAAGTAACCTTTGCTACTTCAATGAGCGCGATCGGTGTGCAAGAGTTAGAAGTAGGCGTTCCCGCAATGGGAGGCGCGGAAGCAGAAGCGATCCGAAAAATGACTCGCTTAGGCTTAAGAACCCTGCTCACAGGCTGGAATCGGGCGCTGCAATCGGATATTGATGCTTCCATCGGCTGTGGCTTAGAACGGGTACATATTTCCGTTCCCGTCTCTGAAATTCAAATCGCAGTGAAGTTTCAAGGAGATTGTCAGTTAGTTTTCGATCGCCTACAGGCTGCCGTCAGTTATGCGCGCGATCGCGGGTTATATGTTTCGGTGGGGGGGGAAGATTCCTCTCGCGCTGACCCCAACTTCCTCCTTGATGTTGCCCTATCCGCCCAAAATGCTGGCGCTTCTCGCTTCCGTTTCTGCGATACGGTAGGGATTCTCGATCCCCTCGCCACTTACGAACAAGTCCAGCAACTCTCCCAACAGCTAACTATCCCTGTGGAAATGCACACCCATAACGACTTTGGAATGGCTACTGCCAACGCCCTAGCGGGGGTAAAAGCGGGCGCAACGTCGGTCAATACCACCGTTAACGGTTTGGGCGAAAGAGCGGGAAATGCAGCCCTAGAAGAAGTGGTGATGGCGCTGAAGCGCATCTATGGGATCAAAGTTGGCATTGACACCAGCAAGTTTAAAGCCATCTCTGAATTTGTCATCAAAGCCACTGGCTACGATGTTCCCCCTTGGAAGGCGATCGTTGGGAAAAATGCCTTTGCTCACGAATCAGGAATTCACGGACATGGCGTATTACAAAACCCTGCAACCTATGAGCCGTTTGCCCCCGAAGAAGTAGGGCAACAGCGTAATCTAATTGTTGGCAAACACTCTGGCAAACATTTAGTGACCAGCTTACTGAAACAACAAGGGATTACTCTCACTTCAGAAGAAGCGCGATCGCTGCTAGAGGCAGTCCGAGACTTATCGGTTAAATTAAAACGCAATTTAACCCCTGATGAGTTATTAGAATTAGCCTCAAACTCCCGTGTAGTTTGTTAACAATTTATCCACCTACCCCCCGCAACCATCATGAAAGTCATGTTGCACAAAAATAAACTCGGACATTTATCAGTTTATGTGCCGAAAAAAGATTCAGAAGAACAAGTCGTTGAAGAATCAGTGACCCCTGAAGGGAAAATTTTAACGTTAGCTAATGGCTGGCAACTGTCGTTTAAAGGACTTACGGACGACAGTAAGTTACCCCAAACCTTCAACGCAACCAAACTGTAATTTTTAGATTGGCAATTATCGCCGATCAACAAACGAACACTTATTAATTGAGAGGAGAACACTCATGGCTACTTTAACAGGATTAACACAAGGCGGAACTTCTTGGGAGCCCAAATTTGTCACAGCGATCGATAAAGACGTTTGTCTTGGCTGCGGTCGTTGTCATAAAGTTTGCGGTCGCGGTGTCCTTGGGATGAAACCCATGAATGAATTTGGCGAATTCATTGACGAAGACGACGAAGACAACGATATTGAACGTTACGTCATGACCATTATTAATGCTGCCAAATGTATCGGTTGTGAAGCGTGTGCTCGCATTTGTCCGAAGAAATGCCATACTCATGAAGCCTTAGCTGTGTAACAATAACTAAGATTTTTCAAAGGTCAACAATAGTCGGGTGGGCAATGCCCACCACAAACAATTTAACTAACAATTGTTGACCCTATATTCCCTCAATTTCCCTAGAACCATGAAACATTCAGACTCTAACTATGACACAAATTCCACAATTTTAGCTCTGATTTTAACCCTTGCTTTAGCATCTATTTATTATAGTCCAGAGCGATTTGAAGACACCTCTTTTCTCATAAAATTAGCCCCGATCGAGTTCGGCAATTAAGCAAAAAGGAGACAGACAATAATGACCGATAACCAACGTCAAGAAGAATATTTTGAACTGATCGATCGCCTCTTGAAGTGTCCCAATGGTCAAGAACCAGAAGTCTTAGATTCTAGACCTGATTTACTGGATGAAAACTTCATTAGAACGCTGATGCAAGTCGCAACAGCAATGGCTCATGAAAACAATCAAGAAGCTGCTCAATTTTTAATTTTTATTGCCCGTGAATTGTCAAAGCAGTTAGGCTTTTATCCAGAATTTGCTACTGAATCTGCGGTTAAAAATGGATAATTCTGTAGGGTGGGTGATGCTCCCCCAGGAAGAAACCAGATTATTTTCCTTCATTGTGTAATACGATAGAAAGAAAAAATTAAAAATGGGCTTAATCAGTCCGAGAGTTGTTATAGTTCTGAAAATGTCTCTTGTTAAGTGAAGATTCCCCCAACCCCCCTTATCAAGGGGGGCGATGTGGCAAAGTTTCTTCCCTTTCGCAATCATTGAATTCAATTGTTGAAAATCGTCTCACAGTGCGCCATGAAAATTGCTAACAATGTTACAGAATTAGTCGGAAAAACGCCTTTAGTTCGCTTAAATTCTATTCCCTTTGCTGAGGGATGTTTGGCTCAAATTGTGGTCAAATTGGAAAGCATGAATCCCGCAGCCTCCGTTAAAGATCGCATTGGTGTAAACATGATTAATGCTGCGGAAAAAGCAGGATTAATTACCCCAAGGGAAACCGTTTTAATTGAACCCACCTCTGGCAATACTGGGATCGCGCTGGCGATGGCAGCAGCAGCAAAAGGGTATAAAATTATCCTCACCATGCCCGAAAGCATGAGTCAAGAGCGACGAGTCATGCTCAAAGCCTACGGCGCACAGTTAGAGTTAACCCCAGCCAATGCAGGGATGAAAGGCGCGATCGCGCGGGCGGAAGAAATTGCAGCCAGCCTTCCGAATAGTTTCATGCCCCAACAGTTCAAAAACCCTGCTAACCCAGAGATTCACCGCCAAACCACTGCCGAAGAAATCTGGTCAGACACTGATGGCGAAGTGGATATTCTCATCGCTGGTGTGGGGACAGGCGGAACAATTACAGGCATCGCGGAAACGCTTAAAGCCCATAAACCTGAATTTAGCGCGATCGCGGTTGAACCTGCAAGCAGCCCAGTTTTATCAGGTGGCGACTCTGGCCCTCACAAAATCCAAGGCATTGGCGCAGGATTTGTCCCAGACGTTCTCAATGTTAGCGCGATCGATGAAGTGATTACAGTTACAGATGATGACGCGATCGCCTATGGTCGTCGTCTTGCCAGCGAAGAGGGGTTACTATCGGGAATATCCACAGGAGCCGCCCTCGCAGCCGCGATCGAGGTGGGAAAAAGACCTGAAAACGCAGGGAAACTCATCGTCATGATTCAACCCAGTTTCGGCGAACGTTATCTCAGCACTCCCCTTTTCCGAGACTTAGAAGAAGAAAAAACCTTGGTTGCTAGTCGTTAATCTTGTTCTTCGTTCGTGGTTAATGATCCTCCCTAACCCCCCTGATCAAAGGGGAAACAAATAACAAATAACAAATATCATGAAACTAAAAACTCAGCCCGTTACCCATAAAATCCAAGGAAAATTTCTCGGTTTTATTCCCAAACCAGGGAGTGAATTCAAATCTATGAAATTGCAAGTGGGAGAACGGATTATTCCCGTGAAACTTGCCAAAGATATTCAAGGAATGGCTGGTGAAGAATTGGTGGAAGGCGATCGCCTAATCGTCCATTTAGAAGGAAGTGGTTTCGGACTCAATAGCAAACTGAAACTGAAAACCGATCGCGTTGAAAAACTAAACCCTAGCAACAATTCTTTGATTTTTGAATCCGCTTCCGCTTCCTCTCAAGAAGGAAAAATCTTGCTCTGTTATAACTCTAGCTGCATCAAACGCGGGGGAAAAAGACTCTATTCTGCTTTAACTGAAACCCTCCGACAATTAGGCTTACAAGACCAAGTCAGAATCGAAATGACAGGTTGTCAAAAGCAATGTAAAAAAGCGCCCAGCTTTATTTTAATGCCAGGCAACGTCACCCATAACTATGTCCATCCCGAAGACCTTCCCTCCCTCCTTGAAGCCCATTTTTTAGCAGGAGTTAACCGCCATTAATTCCTATCCTTAAGTAGGGTGGGCATTGCCCACCTTTTATTGATGAAAACAAATAAATAACTTTACTTTAAAATTTTCTCTCCATTAAAGACACCAAACCTGTTATAAAATAAAAATCATGGGAGTTGATTGAATTGAGCAGTAATTGAATGCTTGATTCCCCCTAACCTCCCTTGCTAAGGAAAGGAAAGAATAAATTATTAATTGAAAAAGGAGGTCACAAAATGCCATTTGTTACCATTCAAATTGCCAAAGGTCATTCCATCGAGGATAAACGAAAACTAGCGCAATCCGTAACTGATACGATTGTTTCCTGCTTAGGAGCAAAACCTGAATGGGTGACGGTTCATATTGATGAATTTGATCGCGAAAATTGGGCAGTTGGCGGTGAATTACACATCGACAAACACCCAGGAAAACACAGTGAAGCCAAGCATTAAACCTGCAATGTAATGAAACCAGATTGGTTAGTCAAAGCAGATGGGATTTGTTCTCCCTGTAAACCCGTGCGAGAATGGCATTTACTAGAAGAAGAGTATCGCCTATATCGCTTTTTAACAGAAGTAGAAGATACCCTGCGATCGCCGATTTCTTCTGAAGAAGAAACCCTCCTCTCTACTTTGCGAAAGTTAGTGAGGAAACTTGTTCTTAACTGTTATGCCATTAAAAATCAGATTCCTGAAGTGGACTCAAAAACAGGAACAGCTTTGGTTCTTTTGTACGATGAATTAGGATTTCCCCTAACCATTCAACTCGAAACGAATTTACCAGGAACCCGTTCATCCATTCATAATCATGGCACTTGGGGAATTATTGCTGTGTTGCAAGGGGAACAAAAAAACACCTTTTGGCAGCGCGATCGCAGCCCTGAATTTCCTGATAAAATTGAATATGTTGGCGAGAGAATCCTTGCACCCGATGAAATTATTAGCTTCACCCCAGAAGCCATTCATCAGATAGAAGCAGTGGGAAATGAGCCAACAGTCACCTTAAATTTATATGGTGAAACTGAAGGAAATAAACGATTTGAATTCGATCGCGCTCAACAGACCGCCAAGCGTTTTTAAGCTCAAAAAAAGCCCCCTTCAATAAGGGGGATTGGCGGGATCATCACTTTTTGAAAATGGTATTAAGCCTCAATTTCTAGAATTTTCTGGAGTTTAAGGCGATCGCTGAGTTTTGCCGAAAACCGACCGTTTTCCAAATCTCGAATCCAGCTTTGGCTCTTATCAAGCTGTTCGGCTAATTTGCGTTGGCTGATTCCCATACGTTTGCGGGCGCTCGAAATTTGTTCCGCACTCAAAGGAGAAACCTTTTGATGACTCTTTTTAGAACGAGCTTTCTGTTGTTTTTTATTCTCCCAGTGAGATAATTGTTCATCCCATGCTAAGGGCAACTCAAACTTCAGAATCCGAGCTTTCATCAGTAAATCCCATTTTCCGCGCGGAGCAGCATCCGTGATGCGCGTGTCATTGCAAGCATCATTAATCCAAAACTCCATTGCTTCATCCGCATCATCGGGAATCTCTGCTAACCTTGCCCATAGCGGTTGAATGTTCGTGGGATAGGTAACAGGATCAAAAACTGGTTTAATCCCCTGTTCATTTAAACATTCTAGGTCGCTTTCAAATTTGCGGACTAGGCGTTTACGAGGTTCACGACTGAAGGTTGCTTCCTTGACTTTATCTTCGCCATAAGCAACATACATTAACTTTTGCACCGTCAGACGCTGCTCTCGTCCCATTTTGGTTTTAAACAATAGCCAGAGCATCATTCGCACTGCCCCTTCATGTTGATGCCAGAGGGTCATCACAGTCGAAAGCATGAACTTCGGCAATGTGCCATATTGATAGAAAGCAACAGATTTTTGATGACCCTGTTTATTGAGAAAATACTCCGCCCAGGCGCCTGCTTTAATCGTGAAGGTCATTCCCACCAGATGCTTATAGCCTTG
This sequence comes from uncultured Dactylococcopsis sp., assembly GCA_964463655.1. Lineage (GTDB taxonomy): Bacteria > Cyanobacteriota > Cyanobacteriia > Cyanobacteriales > Rubidibacteraceae > Halothece. Next base: position 8,672 of record CAYXDG010000062.1, read on the forward strand.
GGAATCTTCCTGAAAATGATTTTCAATCCCCATTAAATGCCAAATCCGATCTTTTGGCACAGAAAAGGCTTGGATTTTACCTTGTCGGGGCCATTCAATGGCAGTTAGGAGTTGACAGGGCTGTTGGACTAAAGATTTAATCAGCGTGAGCTTTGTTGCTTTACTCAAATCTTTACGCTTATCCAAGCCCAAATAACCTTCCAGTTGCTGAGTATCAATGGTAAACTCCTGTTCCCAAGGACGCTCAATTCCAACCACAGAAGCTGCAAAAATCAGATGCACACAAGCGGCCCGAATGTCCATTGCTTCTACTGTGGGGACAGCCTCGATCGAGCTTAAACGCTTGGGATCATCTTTTACAATCTCATTGGTGAGCCAAAAATCAATCTTTCCTTTTCCCTGCTTCACAGAACGCTCAAAATAGAGCGTATCGTCTTTATCGGTTTCCCATGACACAACCGAGCCTTTCGCTAAAACATTACAAGCCTCCCAAATCACCATCGGGGTGGCGATCGGGTTAGTTTGACCGTTAGCAAATAAGCCGTGAGTTGTCACAGGTCTTGGCTCGGCTTTATACCTTCCTTTTTTGGCAGGTAAGGGCATCGGTAAATGCTCTGGACAACTGCTCACACACGGAGGAGCGCTATCTTCAGAGTTTTCACAATCATTGCACAGACCAGGCTCTACCCAATGCTCTTCCTGATGATCTACTTGAATCGCTCCACTAGGACATTGCGGTAAACAAATACCACAATGGGTACAATCTTTTGGAATTGTGTAAGACATTATAAGTTTCCCTCCCAGACATTTTGCATAGACAGCACTAGATCACATCGCCAAACCCTTGACCAGATAAACTCTCATTTAATATCAAGAAATGATGACACTTCGCAACAGATTGTTTTTCACATTTTCTGTTTTCGGTTGGTCATCCTCATAACCCGCTTGGCGTACTTGATCTTTTTTGGTTTGATTACTAATCTTTGCAGAGGGTTTTTTACAATTTTGTTAAATTTGTTAGTTTTTATGTCAAATTAATGATTCTTTGCCTTTTTTTAAACTTTGCTTACAAACTGAATATAAATTTTCATTGACTCTAAGCAATCAATTTCTAAAACTTACTTAAAATTATTCAAAAACTGCAAGATATTTCAGCAGTTTATGCTCTGGCAGTAAGTCTATTATTTGTTTTCTATATCCCTTGTGTAGTTTACGGTGTGGGCTGTTGGCTTCCATTCTCGAATCAGTTGTCTCACCACATCATTCATGGAAATATGAAGTTCATCACAATAAGTTTTTAGCTTCATATATTCGGTTTCTGTTAATCTCAATGTGAATCTTTTCATGGTATTAATTTGACATCAGATTGACCCTGACCGCTATTAACAAAAACAGTTAATGTCTCAGTGGTATTATTTTGACACCGTTTTGATATCAAAGAGTTTTCCCGTTCAAATAATGAAGGACGATTGAACCTGATGGGATGAATTGTTTAAGTGTTCTTAACCCCCCATTGTAAGAATGAAAGGCGATGAAGGAGAGAACATAAGATTAATTAAGGATGTACTCAAATGCTGTCAACAGGAATCTGTCAAGCAAAAATACTTACTTGCAGAGCAGACGATGAGTATTTTTGGGGTCAGGGACGAGTATTTAAAAAATTGAGAATTCGTGATTCATTATTTTGGTCACTGTTTTCCCAGCGCTGGTGGTGAAAAAGACCAGTCTCTTGTCCCCCAAAAAAATCATGGCTTTGATGATATCAGGGTTTTAGGAGTGCGAGTACCTCTTGATTAATCTAATCTCAGTCTGAAATTATGTGCCTCAAGGTAGCATCGGAAGATATAGCGCTACAGGTTTTGTTTGGGACATTCTGGAGAATAGTAGCGACCGAGACGGTCGCACTCCCTGCCACATTAAACGTTCTAACCTAATTGTGTACTGCTATAACTTCAAAATATAGTAGCGCCATCGTTTCCCCCGTACTGGTTACTGCTATCCGAAATCTTTTAGAGGAAAACACTATGACGACAGACTCTCCTATTTCTGATGAAACCGCCATGAGAATTGCACTAGCGGCTAAGGTTTTACCTGAGATATCTTTGAAAGAGTTAATCTTGGCTCTACAAGAGCATTATGAACTGACCGAAGCATCCTTAAACCAACTAACTGTACCTCAGTTACAAAAATGCCTTAGCAATGAGAACAATCTTGAAGCGCTCAAAGAAGCAGTCCGTATCCTGTGGGGAGAATCAACGGAAGCGGATCAAATCTTTGAAATCACTCCCTATCAAGCAGAAGATTGGCCTCATTCGATTAGAATCGCTGTTGCGTCTAATAGAGGTGAAGAACTCGATGGACATTTTGGGTCTTGTCATCGCTATCTGATTTATCAGTTAGCAGTGGATAAATTAGAATTAATTGATGTGCGCTCCACTGTCGAAGCTGACCTTTCCCCTGATAAAACTCGTTTCCGAGTGGATTTAATTAAGGATTGCGCGATCGTGTATTTTGTTTCTATTGGCGGACCTGCTGCAGCGAAGGTGATTCAAGGGAACATTTATCCCATGAAACGAGAACAAGGCGGATCAGCCAGAGAGGTTTTAGCAGAATTACAAAGCGCGATCGCCACTTCTCCTCCCCCTTGGCTTGCTAAAATTTTAGCGGGAAATAAGCCTGCTTCAGTGAGTTAAACGAAGTAAACTGGGGGTGAGATCGTCGCCAGCATCGAGTTTAAATAACCAATTACCATCGGGAACAGTAAACGGTAATTGGGCGATCGATGCCTTTAAACTTAGACTTGCCAATGGGAAAAAAGGGTTGTTGATAGCGCAGACGGCGATAGGTTTCTTCACTGATCACACAACACCCAGGACGACAGACGGCTTCTAAGCGCGATGCTAGGTTCACTGTTGCCCCCAGCACTGTATAATCAACCCGTTGGGAACTCCCCACATCTCCCACAACAGCTTTCCCACTGTTAATGGCAATGCGTAACTGCAAGGGATGAGACAAGGTGCGCGACTCGTTGAGATGTTCTAACCGTTCTAACATTGCTTTGGCGGTCTTCACTGCGCGATCGGCGTGATCCCTTTGCGGTTCGGGAGCGCCAAAAAAGGCCATAATACAATCGCCAATAAACTTATCAAGAGTTCCCTCCATTGCAAATAAAGGCTTTAACATCTCCTCAAAAAACCGATTGAGGAGGGTAGCGATTTCTTCGGGACGCAATTGTTCCGATAACGCCGTAAAACCGACAATATCCGCAAATAAAACGCTGACATCAGCTTCCATTGGCGTTAACAGAGAATCTTCCATCCCGCCAAAAGTAATTAACTGCTGTACCACTGCTGGGGAGTGATAGCGTTCTAAACGTTGGCGAATGCGTTCTTGTTCTTGTAGTCGTCGGGTTAGTAACCAACGCTGGACACTGGCTGCGACGAGATTCCCAATGGTGGAGAAGAAGCTCAAGTCTTGATCTTGAGCAGGATTGAGGCGATCGAATCCCGTCCTACCATCAGCATATAAAACCCCCACTACTTGCTTTTCATGCCAAAGGGGAACCGCTAACGCTCCTGCAATGCCTTTAACCAGAATGCTTTTTTGACTGGCAAAACGGTGATCCAGTTGTGCATCTTTGGTTTTGATGGCTACTTTCTCTTTAAAGACACGATTGCAAATGGAACGACTAATCCAATCTCCGCGATACAATTCGCTGACTTGTTCATGATGGCTATTTCTTCCATCTGCTTCCTGACGCACAGCTGCTTTATAAAGGTCTAGTTTTCCAGACCCATCCACATCAATCAATAATGCTAGGCGTTCCATGTTACTGAGTTCTTGGAAAATCACCTTTTCCACCTGATAAAAGATTGCTTCAATGGATTCTGCACTGTTAAGACCTTTAGCAATTTCCACAACATACTGCAAACGAGCATTTGCCACATGATCCGTACTGAGGGGGTCTTGTTCTGAATCCCCTTCAATCCAGCGCTGTTTGAGTTCTTCTGCACTCCGCAAAATGGTTTGGACTTCTCCGTTATTTTGTGAAGATGCTTTTGGCACAAGGGGAGAACCAGACTCAGTGGTTACTAAGCCAATTCTGATGTTGACATTGCCAAGCTGAAGAATATCATCATGTTCTAGGGGGGTGGGATGCTTCAGACGAGATTGATTGAAAACCGTGCCATTGGTACTGCCAAGGTCTTCCACTTGCCATTGTCCGTTGCTAAGTCGGCGAAATTTACAGTGACGACGGGAAATTTCGGGATAAGGAAGATAAATATCACATTCTTCTGAACGACCGAGGATCATCTGATCCTGAGCTACATTGATTGTCCGCTCTGGACTCCCGTCAACATAAATATATACGGTTAGCTCAGTTGTTTGTCTCATTTTTGATAATGCCAAGCCTCGGTTAATTCTATGGTAAATACTGTATTAGGCGGAATCGTCACTTTTTTCAAAGGAGAAGTTGTTGACTGGGGATAGAGAGAAGAGCGACCTTTAATCGCAACCACTGGATAGGGAGGAGAAGTCGTTCTGGGTTTCAATGTGGTGACAAGAGCTTGGGTGATAAAACGAGTCCCTTGAGGAGTCGTCTGAAAATGTCCAATCACGGGCGTTTCTGCTGGTGCAATCAGTTCCCCTGTCGTTGTGGTTAGCTTTTCTTCTAAGAAAAGAATTTCTTGCCAAGGTTCTTCTACTTCTAATGTTATCGGGTTTTTCCCGCGATATTGCAAACGAAATTGAGTGCCTTTGGCTAAGCTCAATGGGGTTGGCTGGGATGGCAGACTCGGTTCTGGGGGAGGAGGAACTTGGATCAGCCTAGTTGCTTGTTGAATCTCCGACTCGATCGCGGGAATTTGCATCAGTTGTGAGAGAGGAAAGTCAATTTTTTCTAACTTTGGGGTCACTTGCCAGCGATCGCCTTCCACGGTGACTGTTTTTTCGATGGGGACGCTCTCAGAGGCGAATTTGGCTTCTGGAGACAGTTCGAGGACGATGCGGGTCGTTTCAGGCTGAAATTGTGCGATTCGCAGCGCACTAATAAGCCCTGAGTAGCTTTTAGAGACAGGATCGGTTTCTAAGGTCGTTTTCGGCAGATCGATGACCAGACGGGTCGGATTTTTCAGGATAAAGGAATCAGGGACGATCGCCCTTGCTGTGGTAAATTGCAACTGGTAGGTTTCTCGATTAAAACGCCATGCTGACAAGGCGATCGCCTCATTCCCCATTAATAGCCAAGCACTGCTTAGCAATCCCCAAAATCCAAGGACTTTTCTTGGGGAAAAACTCAACCCACCCCCTAACTGCTGCACTGCCATAACATCAATTTTTTATGTGGTAATGATCACTTCTATTGTGCCATAAATTTATACCTTAAATGTCCACATGACGGGATTTTCATCTAAAGTTTCGGTCACGCTTCGTCCAATTTGGTCGATTTCGGCTAGTTCTGCTGCTGATAAGCTCACTTTTAAGGCTTCAGCATTACCTAGGGCTTGCTGGGCGTTTCTTGCACCCGCGATCGCGCAGGTATTGGGCCGAGCGATTAACCAAGCAAGCGCCAGTTGGGCGAGGGTACAGCCTTTTTTCTCCGCTAAAGGGCGCAACTGTTCGATCGCCTCTAGCGCTCGTTGATAAGTTTCCCCCTGAAACAGCTTATTTTTTGCCCGATGGTCTCCTTCTTCAAACTGATGGTCAGGCCCAAATTTTCCAGTTAATAACCCTTGAGCGAGGGAAGAATAAGCCAAGACGGTGATATTTTGTTCCACACAGTAGGGAATCAGTTCTTTTTCTGCTTGTCGCCAAAATAGGGAATAGGGAGGCTGTACGCTGTCAATTTGCCCATATTGCTGGGCTTGGGCTACTTGCGCCTGAGAAAAATTCGACACCCCGATCGCGCGAATTTTCCCTTGGGTTTTTAACTCATTGAGCGCCTGCATTGTTTCTGCAATGGAAACCATTTCACTGTTAAACGAGCCAGCCGGCCAGTGAATTTGATACAAATCCAGATAATCCGTTTGTAAATTCTGGAGTGAGCGATCGCAGGCGCTGAGCACTTGATCGTATTTTAAGTGATTGGGGAAGACCTTACTGGCTAATTCTACCTGATCACGGATATCTGCGATCGCCTGCGCCACAATTTGTTCAGAGTGACCTTCCCCATAGATTTCTGCGGTGTCAATGGTTGTCAGACCAGCTTCTACACCCGATCGAATTGCCTTGATGGTTTCTTTGTCTTCAATTCCTGTCCACATGGCTTTTCCAGCTTGCCATGTCCCCATTAAAATTGGGGTAATTTTCACCTCGGATTGTCCTAGGGATCGTCGTTCCATAACCGCTCCTTTTGATGATACCTTTTTACGACTGATCTGAATTATTTTTTGAGGCAATCAATACCTGATACCCAACGTATCCTAAAGCACCAATAATGACCAAAGTCAGCACAGAAGTCACCAGTTGAAAAACGGTTTCTAGGAGAGAAAAACTCACCCCAACCGCGATCGCTCCAACAATCACTTTTCCCAACACAGGAAGCTGCTCAAACCAACGGCGCACTTGCGTAGTAATGGTCTGTACCTTACTCGAAAATTGATTGGAGTGAGAACTAACAGGAGAAGACGAAGGAATTGGATTATCTTCTGTACCACTGCTATTAACTTCTACTTCTAACTCTTGGAGTCGTTTTTCCCAATCGTATTCTGAATTTTGTTGATTCATCTCAATTTCCTCTTCAAATTAGGGACAGCAAAGAAAGTTAAACAAAGACGCTTGTGTTACCGAAAATCTTGAAAGATAATACAAATAGAAGCACTTGCACCCGTTTAGTTATATCTTAATTTCTTTTGATGAAACGCCAACGCAAAACCCTTTTTCTTACCACTCTCCTTGCTACCATTCTATTTAATGTGACAGCAACTCGCTTACTTGCCGAGACGATTCAAGTCACGGGTGCTTTTTCAGGAGCAACCACCACACAAGGTCAGTCGGGAGGAGGGGTGAATAGCAATGATTGTGGCTTTGTTCCCAGTAACCCCCAAAAAGTCATTCAAGTGACAGAGAAAATGAATTATCTACGCCTCACCCTAGAAAGCCAAGGGGGAACGCCAACCCTCCTCATCGATGGGCCCGATGGGCGCTTTTGTATCTTAGCGAATTCTGGAGATCAGCCTTCTCTGTCAGGAGTTTGGATGCCAGGAGAATATAAAATTTATGTGGGAGACGAACAAGGACAAAGCCATTCCTACACCCTTCGTCTCTCCAGCGAGCGCTAAAAGAAAATAGTAAACGCAAGATTCTAAAAATGACATTAAATTCCTGAGATAGAGAGTTTGATGGGATAATCTGCGTTATGGTGGTAGGGGAAGATAAATGGTGCTACTAAGTTTCTTTCTCATTGAAAGAATTTCAGTTAAAGGAGTAAAAATATGAGTAATCTTGAAGAACAAATTGAAAAGCAACGGAACGAAGCGCGGGAAGTTTGTGGTTCAGAAGGAACTGATTCTCAAGACTGCGCCGTTGCTTGGGATACTGTAGAAGAATTGCAAGCAGAATACGCTCATCAGCGCTCTGATCAACCCAAGAAAACTTCTTTAGAGCAGTATTGTGATGATAATCCTGAAGCAGCTGAATGTCGTGTTTATGATGACTAAATCCTAGAAGTATAACAGTATAAGCATTCAAGCAGTAGGAATGGAAGTTTCTACTGCTTTTTCAATACTCAAAATTTTCCCCCAGATAATACTGACGCACCAGAGCGTTATTATACAATTCTTTGGCTTGTCCAGAGGCGAAGATTTCTCCATTTCGCATAATGTAAGCTCGGTCAGTAATTTCTAACGTTTCTCGAACATTATGATCAGTGATTAAAATGCCCATTTGCTTTTGCGATCGCAGCCCATTAATGAATTCTTGCAACTCAGAAACTGCGATCGGATCAATACCAGCAAAAGGTTCATCTAACAGCAGAAACTGAGGGCCGTCTTTCCCAACGGTGAACGCCCGTGCTAATTCTGTGCGTCGTCTTTCTCCTCCTGAAACACGGCTTCCTTCGGTGTAAGCGACTTTTTCGAGGCGAAACTCTTGCAGTAAAGTTTCTAAACGGCGTTGTTGAGCAGAAGGGGAAAAGTTGTTTTGTTCAAGGGCTAAACGAAGATTATCTGCAACGGTGAGATAGCGAAAAATGCTCGGTTGCTGGGGGAGATAGCCAATTCCTAAGCGCGATCGCCGATCGAGGGGTAATTTAGTAATATCTTGATCTTGTAGCCAGACAGTCCCCTGATTGGGTTTAACCAACCCAGTGGCAATATAAAAAGTTGTCGTTTTTCCCGCACCATTGGGGCCGAGTAAACCGACAATTTCCCCCGCAGAAACCGTCACACTGACATTATAGACAATGGTTCGCTTCCCATAAGACTTGTAAATATTTTTGAGAACTAAACTCACGTTAACCTACTGTGGAGACGAAGGGCTGTTATTCTGTGGCTCAGGAACAGTATAAGTAGAAGTGACTTGTTGCTCTTCTTTGGGCGTGGCAACAAATCTTCCCTCTTCTAAGATATACGTCACTTTTTCAGCACGAATAGTATTTTCTCCTTGGATGACATGAACATTCCCAGTCAAGACAAGACGACGTTCGTTGCGGAAATATTGCGCTTGGGCTGAGGTAGCGGTTAAATTCTGAACAGGATAATTAATTTGAACATTTCCTCTGGCTGTCACCACCCCTGTTTCAGAGTTTGCTTCCTGAACATCGGAACGAACTGTCAGCGTATTCGCTCCCTCTCCAGAAGGTGACTGGGAATAAGCGTTAGGGCCCAGAAGCGTCATTACACCAAGAAGGGTAACGGTGAGAAAACCGTGCTTTAGCGGAGAAAATAATTTTTTCTCAAACATAGTGGTGCGGTGTGTTGTTGATCTTTTCCTATCTTAGAGTAACCTTTAAATTGGCAAGGCTCGGTCTCCGATCTAAGCGATCCTTTTCCATTTTTCTCCAGAGCGATCTCAGTTGGAAAAAGTTTCCCCTCCAACAACGGGAAAAAGGTAATGATAACATAAATAAAAGATATAAAAGCAATTAACTTAAGGAAATACACGCTTCTCCCTTGCTATGGTTATAAAAAAACTCTTCGGCGATCCGAATCAACGGAAGCTCAAAAAATTACAACCAATCGTCACAGAAGTCAATCTCTACGAAGAAGATATCAAAACTCTCTCTGACGAGGAATTAAGAGGAAAAACCCAGGAATTTAAGGAAAAACTCGCCCAAACCAAAAACGAGAACGAACAAAACGATCTCATCGAAGAAATCTTACCAGAAGCCTTTGCGGTGGTGCGAGAAGCAGCCCGTCGCGTTTTAGGGTTGCGCCACTATGATGTCCAAATTCTAGGGGGAATTGTCCTCCATAATGGGGAAATTGCAGAAATGAAAACAGGGGAAGGAAAAACCCTTGTTGCGACCCTCCCTTCCTATTTGAACGCCTTAACGGGAAAAGGCGTTCATGTGGTCACCGTGAACGATTATCTGGCGCGAAGAGACTCGGAATGGATGGGACAAGTCCATCGTTTCCTCGGTTTGAATGTGGGGTTAATTCAACAGGGAATGTCCCCGAAAGACCGACAAAGCAATTATGCTTGTGACATTACTTACACGACCAACAGTGAACTGGGTTTTGATTATCTGCGGGATAACATGGCGACCTCGATCGAGGAAGTGGTGCAACGTCCCTTTAATTTTTGTATCATTGACGAAGTAGATTCGGTTCTCATTGATGAAGCGCGGACTCCTCTGATTATCTCAGGACAGGTGGAACGCCCGACGGAAAAATATATCCGTGCGTCTCAAATCGCCCGTCAGTTGAAGCGAGACAGAGAAGGAGAATTAAAAACCGAAGAAGCAATGGCACTCGAAGAAGCCGAAGCTGGACAAGAAGCCCATTATGAGGTAGATGAAAAGGCGAAAAGTGTCCTGTTAACTGATGAAGGCTTCGCCAAAGCAGAAGACTTATTAGGGGTTAATGATCTCTATGACCCAGAAGACCCTTGGGCGCATTATGTGTTCAACGCCATTAAAGCCAAAGAATTATTTACCAAAGATGTGAACTATATTGTCCGCAATGGGGAAGTGGTCATTGTGGATGAGTTCACAGGTCGGGTGATGCCTGGTCGTCGTTGGAGTGATGGCTTGCATCAGGCGATCGAAGCTAAAGAAGGGGTCGAAATTCAAAAAGAAACTCAAACCCTCGCCAGTATTACCTATCAAAACTTCTTCCTGTTGTATCCCAAACTTTCGGGGATGACGGGAACCGCGAAAACAGAGGAAGCTGAGTTTGAGAAAATCTATAATCTGCAAGTAACGATTATCCCCACTAACTTACCCCTTGCTCGTAAAGATTTATCGGATTCTGTCTATAAAAACGAACGGGGAAAATGGAAGTCAGTAGCCGATGAATGTCAAGAAAAGCATGAACAGGGTCGCCCAGTGTTGGTGGGAACAACCAGTGTGGAAAAATCAGAACTCTTATCTAGCCTATTGGATGAACGCGGACTTCCCTATAATGTCCTCAATGCTCGTCCTGAAAACGTGGAACGAGAATCAGAAATTATTGCTCAAGCAGGGCGAAAAGGTGCGACTACGATCGCAACTAACATGGCAGGACGTGGAACCGATATTATCCTCGGCGGAAACCCAGACTATATGGCGCGGTTGAAAGTCAGAGAATACTTTATGCCCAAAGTTGTGATCCCAGAAGATGACGATGACCTGGCAGTGGGCGCACCTAACCTGAAAAAACGCAGTGGGGGACAAGGTTTCGGGAACAATAACCAGAAGAAAAAAGTCAAGACTTGGCGGGCTTCTCCTCAGATTTTCCCCACAGAACTCTCGAAAGAAACGGAAAAACACCTGAAAGAAGCGGTGGATTATGCGGTCGAGAAGTATGGCTTACAGAGTCTCTCTGAGCTAGAAGCAGAAGAAAAAGTCGCGATCGCCGCCGAAAAAGCGCCCACCGATGATCCTGTGATTCAAAACCTCAGAAAGGTCTATCGGGAAGTCTATCAAACCTATGAAGCCTACACTAGCCAAGAACATGATGAGGTGGTAGAGTTAGGGGGATTGCACGTAATCGGCACAGAACGCCACGAATCCCGTCGGATTGATAACCAGTTGCGCGGACGGGCGGGACGACAAGGCGACCCTGGTTCTACGCGCTTCTTCCTCAGTTTAGAAGATAACTTACTACGCATTTTTGGCGGCGATCGCGTGTCGGGAATGATGAATGCGTTTCGGGTGGATGAAGATATGCCGATTGAGTCGGGAATGCTCACTCGTTCTCTAGAAAACGCCCAGCGCAAGGTAGAAACCTTCTACTACGACACTCGTAAGCAAATCTTTGAATATGACGAGGTAATGAACAACCAACGTCGGGCGATTTACGCAGAACGGCGACGGGTCTTAGAAGGAAAAGAACTCAAAGATCAGGTGTTGGAGTATGCGCGACAAACAATGGATGATATCGTCAACGCCTACGTTAACCCTGAGTTACCCCCTGAAGAGTGGGATTTAGACTCAATGGTGGCAAAAGTGAAAGAGTTTGTCTATCTTCTCCAAGATTTAGAACCTTCTCACATGGAAGATATGACTTTTGGGGAAATGAGAACTTTCCTCCATGAAGAGATTCACAAAGCCTACGATATCAAAGAAGCACAAGTGGAAAAACTGCAACCCGGTTTAATGCGTCAAGCTGAACGCTTCTTCATGTTGCAACAGATAGATACCCTTTGGCGAGAACATTTACAAGCAATGGACTCTTTGCGAGAGTCAGTGGGTTTACGCGGCTATGGACAGCGCGATCCTCTGGTTGAATATAAACAAGAAGGTTATGAAATGTTCTTGGAGATGATGATTGATATTCGTCGCAATGTCGTTTATTCTCTCTTCCAGTTCCAACCGCAAGTGCAACAAGCGCAAACGGTTTAATCAGTTAAGTGGTCTTTTGGTGGGCATTGCCCACCCTAATTTTAATTTTTCTCTAAGTCAGCAACTTTTGTCTCTAAAACTTGTATAGCAATTTTCACTCTCATGAGGTACATTTTAATTTGGATTCCGGGTTCCTTATTAATAACAAATAACATATAGCGATCCTAATACCATTTTAAAAAAGTTATGCTACAGTAAGGGCTTCTAAAATATAATTCCAAC
>CAYXDG010000063.1:0-20506 GCA_964463655.1 uncultured Dactylococcopsis sp.
ATAAACCCCAGTTATAAGCATGACGAGCTACTCCTGCGTGTTTAGCACAAAGAGTTTTTGTTTATCATTTAAATTCAGTTCCGTCTTGAAAGAAAGAATCATTGATTTAACAATTGATCTAGGTCTTTTTTGTAAAAACGGCGATGACCACTCCTGAGTTCTGATGGCTTTAATTTTTCCTCCTGATTCCCATCACCTAAGAGTTTTAGGGGTAACACCCAGACCCAACTGCTGCTTGATTTGTTGTTATCAACTCAGTCATCCCCTCCAAATTACTAACTATCTATAACAATAGCATAATTTGTTTAAGAAAACAAGTAACTGCTGAAGCCCTCCTTTGGTTACTTTTAAAGAATCCCTGTGATCATGGCGTTGCCACACAGATAAGTAAGTGGTCTTAATCACTCAAGAATTTTTGCCAATGGGTAAGCCCTAATTGAGTTTTTCTAGCCAAGGACGAACATCAACACAAAGGTCTAAACCCAAGTGTAATAAGTCTTGTAACTCTGGGGAAACTTCCTCAAGGGGATGGCTTTGTAACCAACTATAGTATAGTTCTTGGCAGCGATCGAGCATCACCCCCACTTCTAGCAGGTGTCCCAACTCAATTAAGCGTTTTGTATAGTTGGCGATGGTAGAATCGTGAGAGCCGTTGTGAAGTAAATTCCGCAGCGATCGCACACTGAGACGTTCTAAAATCTTTTTCCCTTCCGAAATATCCAGTGCTAGGTGTAATTCCTTGGCTTCAGTGATGGTTGCTTCTAATGCTTGCAAAATTTCATCTCTGGCTGTCGCATCATCCTCCGCTTGTTCTAACGCCTGTAAATTCCTCAAACAACCCTGAGAGAGGGTAATTTCTGCAGCCACTTGTAATTCCCGAGGGACAGGTAATTGGTCTTGTTGAAAAGCGACTAAAATGCTGTAATTATCTCGATAAATTTGGGTGTAAAGTTCATGGAGACGGTTTTTGGTTTCTCGCGCTAACTCCTCCATGATTTCCATGCGCTTTTCAGCAAAGAGATTTTCTAAGCCCAGAGATTGTTCTCCAAAGTGCGCTTTCATGGCGAGAATGGTTTTGGCAGCACTTCCTCGTTTAAATATGCTAAAAATCGCTTTCATACTTTGATTATAAGCACTGCAATCGCGAAACGGTTGCACACAGCAATGAAAATCCCACCCTCCCAAATGCAACACTGCAAAGACTAAATGATTGGTTTCGCCAGTCGTCCGAGACTGCATTTTCAATTCTCCCATTGCAAGGGTGAGCGCTCCAATACTTTGCCGTTGGTAATCTTGCTGAGTGACATAATAAGCATAATGATGATCTTGGTGAGGATGATTTTGAAACAGAGAACTGAGTGCATAGTGAGCAGCAATTTGTTCAACGGTGATTCGAGCCGTTTTGACCAACTCTTCATAAATTTCAGCGCCGTTTTTGAAATGGGGATTATTGCTGGGTGCTTGAGCTAAATAGCTGATAAACTTGGCTTCTAGAGATTGACCTGATAACCTTTCTCCGAGATCGATCGCTCTGGACGCATAGCGTAAAATTTGCACCCCTTCAGGACGAGAAATTTCCTCAAAAAACCACCCGCAACTGGTGTACATTAGTAAAGCATTGCGCTGCATTTCTAGCAAGCGTAACGCTTCAATTTCTTCAGGTGGCGTGAGAGAATAACGCAGATGACGGGCAAAAAATTCGGTGACGATCGAGTGATTGGGGGCGACCCAGGCTTTACACACTCGCACCACTTCAATATAGTCGTTACGAGCATCCCAAGGGTCAAAAAAGAGCCGTTTCCCTTCCTGTTCAAAGATAACACTCAGTTGATCTCGTAGCCAATCTAAAGCCTCTCGCAGGGGTTTGCGCCAATGTTGTTGATAATGGTCGCTGCCACCACAGCCACAATGACTGCGCCAACGTTCAACTCCGTGAGAACAACTCCAAGAACTGACTGATTTGAGAATGACTTCCCATGTGGGCGGGTTTTGACTAAGATAGTGAGCATAGTTAGTAACTTCCCAATCTCGATCGGGAAACTCTCGTGTAAACGCATAAGCAAGGGATTTTTCGGTGCCTGGTTTATGATGACCAAAGGTTTCCCCATCCGTGGCGACATTGATTAATTGTGAAGCGCGATGATCTCCTTGAATCGCTTGTCGCAGACGTTCGCTAAAATATTGAGAACTGCTGAGAACATCATGAAACCCCATGTCTGCTGAGATTGGCTCATCATAGAAGAAAATATCAATGTAGGTCTCTTCCCCAACATAACAGCGATAAGGGCGAGTGGGATTAATTTGTGATCCGCCCACTTCTTGCCAGACTCGCGGATAAGGATGATCGGCACTGGGAAGGGGACGACACCGTTGCGCTTGGGAGGGAGAGAGGATAATAAAGCGAATATTTTCCGATATGAGTGCTTTTAAGGTCGCCTCATCCACTGCTGTTTCAGGAAGCCACATTCCTTCTGCTTCTCGTCCAAATCGGGCTTGAAAATCGGCTTTTCCCCAACGAATTTGAGTGATTTTATCCGCTTCATTTGCTAAGGGAAGAATAATATGATTATAGGGTTGGGCGATCGCGTTTCCATGTCCATTGAGGCGCTGACAACTGGCGCGATCAGCTTCAATAATTTTCTGATACACTTCTAAATCATAACGTTCTAACCATGACATTAAGGTCGGGCCGATATTAAAACTTAAATATTCAAAATTATTAACAATATCAATGACTTCTCCTCGATCATTTAAGACTCTCGCAAAGACATTCGGACGATAACATTGATGATGAATTCGTTCATTCCAATCATGAAAAGGAGTGGCGCTCGGTTGACGTTCGATTGCTTCTAAATAAGGGTTTTCTCGCGGAGGTTGATAAAAATGTCCATGAATTGTCACCGAGACCCCAAGTTTCGCAACGGTTGGGGGTTTCCTCTCTTTAACTGCTGTTAATGATTCCTTAACTCGACTTTGCTCAATTGGACCGCTTTCCATCTTCCGCAACCTCCTATTTTTATGCGTTGATCCGTCGCTTTTTTGGATTGCGATCGTCTCAATCCTCCCACCCAAGTTAACAGTAATCTTCTGATCAATTCTGCTTGATTTTAATTGATTTTTTCTCAAGTTATTGGTATGATTTACTGATAACTGTTACTCTTGATTGATCGCATTATGTTTAATCGCAATACCTTATGGTTTACCTTGTTACTATTTATTCCTATTTCCATCATCGGTCATTGGTTAGAATGGGATGAAGTCAGTGTCTTCATCACCGCAGCTTTAGCAATTATTCCGTTAGCTGCTTTCATGGGAGAAGCCACAGAAGAAATTGCGGTTGTTGTCGGACCGACCCTAGGGGGACTCCTCAATGCTACCTTTGGCAATGCTACTGAATTAATTCTAGCTTTTATTGCTCTTAAAAGTGGCTTAATTAGTGTCGTTAAAGCAACAATTACGGGATCAATTATTGGCAATTTATTGCTCGTCATGGGGTTTGCTATGCTTTTAGGAGGATTGCGCTATAAAGAGCAAGTATTTCAGTCAGAAGTGGCGCGAGTTAACGCTTCTTCTATGAATTTAGCAGTTATTGCCATTTTATTGCCAACGGCGGTGCAATATACTTCCAATGGGATAGAAGAACCAACGTTACAAAAATTATCCGTAGCGGTCGCGATCGTGTTAATCATTGTTTACGGACTCACCCTATTATTTTCCATGAAAACCCATGCTTATCTTTGTGAAGTGGGAGCCGCAGACTTGACGGAAACAGCAGAAGAAAAACAACCGAAAGAGGTTAATCTCTGGTTTTGGGTAGGGGTTTTATTAACAGTTACAATCGGGGTTGCGATCGAGTCAGAATTATTAGTTGACTCCCTAGAAATAGCCACAGAAAGTTTAGGACTAACCGCACTCTTTACAGGGGTGATTCTAATTCCAATTATTGGCAATGCAGCCGAGCATTTTACAGCGATCACCGTCGCCATGAAAAACAAAATGGATTTATCTCTCTCGGTTGCTGTGGGTTCAACCTTACAAATTGCCCTCTTTGTCGCACCAGTTTTAGTGATTACTGGCTGGCTAATTGGACAACCAATGGATTTAAATTTTAATCCCTTTGAATTAGTCGCTGTAGCTGTCTCCGTTTTGATTGCAAACTCCATTAGTTCTGATGGCAAATCAAACTGGTTAGAAGGGAGTTTATTATTAGCAACTTATGTGGTAATTGGCTTAGCCTTTTTCTTCCATCCTGTTGTCCCTGGAATTGGCTAAAAAGAGAACGACTGGCTTTATTTCGTGATAAAAGGAAGGCTAAACCGTTCATCCTGATAAAAACGATAGAGGAGAGGTTCATCCTTGAAATCATGCTGATCCCAAGTATGATGTAACCAGCCTTGATCGATGAGAGCTTGTCCAATTTTGACAGCTTTTTTTCGGGAACATTTGAGATGATTGGATAAATAAGTTACCATTTCATCGCCAAGTAGCGATTGCGGATAGACTCTGAGTTGATGGCGATTATTTTTAATTAAGTTTGGCGCTTTGTGAATGGCTTCAACAATCTCTTGTAAATCTTCAATGGAATCAGCACTTTTCTCTTTTAAAATTTCAATCTCTTTATCTTCGTAGCAGACCACATAATTATTGTTGCGATCGACTACCAAAATGCACATTTGTCCAGCATCTAGCTTCTCTCTTGTCGATTGAATGGCAAGGTCTTTCTCCTCAGAAGAATAAGATTCACCTTTGATAAATAACCATTGTCGATAAAGAATCGCTAGAATCCGCTCTACTTGGGAGTTATGGCGACGGATCGCCTGACAGGGGGTAACTTGATCAGCAGTGAGGATAAACATAATTACTTCCAAGGCGTGAATGACGACAAAAACTTAAGGTCACGATTAATATTGTATTCGATTGTAAATTTTAAGTGAGAAAAATTAAACATCTCTCAAAGGGAGATGACAAATTCCTGAGAATATAATCAGTCAGTGATCAATGACTGATTATATTGTTTCCTTGATCAATTTGATCAGCAAAGAACTCTTTTCTGGGAAAAAAAGAATTATTTTAAAAAGAGAACAGCAAACAAGCAAAAAAAATGTCAGATAACTTACGAAGCAAAGCCGTCACCCAAGGGACACAACGCGCCCCCAACCGTGCTATGTTACGGGCAGTTGGGTTTAATGACGAAGATTTTACCAAACCGATTGTTGGCTTGGCAAATGGTTACAGCACCATTACTCCCTGTAATGTAGGAATTAACGATTTAGCCCTCCGTGCTGAAGCAGCTTTCAAACAGGCGGGTGCAATGCCCCAAATGTTTGGTACAATTACTATCTCTGATGGTATCTCAATGGGAACGGAAGGGATGAAATATTCTCTGGTTTCTCGCGATGTGATTGCTGATTCCATTGAAACGGTTTGTAATGGACAAAGCATGGATGGGGTTTTGGCGATCGGGGGCTGCGATAAAAATATGCCCGGAGCAATGATTGCGATCGCCCGACTCAATATCCCCGCAATTTTTGTCTATGGCGGAACAATTAAACCAGGACACTACAACGGACAAGACTTAACCATTGTCAGCGCTTTTGAAGCCGTTGGACAGCACAGCGCTGGTAAAATCGATGAAGCCGAACTCACACAAATCGAACGTCGCGCTTGTCCGGGTGCGGGGTCTTGTGGGGGAATGTTCACCGCAAATACTATGTCCTCTGTGTTTGAAGTAATGGGGATGAGTCTTCCCTATTCTTCCACAATGGCCGCAGAAGATGCCGAAAAAGCCGACAGCGCAGAAAAGTCTGCTTATGTTTTAGTTGAAGCCATCCGCCAACAAATCTTACCCTCGCAACTGCTAACCCGTAAAGCCTTTGAAAATGCCATTTCTGTGATTATGGCGGTTGGGGGATCAACCAATGCGGTGCTGCATTTACTCGCCATCGCCAATACCATCGGCGTTGAACTCACCTTAGACGATTTTGCCACAATTCGCGATCGCGTTCCCGTTCTCTGCGACCTCAAACCTTCTGGTCGGTTTGTCACCACTAATCTTCATGAAGTAGGCGGAATTCCCTTAGTGATGAAAATGCTGTTAGAACATGATTTATTACATGGCGACACCTTGACCATCACAGGACAAACCCTTGCTGAAGTTTTAGAAGATGTCCCCAGCACGCCCCCAACTAATCAAGAAGTGGTTCGATCGTGGGATAATCCTCTGTATGAGAAAGGACACTTAGCGATTCTCAAAGGCAATCTTGCCACAGAAGGAGCCGTGGCGAAAATTAGCGGGGTGAAAACGCCAAAAATTACAGGACCGGCGCGAGTGTTTGAATCAGAAGAAGACTGTTTAAAGGCGATTCTCGCAGGGAAAATTAATTCAGGAGACATCGTAATCGTCCGCTATGAGGGACCCAAAGGCGGCCCTGGGATGCGGGAGATGTTAGCCCCCACCTCAGCGATTATTGGCGCAGGATTAGGGGATTCTGTGGGATTGATTACCGATGGTCGCTTCTCTGGGGGAACCTATGGCCTGGTTGTGGGTCATGTTGCCCCAGAAGCAGCCGTCGGCGGGAATATTGCCCTTGTCCAAGAAAGCGACACCATCACCATCGATGCGGAAGCGCGATCGCTGCATCTCCATGTCAGTGATGAAGAATTAGCGCAACGAAGGTCAAACTGGCAACCACCAGCCCCCCGTTATCCACGTGGTGTATTGGGGAAATATGCTAAACTCGTCTCCTCCAGCAGTCTGGGCGCAGTAACCGACTTAAACCTTCATTAGTCTTTTAATTGGGGCGAACAACTGTCCGTCCCAATTTTAATTCTTGTTAAGTTAAGTTACTATAGAGACAGCATCACCCGCTTTTTCCCAGCCTCATCAAGATTGGCTGGTTTAAGTCTTGACTGATCATCCTTCCCCAGCAACTATGCCCCTAATTGATCTCTGTGGTGTCCCCCACGCCTATGACTTCCTCCCTGCGCCATCTTCATCTGAAACCCCAAGCCTCGTCTTGATTCATGGTTGGTTATTAAGTCGTCAATATTGGCAACCCATCATCGACCAAATCGGCCCCTACTATTCCTGTCTTTGCTACGATTTACGAGGCTTTGGCGACTCCCAAACCAATCTTTCAGCCAACCCTGACTATAGCTTGATGGGCTACGCCCATGACCTGAAAATTTTACTAGAAACCCTTGACGTTAAACGAGCATGGCTCGTGGGGCATTCTTTAGGGGGGAGTATTGCCCTTTGGGGAGCGCGGTGCTGCTCAGAGCGGGTGGAAGGAGTGATTTGTCTGAATGCTGGGGGGGGTGTCTATCTCAAAGAAGAATTCGATCGCTTTCGCCAAGCAGGACAACAATTGATTAAATATCGACCGCAGTGGCTTCCTTATGTCCCTTTAGTTGATCTCCTCTTTACTCGCGCCATGACCGCACGACCAATTTCTCGGCGCTGGGGACGACAACGAGTGCTAGATTTTGTGAGAGCCAATGCAGAAGCAGCTGTGGGTTCTTTGTTAGAGTCAACTACAGAAGAAGAAGTCCATCGTCTCCCGCAATTAGTCTCTGAGCTTCAGCAACCTGTTTATTTTATTGCGGGAGAAAAAGATATGATAATGGAACCGAAATATGTGGGACATTTGGCAAGTTTTCATCATTTATTTCAGTGTCGAGGAGACAATTTAATTGAGATTCCAGACTGCGGTCATATGTCGATGGTGGAACAACCCGATCAGGTAGCGTTACTCTTGAAGAAGATTTTGGCGCAATCCGTTTGAGGCTAACATGAGACAATTGTTCATTTTTTGAGATTGTGTTAGGATGAACGGGAAAATTAGCACTAACTAACTATAGGATTAGGTGAAAGAGAACCGAACCTTGGAGAACCTTATCAAACTCCATCAAAAAAATCAAATGCTCTTGAATCTTGCGAAATGTGCCAGATATGGCTCTGTTGAAAAGGGAACTTAATTCGATAAGGGAACTGTCCGTGATCTTCATAGAGCCATCGCCAAGAAGTCAATGGTTGAATCATAAAACTTGGTTAAGGGCGCGATCGTTCTGTGAAATCTTTAAATTAGGTAAAAACTGGATGACGAAAGTAGTTCTCAATAATAATGAACAGATAGAGTCGGCGCTCCGTCGATTTAAACGGAAAGTTTCTCAAGCGGGAATTTTTGCGGATATGAAGAAAAATCGGCATTTTGAAACCCCCGCCGAAAAGCGTAAACGCAAAGAGATTAATCGACATCGCGAACGTCGTCGTTTTCGCAACCGTCGCAATAAAAAGTAGAATTCCATAAGGAGCAACATGGTACAAGCAAAATCGGGCAATACTGTCCAAGTTCATTACACTGGGAAGTTAGCAGATGGCACAGTATTTGATTCTTCTGAAGGTCGCGAACCTTTGGAATTCGCCATCGGAGAAGGTCAAATTATCCCAGGCTTTGAACAAGCTGTGATTGGCATGAGCGAGGGAGAGTCCAAGACGGCAGAAATTCCCTCGGATGAGGCTTATGGTCCCCATCGTCCAGAAATGGTCTTAGAAGTCGATCGCGAACAGATTCCAGAGGATATCGAAGTTCAAACGGGTCAACAGTTACAAGTGCAACATCCAAGCGGTCAGCAAATCCCTGTTATTGTGACTGCTGTGGCTGATTTTAAAGTCACCTTGGATGCGAATCATCCCTTAGCAGGTCAAACCTTAACCTTTGATATTGAACTGGTAAAAGTCGCAGCTTAAGAGTTTTCATCTGGTTATTTCCTAGAGACGGAAGACCAAAATGGCTTCCGTTTCTTTCATCTCTTCCTCAAAAAACTAGCATTCATCGTTCAATCAAATTACAATCTGAAACTCAAAATGTCTAGTGTAGAATCTCCCGCAGTCCCTGAAAACGCTGAACCCATTAAACTGCCCAAAACCAGCGAATCCGACCAACTCAAGCGCATTCGCCACACAGCTTCTCATGTTATGGCGATGGCGGTACAAAAGCTATTTCCCGATGCACAAGTGACCATCGGGCCTTGGACGGAAAATGGATTCTACTACGATTTTGACAAACCAGAACCCTTCACGGAACAAGACTTAAAAGCCATCAAAAAAGAGATGGTTAAAATCATCAAAAAGAAACTACCTGTGATTCGTGAAGAAGTTACTCGCGAAGAAGCCCAAAAACGCATCGAAGCCCTACAAGAACCCTATAAACTAGAAATCCTCAGCGATATTGAAGGCGGGCCGATTACACTTTATCACCTAGGAGATGAATGGTGGGATTTGTGTGCAGGCCCTCATCTGGAAACAACAGGTGATATCAATCTCAAGGCGATCGAGATCGAAAGTGTTGCGGGCGCTTACTGGCGAGGAAATGAAAATAACCCCCAACTACAACGCATTTACGGAACAGCTTGGGAAACCCCCGAACAATTAGCAGAATACAAACGACGCAAAGAAGAAGCCCTGAAACGCGATCATCGTCGTCTGGGGAAAGAACTGGGATTATTTATTTTCAGTGATCCTGTTGGACCTGGCTTACCTCTCTGGACTCCCAAAGGAACAAAGCTACGGACGCTGTTAGAAGACTTCCTAAAGCAGGAACAACTCAAGCGCGGATATTCCCCTGTGGTCACTCCTCATATCGCCAGAGTCGATTTATTCAAAACCTCTGGACACTGGCAAAACTACAAGGAAGATATGTTCCCAATGATGGCTGAAGATGAACAAGCTGCAGCCGAAGAACAGGGGTTTGTTCTCAAACCAATGAACTGTCCATTTCATATCCAAATTTATAAAAGCGAACTCCATTCCTATCGTGATCTTCCCATTCGTCTGGCGGAGTTTGGAACGGTTTATCGCTATGAACAGTCTGGGGAGTTAGGAGGATTAACTCGTGTCCGAGGCTTTACAGTGGATGATTCTCACTTGTTTGTCACTCCTGAACAATTGGACGAGGAGTTTCTACAAGTGGTTGATTTAATTCTCTCGGTGTTTAAGAGTCTCCAACTGTCCAACTTTAAAGCAAGGTTGAGTTTCCGCGATCCCGAATCAGATAAATATATCGGTTCGGAAGAAGCCTGGAACAAAGCCCAAAATGCCATTCGTCGCGCTGTAGAACATCTGGAGATGGATTATTTTGAAGGGATTGGTGAGGCTGCGTTTTACGGCCCGAAACTCGATTTTATCTTCCAAGATGTTTTAGAACGGGAATGGCAACTGGGAACAGTACAGGTGGATTATAATCTCCCAGAACGCTTCGATTTAACTTATATGGCCGAAGATGGCACGCGCAAACGTCCTGTGATGATTCATCGCGCTCCGTTTGGGTCTCTGGAACGTTTAATTGGGATTTTAATTGAACAATATGCAGGTGATTTCCCATTATGGTTAGCGCCTGAACAGCTGCGCTTGTTACCTGTCAGTCAAGACCAATATGATTTTGTGCAGCAAGTAGAAGCGCAAATGAAACAAGGGGGAATTCGCGCTAAAGCTGACCTCAGTGGGGAACGCTTAGGGAAGTTAATTCGCAATGCGGAAAAACAGAAAGTTCCTGTGATGGCGGTTGTGGGAGCAAAAGAAGTTGAAGGAAATCGTTTGAGTGTGCGGACTCGCGCTTCTGGTGAATTAGGGAGTATGGGAGTTGCTGAAGTGAGTGCAAAACTACAAAGCGCGATCGCCCACTACAAAGAGTTTTAAGGATTTAAATGGCTGGAACTTTCAGCAGTTCCCGATAAAATTCTTTGGGAAAATCGATCACTCCCTCTTTTTGATGTATTCTAATCACATCAACCAGATAACCAACAAAATCTGCATTTTGCATCACCACTTCATAACTTAAGTCAATGCTGCCCTCAAACTGCAACTGACACCGCGTTTGTTCTAAAGGAAGTGAGGATACTGTCCAAGTGGAAACAAAGGGAATTGGTTTTCCCCCTTCGACAGGTCGTTGTCCCTCTAATTTTCCTTCTTTGTAAAGACTAATGGCAAGGGGTAACCAGCTTCTTTTTCTTCCTGGATAATAGGGATTATACGGAATAATATCTTCTTTGGGAACTTGTTTCAAATTGTGGATAGGCATAATCGAAAAATATCCTTCTCTGTTTTAGGGTTTCCTAAAATATATTAGCTGAAAATTTGTCCCATGTGATGTCTTGTTGTGTGACTAACTGAGGGGAGTAACCACTTTGAAGCTGGCTTGAAGTCAATGTTTAAGGAAAAACAGCAAGTCTTTAAACTCATTTGCCTTTAATTTTTACTTAATTAATTTCTCTGATTTCTGTATATTCAAACCCGTGTTTACTGGGTTGCACAAGAGGATAACTTTTCCCATGAATGGTTAGCCAGTCTTCTTCACAATTGGCTTTTGGTGAGAAATAAACTAAGATGTACTGTTTACCCATAAATTCGTTCATTTCTTCAGCCACTTCACCACGCCATTGAGTTTTAGTGACTAATATAACTAATTGATTGGCAAGTCTCGGCAGGGCTTTGGCGACCTGTCGGCGGTAAACTTCATCTAAACTGCCAAATGGTGAATCCATCACAATGGGAAATGTGCTACTATCAGGGGCAATGACTGTATGATTGGCACTCCAACTGCGGACGCGATCGATAATTCCCCCGATGAAAGACAGGCTTAAAATTTGATTTTCGCCCGTGGAAGCAGCAACGGTTTGTTCTTTTCCTGTGGTTTTTTCCACTAAACTTAATTCGTAGTTTCGATCGAGTTTTGGATAATAGGGAGTAAAGGAAATGTTGGCAAAAATTTCTTGCACTTTCTCTTCTAAGGTTACTCGGAAGCGCTGTTCAATCTCGGTTTTTAACTCTTGAAGACAACTAATCGCTTCCTCGGTTGCTTTCCGTCTGCGCTGCGCTAATTGTTGTTTGTCTTCCTTACTTTGTTCTTGATTTAGTTTTTGTTCAAGGCTGTCTAGTTGTTCGGTTTTTTGTTTTAATTCAATTTCATTGCGTCCTTTTTCTAATAATAGATTTTCTAGGTCTTTCTCCGTTGTATCTAAATCAGTTTGTAACTGCTTAATTTTCTGATCTGGATATTCTCGCAACTGCTGTTTTACTTTTTCTAATTCTTCCTCTAAACTAGCTAGTTTCCGTCTTAAAATTGTAATTTCTTCTTGACTCTCATCAACGGTTTCCCAAAACTGAACAGCTTGTTTTTCAAGAGCTTGCGTTTGGGTATGTAAGCGAATAATTGCTTCTTCTATTTCAGCGCTTCCCGCTTTATCCATCCACCCTGTCACTTGGTGATGAGGAAGGGTTCCTGGAATCAGTTTTGTCCCACAAATACAAGATTGACGGGCTAATAAATTTTCGACAAATGGCTTTTTGATACCACTGGGTAGTTCTTGTGTTTGTTCTAATTCTTCAAAGAAACTCGAACATTGCTCTGCTAAACTTACCATAAAAACAGTATAGCCTTGACTAGAAATGGTCTGCTTAACTCTCTGATTAATCCGCACTAACTGCTCTCTGGTTTCTTGATAATCTTTTTCGAGATTATTTTTGACGATCTGTAAATTTTCCGCACCTTTCAGCGTCAGGAGTTGTTCACCCAGAAAGTTTTTTCGTTCTTGCTTTTGGGCGATCGCAGCATCAGTTTTGTTTTGCTTTTCTTGAATTAAATCAGTTTCTTGTTCTAACTTTTGTTTCTGTTTTAACAGGGTTTTGGTTTGCAGATTACCAATTTTTCGTAACTCTTCTTCTAGACTCCGACGAGCATTCTTAAGATGTTCCGTCGCACGTTCAAAAATTTTAATCCCTAATAATTCTTTCGTTGCCTCAGTCAATCCAGTCTTCTTTTGATAGCGAATAATGTGATCAATTCTTTCCCCATCAAAGAAAAAATATTGATGTAAACTTGCGGGGAGAATCCGTCCAATAATATCCTCTGGATGTTCTAATGGATGTTGCCAACATCCGTCATCCCCAGCTATGAGCATAAATAGCTGACTATCGCTATGTTCTATGATTTCATTATCTTGTTTTTTGGTTGCATAACAACGACGCTTTAACTGGTAAGATTTATAATCATGTTCAAAGGTTAATTCCACTGCATACTCAACAGACTTTCCAAGAATGGCTTCTTGAATTGCTCGTTTATTGACTAATTGTTCTGAGTTCGCAAAAGCTGCGGTAAACTGTTCATAAAGTACCCACGTAAACGCATTTAGAAGCGTGGTTTTTCCAGCCCCATTATTGCCATGAATAATCGTGGTATTCTGTTCTCCTCCCGATAATTGAATCTCTGGCGTTTGACCATAAAATTGGCGAAAGTTGCAGAGTTTGAGGGATTTTAATCTCATTGCACGACATCTTTGATAATTTTGAGAATTTCGTCATTAATGTGACGAGGCGCTTTTTGATAAAGTTTCTTCTTTTCTAATTGTAAAACTTGGGTAACAATGGCTTGCGCTTCTGGGGAATACTGTTTGAGATTGTCCTGTAAATAGTTTTCATTAGTCATTTGTTATTTATTTCCTCCTTGCTTAAACCATCATTGAGCATCAAAGACAAAACAGATACAGCCAATGGTAAAGAAGACACATCCTAAGAGATAGCAGGCAGAACGCCAAGTTAAGCCATCAAGGGTTAATCCTAATGCGTCAAGGGTAAATAAACTGCTTCCTAATAGAAAAAGCCAACTTCCCCAACGATAATAATTCATTTGTTGTTTGTTCGTGGTTCATGGTGCTTTGTTTTTTGGTCAATGGTCACTGCGACATAACCTATCTTTTTGAGCAACTACAATTTTTTTACTTTACCATCAGATACTTGCTCCATCAGAGATAATTACTATACTTTTGTACTAGATGAGAAGACAGAGAGAGTTTTTTGCGAGAGAATTTGCTGATAATAGTCTCGGAGTTGTTGTGTCGCTGCTGACCATCCCCAACATTCTGCTTCTTGACGAGCTTTTTCTCGTAACTCTTCTCGTTCAGATTGTGCTTCTAAGAGGCGTTTGGTGGCGGTGACCGCACCTGTGGAGTCTTTGGGGTCAAATAAGTAACCGTTCACCCCATCGGTTACAATGTCGGGAATGCCACCCGATCGCGCAGCAACGACAGGACAACCTGCTGCCATTGCTTCCAATAAAACTAAACCCAAGGTTTCTGTCCGCGAGGGGAAAACAAAGGCATCGGCTGAGGCATAAGCAGCACCGAGGGTTTCTCCTTCCAAATAGCCGACAAAATGAGTGTTTGTGTCTGCAAAATGTTTTTCTAAGGTTTCCCGATAGGGGCCATCGCCAACAATGGCAAGTCTGGCGTTTGGAATGGCTTCTAAAACGGGTTTAATCTCATCGATTTGTTTTTCTGCGGAAACCCTCCCCACATAAAGCAATAACGGATCATCGGGATAACCTTGGGACAAATGTTCCCGCATCTGTCCAGAGCGCAGTTGGGGACGAAATAACTCTGTATCCACCCCTCTCTGCCAGAGAGCTACTCGTTCAATACCATGTTCACTGAGTTCTTCCATCATGGCTGTAGAGGTGCATAGATTCAACTCTGCTTGATTGTGAGTAGCTTTGAGCAATTCCCATAACACTCCCTCTAACGCACCCATGCCATAATGCTGTAGATATTGGGGAAGATGGGTGTGATAAGACGCAATCAGGGGTAATTGCATGATTTTGGCATAAAATAGCCCTGCTAGCCCTAAAACCGCAGGGTTAACGATATGAATTAGGTCTGGTTGAAACGCTTCTAATGCCTCGCCAATCGCGGGACGAGGTAGAGCCAGTTTTAATTCGGGATATAGGGGTAAGGGCATTCCTGACACGCCATATACTTTTGCGCCTTTATATTCTGTGAGTCCGCCATCAGGTGCAACCACCAGAACTTGATCTCCTCCCTGTTGTAGGTAGTTAACGGTGTGGCGCAAACGGGTGACAATGCCATCAACTTTGGGTAAAAACGTTTCAGTAAACAGGGCAATACGCATAACTTCTACAGTCTGGACAGAATGAATTATGAGTGAGCAATCATTCCTGATTGTAGAATGTCACCGCCCGATCGCGCTCAAAAATTTTTCACGGAATGAGGGAGATAATCACTTCTATCAGTTTGATAAGTTTTTGTTAATTCTTTTTGATTCACAATCATTTTTTTAAATGAGTCCCTAAACTTCACTTTTCTTAACATTAAACGAAAAAAGACGATTTGAGGGCGATCGCCCTTGACAAGAATTGGCAATTTATTTAAAGTAAGCTGTATGGGTGTTATTTGTGTCTAAATTTAAGAAACAGACATCTGTAAGCATTAGTCTGGCGTTAGATGCAGTAACTTGACGCAGATTCTCCCAGCAAAGCAAGAAAGAAATTGAAAACCACAGAGTTTGACAAAAAGCAGTGGAAATGATAAGAGAGTTTCTGTGATGGTAAAATGTCGGTGAGCGATCGCGCTCAAAAGATGAAATTGAGAAGCATTTATAGGAATGGTAAAAATTAGACACTCACTGCTGCTTACTCTGTTCTTGATGGCGACTTCTTTCCTAACACCAGCAACAGCCAAAGCAGAGACAATTCTCGAAGAAATTGAACGGACAGGGGTGTTAAGGGTAGGGATTCGCAATGATGCCATTCCGTTTGGGTATCGCAAGCCTAACGGTCAATTAACAGGCTATTGCGTGGATTTTATGGCTGCCTTGAAAGACCAGATTACAGAGAGGATTGATCGAGAGTGGCTATTGATTCGGTTGTTTCAATCTACAGCCTCGAATCGCTTTGGGTTAGTCGGCGATCGCACCCTTCATCTCGAATGTGGCCCCAATACCATCCCCGATGAACTGAGAGAAACAGGAGTCCGCTTTTCCAAGTCATTTTTTGTCACAGGAACTCAGCTGTTAGTTTTACAATCCCAGCGCGATCGCCTCAACCTTGAGAGTCCTTTAGAAGGAGTCCGCATTGCCGTTATCGGCGGGACGACCACTGAAATTTTATTGCGAGAGCGTTATCCTGATGCGGAGTTAGTTGAGTTACAAGGGTCAACGGCGAGACTGAGAGGAGCGCAGGGGGTATTACAAGGTCGGTTTGACGGCTTTGTCTCTGATGGCATCTTACTGGTCGGGCAAGTGGAAGCGCTACAGGCTATAGGGATTCAAACGAGCAATTATGCGATCGTGCCAAATCAACCTCTCTCTTGTGATGAGTACGGGATGTTAATCCCAGACGATCCTGAATGGGAAACCTTGGTTAACAGTTTCATTGATAGTGAAGCAGAACGGGAAATTTGGCGAGATTGGTTTGAGGTAGCACTTCCCAAAATTGAAACTACCCAACGAGTTTGTAATGGCAATTAGAACCCAATAACACTTTTGACAGACTAAAACAGAAAGATAATCATCATGTGGACAGAAATCGCTGAACAAATTTCTCAAGCAATGGGAAAACCCTTTACGATTGAAGACCACTGGGTTGTGGGTGGGGGTTCCATTAGTCAAAGTTATGGGATTACAGATGGAACAGACACCTATTTTCTCAAGTTTAATCAGGCTTCAAAATCAGAAATGTTTGCAGCCGAAGCTCTGGGATTAAAAGAAATGTATGATACCCATACGATTCGCGTCCCACAACCAATTTGTTGGGGAGTTGCTGGCAATTATGCTTATATTGTGATGGAGTTGCTAGACTTA
The DNA here is from genome assembly GCA_964463655.1 of uncultured Dactylococcopsis sp. GTDB lineage: Bacteria > Cyanobacteriota > Cyanobacteriia > Cyanobacteriales > Rubidibacteraceae > Halothece. The sequence goes on from CAYXDG010000063.1 coordinate 16,649, forward strand.
GGAAGGGGAGGCGGTTCAGAAGTTTGGGAAACAATGGGAGAACAACTAGCGCAAATGCACCGTCAAGGAGTCGCTGAAAAGTTCGGTTGGCATCGCAATAATACCATTGGTTCGACCCCGCAAATTAACACCTTTATGGACAACTGGGCTGATTTTTTTGCAGAACATCGCATCGGATATCAGGTGCGTCTGGCTAAGCGTAGAGGAGGAAGTTATCCTGACACTGAGAAAGTGGTGGCGAAAGTACGGGAAGTGTTAGCGGATCATCATCCTCAACCGTCGCTGGTACATGGTGACTTATGGGGGGGAAATGCTGCGGTAACAAAAGGGGGAGAACCAGTGATTCTCGATCCTGCTACCTATTACGGCGATCGCGAAGTGGATATCGCCATGAGTGAGTTGTTTGGGGGATTTCCTGCTACGTTTTATCAAGGCTATAATTCTGCTTGGGAACTCGATGCAGGCTATAAACAGCGTAAAGACCTTTACAATCTTTATCACATCCTGAACCACTTTAACTTGTTTGGCGGTGGTTATGGTTCCCAAGCGAGTCGGATGATTGAGCGTTTAATAAGAAGTTAAATATCGTCTGGGATGACCCATTTGGGGGGTTCTGCTCGTTTCTTTTTCACCGCTTCTTCTGCCATGTTTAGCATTTGGTCAAGAGAGGTATTATTAATAAATTTAGAGGCTTGGGTAGCATATTCTTTGTGGGGACATTTATCCCCTAAAACACAGCCGTTGACACAGGCTTCAGCACAGTTGATTTGGGGTTGCATAAGACTCCTCTGTTGATGTTTTTATCTATTCTAATCCTTGTCCTACCAACAGCTTAGCTTACAGACCGTGACTCTTTATCAGTTATCGCTTTAGATAATAATGATGTACTCTAAATTATTCACGAAGATCAGTCTTGGTTTAATGTTTATGGCTCTTTTGGTTTATCTTTTACGAGGGTTGGAAATTCTTACGTTTGTGCCGGGGGGATTCATTTATTTATTATTGTTTTTCGCGATCGCGATCAGATTCCTTTCTCAATTAGCTCACAGACAACGATGGTAAGTTGAAATACTCAAAAGATTCCTACTGACTCCGCTCTTATTAAAACTTTGAGTGAGTGTTAAACAGTCTTCGATGGAAATCAAAGCTAATCTTCATGGATAATGGGAAAAGTTAATTCAATTGCCAATGCCCATGAAACTTGTTTGCAGTCAAAGCGACCTCAAAACTAACTTATCTCTGGTCAGTCGCGCTGTCCCCTCTCGTCCCACTCATCCAGTCTTAGGGAATGTCCTTTTTGAAACTGACGCAGAAACCCAACGGATCACCCTGACTGCTTTTGATCTCAGTTTAGGACTAGAAACCAGTTTCCCCGCCCAAGTCAGTGAAAGTCGGACGTTTACCCTCCCGGCCAAACTCTTAAACGATATTGTCACTCGTCTTCCTGAAGGAGAAGTCACCTTACTGGGAATGGGAGATGAAGCAGACGGAGAAGACCAATTTAGTGCGACCTTGATTTCAGCATCAGGGCGTTTTCGGTTACGGGGGATGAGTGCTGAAGAATTCCCCAATTTACCTGAAATTGAAACCGAACAGGCTTTAGATGTTCCTGTTTCGGCTTTAGTGGATGGTTTGAGTTCGACCCTATTCGCCACAAGCGCTGAAGAAGCAAAACAAGTGTTAACAGGAGTTCATCTCACCCGCAAAGCAGACAGCTTGGAATTTGCCGCCACAGATGGACACCGTTTAGCCGTGCTTGAAGCCACTCAAGATGGCATTGAAGGCGCAACAGAAGGGTTTGCAATCACGATTCCAGCCCGTGCGTTGCGAGAGTTGGAACGGATGATTAAAACCCAAAAAGAGGACGCGATCGTGAAAATGCGTTGTGATGAAGTGCAAGTTGCTTTTGAATTAGACTTACAACGTTTAATTAGCCGTAAACTTGATGGCGCTTATCCCGCTTATGACCAACTAATTCCTCAACAATTTTCTAAACAAATTACCTTAGAACGGAAGCGCCTACTCAGCAGTTTAGATTTAGTTTCAGTGCTTGCCGACCAGCAAAATAATGTGATTAAATTTAGTATTGATCAAGAAGAACAACAATTGTCTTTATCTGTTGATGCGAAAGAAGTAGGCAGTGCCAAAGAGTCGATCGCAGCACAAATTACAGGAGACAGTATTGATATTGCTTTTAATGTGAAATATCTTATGGATGGGTTAAAAGCCTTTCGCGGAAATGAGATCCAAATGCAGTTAAATGAAGCTGCACAACCTGTTATTTTTACTCCATTAGGGGAGTTGAAAATGACTTATTTGGTGATGCCTGTACAGTTACGGGACTAATCATTAGTTAACAATTAATAGTTTGTTTTTGCTGCATGGTGCTACCCCGTTGGGGGGTAGTCTTCAAATAAAATTGCTCACCAAGATTCAGAAGTGGCTGCTTTGCTGGTTTGAGCGACATAAATGCCCGTGAGAACAACTGCAAAAGCTAACCAAGTTGTCAGGGTTAATCCTTCAACAAATATAAACCAAGCTAAGACCGCGCTAATAATGGGTTCTAGAAGTAAAAACAGTGAGACAAAACTAGAAGAAAAGACATTCATACTATCAGCGAGTAAGCGCTGTCCCAGTCCTTCACTAATTAATCCTAAGCCAATGACTGCAAATATAGCAACTTGTGTCGTGGGAAAGAGTTGACCTTCTAAGAAGATCGTGGTGGGGAGTAAAATGATTGCGCCAGTAGCACAGCGCCAGAGTAATATTGTAGTGGCTGAAAAACGCGATCGCAGTTGTTCAACAATTAGAAAATATGTCCCTAAAAAAACTGCAGACAAGAAGGCGTAAACATCACCAAGGAGAGAACCTTCTGCTGCTCCATTTAAGTCTTCAATTCCTAGTGTAATCGCTCCCAACACCGCGATCGCCATCCCAATTAAAAATTTAGAATCAAACTTTTTCTTTAAAAATAGCCAGCTTCCTAATGTGGTAAAAATTGGGGTTAAATTATTCAACAAGACACTTTTAGCAACCGTGGTGTATTGTAAAGAAATTGCCCATAAGACAAGGGAAATTGCAGCAATCACTCCCACTAATCCTAATAACCACCATTGTTGTCCAGTAATTTTTTTTGCTTCCTCATTGTCATTGGTAGAAGAAAATTTTTCTGTAATGAATCGTCCAACGCCAAAACTGATAAAAAAGATAAACAAACGATTGAAGACAGTTCCATTGGGGCCAAGTTCCGTTTCGCTGAGACGGATAAAAATCGGCGCAAAGGAAACTGCAAGTAGTGCAAAGCACAGAGTTAAAAACGCAAACAAGGAAGGGCGACCAACTTTGGGAAGTGGAATTAATTTTTCTGGCATCTCGACTCCATCTTACAAGTTATGAGACTTTAGACCACTGCTAAATCCTCACGGGTACTTCGTGACATCTTTATGGAATTAAGGAACTAAGAACAGTGTACTAGACTACAGCAATCATTCATCATCTATTTCAAAAAATATCAGAGAAAATTAAGGCAGCGATCGCACAATAGAAAAGACCAAATACATTTCAACACACGATGACCTATCTTGAAACCACAGCTAAATTCTATCAAGAAGTTGCCCAAACCCCAGCAGTGGGCTTATGTTGCCTCCAGAATAGCTCCTTCCAACTCCCAGGACTCAAGATTCCCCACGCCATGGCAAACATGAATTATGGCTGCGGAACAACGGTTCAACCCACAGAATTAGTTAACCAGCCAACCGTCCTTTATGTGGGTGTAGGAGGCGGTTTAGAAGCCTTACAATTTGCTTATCAAAAATTTGGGTCTAAAACCCCGTCCTTCTAGGACGGCTTTATATTTTT
>CAYXDG010000064.1:0-20307 GCA_964463655.1 uncultured Dactylococcopsis sp.
GACAGTGCTGACAGCAAACTCGAACGTCGTATCGGACTCGTTTTGAGTAATATCTTCCACGGTGACTGTTTCTAAGTCTTGATCGTTCACAGCGATAATATTTTCTTGGGGAATACTGGGAACGTTGAGAGCAGACTCTAAAAAGCTGTTATCTCCTGTGAAACCAAAATCAAGGACGGCGTTGTTAAAATTGGCTGTTCCAGGTTCGATCCCTGCGCTAATGGCTGCTTGTTCAGCTTCAGCGCGAGTGGCTGGGTCAAGGTCATCGAGAGTAACAAAGGCTTCGGGAAAATCTGGTTGGAAGAAAGACGCTGGGCTTTCTCCTTCATCATAAGTGAATAAAGATTCCTCAACAGTATCGATTAACCAGCTATCACGGAAGTCGCCGTAAAGCTCATCAAATTCAAGGGGGGCTGCTAAAATCTCCCCTTCTGCTGTGGCAAGATCATTGCTCATGTCCCCATCGGCATCACCAAATAACCCGACAAGTCCTCCAGCGCGATCGTCAGCAATTTGCAATTCCAAATCAAGGCGATCGCCCTGCAATTCAACCAGCAAACGCTCATCCCCATCATTGACCTCGCCATCGTCTCCTGGGTAAACCACGGTGAAAATGTTGTCTTCTCTAAAAATGCGACCATTCCCAACCTCGATCGAGGAAAAGTCTTCAATGGGAGTTGGCGTGCCATTAATTTGGACTGGCTCTTCATCTCTGGCATCAATCATAATCTGTTGATCGTCAACAATGGTTGCCACAGCAGTAGTAATACTTAAACCATTAACCACAGGTTCTTGACGAGCTTGGATTTGCAAAGAGCCGTCTGTTTCGTCGAGTAAAAGGAATTCACCCGCAGCTTGAAAACTATAGGCTGCACCATCAAACGTGAAGAAATGAGGGTCTCCGGTACTAACCGCGATCGCACCATTAGGAGGGGCTGGTCTTTGGGCTTCTACCACTCCCCCCGAACGAACGTTGAAAAACCAACGACCAGCTTCTCCTGTATTCCCTAGAGTCTCTTCTAATGCTAAGATTTCTGCTTCGTTCCCAGAAACTGGCAATTCAAAGAACTCATCAGCGTTTCCCGTTCCTGCTGTCCACCCAGCCCGAGCTACGGTTCCGCCTAAACCATCGACACCACCGCTAGCATCCCCAGTTGTCCAGTTGATATCTTCATAACGGAATTCAATATCAAAGTTGCCCTCACCGCGATCAGTGAGAATTAATTGAAAAGCGTTGAGCTTGCTCGTATTATCGGAAAAAAAGCCCACATCGTCCCAAGTGGCAATAAAGCGATCGTTGGCTTCATCCAGAGCATAATAGACAAGATTACTTCCTGTAGAGTTACCTCCGAGAGTGGGAGTTAAATCTGCCGGATTTTCTGTTCCTCCAGCAGGCAGGTCTTCACCACCACGGGTATCCACATCCCCAAAAAAGGGAGTAATTTCTGGATTACCGCTAACTGCTGTAATTACGTCTGGGGTGAAGGTAGAGCGCGGCGCGACAAACGTAACACTACCATTATTGTTCACAAAGAGGCTATTGAACTCATTGCCAAAGAAATCTAAACCCTCTTCAAAAATTGGGGTAATGTCGATCTCATCTGTCGATCCATCATCGTTGCGACCGAGTATATTTTCCCCGAATCCTCTGAGACCACCTAACCCGCTAATTAGTCCGACCATTATTTTTCTTTCCTTATTCTATCTAAAAATATTGTTTGAATCAAGACTCACCCAAATTAATAACAACCAAAAGGGCTTTCTTCATAAATTTACTGGTGCTAATATATTTGAGTTAAGTTTTGAGTCACTTGCATTTTAATGGAAAACTGATCAGGTGTCAATTTTAATATCCCTATAAAACACACAAAAAAATTGGCATGATGATGACTCCTCACAGAAATTTTCAGGAGAGCTTCAGTGGGCTAACCTTTTACATAAGTAAAGAGAACTCTTACAGTTTAGCTGGTCAATCTCTGGTCTCAAAAAATTGGCTAAAAAATGATATTTCAAGAAACATAATCTTGCTTTAAACAACAATTTAAGGATGAGCAAAATTCAAGGATTTAAATCAGTGATCATCAAGGAGCGGAGTCTAGTCCCAAGGATTAGCAGAAGGTCAAAGATTTAATTGGCTATTGTTGCAGGAGCTTAGTTAGTTGCGCCACAGATGCGCGAGGAGAAGGACGAGGGATGATTTCCTCTTGCTCTCCTACTTGGCGACAGAGGACGGGGATTGAATATTGGTAACGTTCAAACCAGTCTTGGCGAGTGGTAATGTCTCGAATCTCTAGGTCAAAGGAGGTTTCAGTGATTTGTTCTAGCTTTTCTTGCAGTGCTTCGCAAAGGTGACAATCGGGTTTTGAGTACAGGATTAAGTGCATGATTGATTTTCCAACTGATTTGTCAGCTTCATGTTAAACTAAATAGGTGTGAGCGATCGAGCCAAGAACTTGTCCTTCGCTTGTGTGTTCACCGATAGCACTGCCGTTTTCCTACCAAGTGGGTCTCACCCGCTTTTTTTATTGTTTGTAGATGAAAATCATTTTTTCGTTTGAGACGGCTCACTGATCACTATTCATTCCTGCTTGCAATGACTCATCCTTTACTTCCAAAAATAACTGCAATTGCAACCCCGATCGCACAAAATCTGGGGTTAGAAGTGGTAGAGATTGCCTTTCTCACTAACGAAAGCCCCCCTGTGTTGAGAGTAGAAGTGCGAAACCCCAAGGATGACACAAGTTTAAATGATTGTGAACAAATGAGCCGTACTTTAGAAGCAGAACTGGATGTGGCGGAAATAATCCCTGATGCCTACGTTTTGGAAGTCTCCAGTCCTGGTATCTCAGAAGAGTTGACCCGCGATCGCGACTATATTAGTTTTAAGGGCTTCCCTGTCCTTGTCATCACTAACCCTCCCTACAAAGGAAAAGAAAAATGGCACGGGACCCTCAACCGTCGTGACGAAACCACCGTTTATATTAATCAAAAAGGGCGCTTGATCAAAATTCCCCGTGATGTGATTCAGACAGTACAGTTAGACAGCCCCTCATAGCCATGAAAAATGAATAATTGGTTCATGGTTCATGGTTCGCGGTTAACTTACAGTCACTGATCTGCCCTTATTAAGGAGGGACGGGGAGGCAATAACCAATAAACAAATCAAGGAGATGAAATGATATGGCCGTCGTCAGTTTACCAGGTTTAGAGAGAATGATTAACGAGATTAGTGAGGGACATAATCTCCCCCCCAGTGCGGTGAAAGCAGCCCTCCAAGAGGCTCTTCTCAAAGGCTATGAGCGTTATCGAAGATCGCGTATTCTCGATCGCGATCAGTTTGATGATGACTATTTCGATAACTTTGAAGTCCAACTAGATGTAGAAGAAGAAGGCTTCATGGTTCTCGCCACGAAAGAAATTGTGGAAGAAGTCACCAACTCAGACCACCAAATTGGATTGAAAGAAGTCCAAGAGGTGGCCGATGAAGCAGAATTAGGGGATAGTGTGGTCTTAGATGTGACCCCACAACAAAAAGAGTTCGGTCGCATGGCGGCAATTCAGACGAAACAAGTGCTGATGCAAAAGCTACGAGATCAGTCTCGGAAAATGATTCAGGAGGAGTTCCAAGAGTTAGAACAAACTGTCTTACAAGCACGAGTCATCCGTTTTGAGCGCCAATCAGTGATTATGGCGGTGACCAGTGGCTATGGTCGCCCAGAAGTGGAAGCAGAACTTCCTCGCAAAGAACAGCTTCCCAATGATAACTATCGCGCTAATGCTGCGTTTCGTGTTTACCTCAAGCACGTCAAAGAAGGAGTCGGTCGCGGACCGCAATTAGTTGTATCTCGCGCTGCTGCAGGGTTGGTGGCTTATCTGTTTGAAAATGAAGTCCCTGAAATTCAAGATGAAGTGGTACGCATTGTCGCGATCGCACGGGAGGCTAATCCTCAATCACGGAATGTTGGTTCTCGCACCAAAATAGCGGTTGATACACTCGATCGCGATGTTGATCCTGTTGGCTCTTGTATTGGAGCGCGAGGGTCTCGCATTCAAGCAGTGGTGAACGAACTGCGCGGGGAAAAAATTGATGTCATTCGCTGGTCGCCAGACCCCGAAGTCTATATCAAAAACTCCCTGAGTCCAGCCCAAATTAATCGGGTGATCCTGATGGATACTGAACAACGACACGCTCAAGTTTTAGTCCCAGAGAATCAACTCAGCTTAGCCATTGGGAAAGACGGACAGAATGTTCGCCTCTGCGCTCATCTCACAGGCTGGAAAATCGACATCAAAGAAGTGAGGAAATATCAGGAAGAACTCGCTGATGAAGAGACAGAGGCGATCGAGGAATTTTCTTCCTTAGAAGAAGAAAGTATTGAAACCCAAGGAGCTCCTCTGGGGAGTGAGTCATGATCACTACTTAATCTCTACATCTCCTTATCCCCAGAGACGTTCCATAGAACGTCTCCAGATTCCCTATCTTCTTCTACCCCAATGATTCATTATTAATCGTCTTGTCCAAATTTTGATCTGGTCAAGTCCCAAAGAAATTATTAAAATGCAAGAAAGAATCCGTAGCATTTGATCGCTCACAGTGAGGTATCCCGCGCAACGGTTTGAGGAAGAATGGGAAGGGAAAGCATCAAAACAATCATTCCCAACTCAGAACCATTGACAGCGCCCTTCACTCGGTCAAAGTTGCTAGAGACGATAAATTAACAAATTTCTATTTAACCCATCATAAGGAGGCATATTGTGGCAACTGAAGTAATTGAAAAGCCAGGCATTCAAACCGTCCGTAAACCCGCTCCTCGTTATCGGGTACTCTTACATAATGACGATTTCAACGGGATGGAGTATGTGGTTCAAACTCTTTTACAAACTGTACCCAGTCTCACCGAAGCCCAAGCTGTTGATATCATGATGGAAGCCCATAATTCTGGAGTTTCTCTGGTGATCACCTGCGCTCAAGAACACGCAGAATTCTACTGTGAAACCTTAAAAAATTATGGTTTAACTAGCACCATTGAGCCTGACGAATAAATTCTTAACACAGCCCCATGAAACATTATTTTCCCCGAAAAAACTGATATTTGAGCGCCCCCAAGCTGTTAATTCACTGGGGGCTTCAATTTGAGCACGGACCAGTCAAACTATTAATTTCATAACTAATACCATTTTGAACAATTAGTGCTACAAAGTGACTACTTAAACCCCCATTAATAAGGGTAGGGCTGTTTCATTCTCGGTTAAGACTGAGGAGGAGATCGGGAAATCGGGAGAAAGGGGAAAAGAAGGAAGTAGGGAGAGAGTGGGAGAGTGATATCGGGAGAAACCCCCCATCCCACTTTCTCCCTATCCCACTTTCCTTCTTCTCTCCCCACTTCCCTTTCTCCCAATCTCCCCCTCCTGCGTACGTTTAGCTTTAGCTTGAAACAGCCCTGCCATTAATAAGGGGGGTTGACTTTTTGAAAATGGTATAAGAAATTAGTTTTCCCAATGACCAATGAACCAATAACAAATGACTAATCAGTCGATTCAAGTTCTACCAGATAATGTGATTAAACAAATTGCAGCAGGAGAGGTGATTTCTGCTGCTGCCGCTGTCGTCAGAGAGTTAGTGGAAAATGCTTTAGATGCCAAGGCCGATCGCGTTACAATTTGTCTCGAAAATCAATTGTCTTGGATTCAAGTAGCTGACAATGGACAAGGAATGAGCTTAGAGAATCTGCGACGATGTGCTTGTCCTCATACCACGAGCAAAATTGCTACTGTTAGCGATCTGCAAAAAATTGTCACTTTAGGGTATCGGGGAGAAGCACTACACAGTATGACCCAAGTTGCCCGTTTAGTGGTGCGGAGTCGTCAAGAGAATGACTCAGGATATGAGATGCAATATGGTCAAGGAGGAAATATTATCTCTGAGAAAGCGATCGCCCTAGCGCCTGGAACTATTGTTACAGTTTCTGATCTCTTTGCCGATTTTCCCGCTCGTCGCCATGCTCTCCCAAAAGTGTCTCAACAGCTAAAGACGATTCAGAAAACTATTTACGAGATAGCGCTAGCCCATCCCTATCTGACTTGGCAAGTGTCTCATGAACAGCGTCTCTGGTTGCATTTGAGTCCTGTCGCAACCCCTCAACAACTGTTTCCTCAGATTTTCTCGAAGTTTCAGCCCTCAGATTTTCAGTATCTGTGTCGCCATGTGGAAACACCAGAACAGGGAGGAGAATCTCAAATCGAATTAGTGATTGGACTGCCTGACCGCGCTTCTCGCTATAAAGGAGATTGGATTAAAATTGCTCTCAATGGGCGCTGTGTTCATTTACCAGAGTTGGAACAAACCCTGATCTCTGGAATGATGCGAACCCTCCCCCGCGATCGTTATCCCATCTGCTGGCTACATTTGCACACTGACCCCAGTTTAATCGACTGGAATCGTCACCCCGCTAAAGCTGAAATCTATCTCCGTTTCCTTAATTATTGGCAAGAACAAGCCTTAGAAGGGTTGAAGGAGGCTCTCTACCTTAACCCAGAGAGTGTCTCTGAAATGGCTCATAATCGCCGTGTGGGAGAATTATTGAAAGCACAAGAAGTCAAGGGAAGTTATCAGCTTTCAGATCGCTTGCTTGAGAAAGAAGAAGAACCCTCCTCTGTCCTCCCTAATAGGGGGGATGTAAGGGGGGTTTCCCTGAAGGCAATCGCGCAAGCTCACAATACTTATATTCTCGCAGAACATCCCACAGGGATTTGGTTAGTGGAACAACACATCGCCCATGAACGCATCCTCTATGAACAATTGCAAGACCAATGGCAATTAGTCTCTTATGATCCTCCTCTGATTTTGAACCAACTTTCTCCCCAACAGCAAGAACAATTAGAACGTCTGGGTTTAGAAATCGACTGTTTTGGAGAACAAATGTGGGCTTTGAGAACCATTCCTAAAATTTTACAAGCACGGGACGATCTCACAGATGCTATTTTAGAATTGAGTCTGGGAGGAGATTTAGACACAGCACAAGTGGCGATCGCCTGTCGGAGTGCAATCCGCAATGGAACTCCTCTCTCACTTCCAGAAATGCAAGAGATTCTCGATCGCTGGCAACAAACCCGTCAACCTCACACTTGTCCTCATGGTCGCCCAATTTACCTCTCTTTAACTGAAACATCTCTCTCTCGCTTCTTCCGTCGTCATTGGGTTATCGGGAAAAGTCATGGGATTTAATTAATCACTTCTGCAGGCAAATGACCCGTCATTTCTACCCCCATGTCTTGGACTGCCTTTTTAGAAATTGAAGGAATGATCTCGAAGGAATATTCTTCAGTAGCTACTTTGACAAATCCGACAAATAGAGGGTGAGGTTGATTCGGACGCGATCGAAATTCTGGGTGAAATTGAGTCGCAATAAAAAAGGAATGACTCTTGAGTTCAATCATTTCTACTAAGCGTCCATCAAGGGATGTCCCACCAATAGCATAACCATGTTCTAAAAACAGACTCCGATAGGCATTATTAAACTCATAACGATGACGATGGCGTTCATAGATGACTTCTTCCTGATAAAGGTCGTAAGCGCGACTGTCTTGGTTTAAGCGGGAAGGATATAAACCTAGGCGCATGGTACCGCCTAAATCTACCACATCTTGTTGTTCAGGTAGGAGGTTAATCACAGGATTGGGGGTATTTGCATCAAATTCAACACTGCTGGCGCGATCGAGGTTGGCAATATTTCGCGCCCATTCCACAACAGCACAGTGCATTCCCAGACATAATCCTAAGAAAGGAATCTTGTTTTTACGAGCATATTCTACTGCTTGAATCTTACCTTCAATGCCACGAATACCAAAGCCCCCTGGTACAATAATGCCACTAATCTTTTGTAAATAGGTTTCTGCGCCAAGTTGTTCTATTTCTTCGGCATTGACCCAACGAATTTTTACTTCACTACCCACTGCGATCGCCGCATGACGGAGTGCTTCCACCAGTGATAAGTAAGCGTCGCTGAGTTGAATATACTTCCCAACGATAGCAATTTCAATCCCCTGCTTGGGACTTGCCATATTTTCCACTAAGGTTTGCCATTGACGCAAATCTGGCTGGCGCTGTTCTAATGCTAATAAATCTAGAGTTTGTTGGGCTAATCCTTCTTTTTCCAAAATTAAAGGAACTTCGTAGATGCTGGTAGCGTCTTGAGCCGTAATCACCGATTCTACTGGAACATCACAAAATTCTGAGAGTTTTTCTTTAAGATTCTCCGCTAGAGGGCGATCGCAGCGACAAATTAAAACATCTGGTTGAATCCCGATCGATCGCAATTCCTTCACCGAATGCTGAGTGGGTTTAGTTTTCATTTCCCCGGCCGAAGCAATCCAAGGTAATAAGGTAACGTGCATATAAAGGACATTCTTGCGTCCCACTTCTTTGCGAAACTGACGAATGGCTTCTAAAAAAGGCAACGATTCGATATCGCCAACCGTACCCCCAACTTCTGTAATCACCACATCGGGATTGGTATTTTCCGCGACACGATGAATCCGTTCTTTAATTTCTTGAGTAATATGAGGAATTACCTGTACCGTTCCCCCTTCGTAGTCTCCTCGCCGTTCTTTGTTAATCACTGCTTGATAAATTGACCCTGTTGTCACACTATTAAGTAGTGACATTGAAGTGTCTGTAAACCGTTCGTAGTGTCCCAAATCCAAGTCAGTTTCCGCCCCATCATCAGTCACAAATACTTCTCCATGCTGAAACGGACTCATCGTTCCAGGATCAACATTTAGGTAAGGGTCTAACTTTAAAATCGAAACTGAATAGTTACGAGATTTAAACAGTCGCCCTAAACTAGCTGCAACGATTCCTTTCCCAATACTGGAAACCACGCCACCAGTGACGAAAACAAACTTAGTCATAGCCCAATCCAATTCTCAATCTACCTGTCTCATTGTGCCATAGAGAACCTTTATTCTGGAGAAACATTTTCTCCAATCCAATTGAGATAAGGGGTTAGTCCTGCTGCGATCGGGAGCGCGATAATTTCTGGCACATCATAAGAATGAATTTGATTAATTCGCGCTTCTAACTTGGAATAGTAAGCCAAATCAGTTTTAATCACCAGTTGCCATTCTCGATCGCTATGAACTTCATTTTCCCAAGTGTAAACTGACTGAACAGGCATCAGACTAACACAGGCTGCATATTTTTCTTTAACTAACGCAGACGCAATCTCGATCGCCTTATCCTTCCCTTCTGTGGTCACTAAAACCACCCCGTACTGATTATTTTCACTCATTTTTCTCCTTGAAAATTTCAACGATGACTTTAGGAAAGCATATAAACTTTTCCATCCATAAGAATCCGTTTAATTCCCTTTGCTTCTAAATGTTCTCTCGTTTTTGGAATCAGTTTGCCATCTGGAACTTTAATCACTTTTTGAGAGCGATTAGAAAAGCGTCGTGCGCCCCGATGATTGTCAAAAACTGGGAGAGTTTTTTGTTGGGTTTCAACACTGGGAATTTTTCCTAAATCTCTAAACTCTTTGAGAGGTTTAGTAATTAAATTTGCACCGCGATCAATCACCAGATAACAAGTTTTTGGAAATTTAGCTTGAGATAAGGGTAAGACCTCCACTTCATTAGAATCAACCTCTTGATTACCACTAACTACCTCTTCCTCCTCATCCCAATCTTCTTCTTCCGTATCCTCCAAATCATCATCTCCCACATCTTCACCAAACATCGCCTTAATCACGCTAAAATCAACTTGATCAACATTTTCTCCATCATCTTGATCTGGAGATAAACTGGTTTGAGGAGGGTTTTTCTCAGGATCAAAAGACAATTCAATTTGTTGGGACTTCTCTGTTTCAGAAACAAAATTATCAGCTTCTAAGTTTGCCAAAAATTGCTCACTTCCTTCTAAAGAATCAGTTGATGATTCTATGTCTTGATCTGATGGGGAAAAAACGCGAGACTTATGTCGATTATGGCGTTTAGTTTGAATTAAGTTTACGTATTCTTCACTAGATAAACTATTTTTTAAAACACGGCTAACAGTGGAACTACTCACTTGAAAGCGATCTGCTAAAGTGGCTGTTGTTTCATCAGTTTGACGATATAAACGGACAAGTTCTGTCTTTTCGTCATCAGAGAGTTTTTTCGGACTCATAGGTAAAGGTAACTAATTAGATTGAATCTAGTTTCGGGCGAGTTGCTGTTACCATCCTACTATCTTTTTCTGGGTTTGATGATATGGTATAATGGACTATAAGCTAGGGTGTGTAACTCAGTGGATAGAGTAGCGGACTTCTAATCCGTTTGTCGTAGGTTCAAATCCTACCACACCCGTACTTCCCAGCTTACCCCAAATAAGATTGACTTAATTTTGACTTAAATTTTACCATATCATCCTTCTCTTCATTTGATTGAACTTTAAAATGCCAGAGTGCGATGACAATAGCTAGTACACTAAGGCGTAAGTTAACCTACCCTTTGGCAAATATATTCAAATTCTCGAAGCTGTCTTTTTCCAGGGTACATGGGTTGGTCAGGAGACAAACGCTCTTTAGCTTGAATCTCTGTCATTTCCTCGATAGAAATCGTTCGCTCACCAATTTGACCACGGTTAGATTTTTAACACTTGTCTCCAGCCAACGATTGCGCCATAATCTTGCCATATCTTTGCTGATGTTCATAGCCCAACGGCTCAGTTAATTGTGGCGCGATCGCGCCTGCCAAGCGTATCCTAGTAATAGGGCAGGCTAAAGTTTGGGCTTGAACTGTATGGCTCATCAATAACCCAGCGTACCCGATAAGTTTCCATCATGGAGATTCTTGATATTGAAAGCGCGATTGAGCCGAAGGCTCACCAAATCGAAGATTTGATCGCGCTCTATGAACAAAAAATGATTACGATTAAGGGGCTGGTGTACTTCTACCTGCAAAACCAACAGCTTGCCCCTCACGAGGTTAATCCTAAACGAGCCTCGATGCCTTACGGCTCGGCTTTCAGCCTACGACCTCAACATTTCCCAAGCCAGTATCTATCGGGGACTGAAAGAAGTTATCCGTATGCAGGGTCGTCATTGGCTAAGAGATTCTCCCGATTCTGTTGCTCAAAGTTGTTATCACTAGCAAGGAGTCGGATTTCGGTCTCATCCAAGCCCTTAATCTGATAATCGTCAGGAAGTTTCACCCCACTCAATCCACAATAAACCTCCGTCTGTCCTCGGTGGCGTACCTCCCAGAAGGTTCCCTCCACTCCCGCTTGCGCTGCCGATCGCATTAAATTAATAATATAGTGAGTCACGCCATAAGGATCGGTTTTGTCAAGTCCCAAGGGTAATGGGGGAATCTTGACTCTTTCCCAAGGTCTGACGCGATCGCCTGTAACGTTGGGGTCAGTGGTGCGGTATTGTTTCCAGTCAGTAACAGAAAGTTGATCAGTCATTGGTCATTAGTCATTAGTCACTGGTTTACAAGGGACGAAGGACAAACCCCTAGAGGTTCAGTGAAACGGGGACAGTCAGAGAAGCGCGGACTTCACCTTTGGCATTAATGGAAAATTCAAAGACGCGTAGAGCTTTGCTCGTGCCGTAGGCATCGTCTTCTGGTTGTCCCATTTGGATAAATGCGCCATGTTTGAACAAGTCCACCAATACTGTTCAATGGGGTAATCGTCGGGCAACTCGTCAGGAAGTTGAGGAGCGCCTGGAACGAGAGTTTTGAATTCAGAGACTTTCATTATGTTTGTCCTTTGTCCTTTGTCCCTTGTCATTCGTTATTCGTTATTCGTTATTTGGTCTCCCCATCTCAAGAGTCTCCCTGACAACCAATTGGGTGATAGAGAGAATAACAACTCAGGGAATAGGGAGGGTTAAAGGCTTCCTCGCGATGGCGACAATAGACATCATGCCAAAACACTAGGTTTAAGCCTAACCGTTGGATGACATCGTAGAGAATCGCATCCTCGCAGGGAATCCACTCTTTCTCCCGCCAACGGTAACACCATCTCAAAGGCTTATATTTTTTCTCAAGCAGTAATCGGCTGTTAACAATGGTTTGGGCTGCATTTCTCGAAAACGCGATCGCCCCTCCCCTTAGCGACCCCTCAACATAATTACAAGCTACATCAAATTTACAGGGTAACGTTGGCGCATGATTAACACCCGTGTCAGGGTCGATTTTAATCATAAGGGAATCGGGACAAAAGCGAAGATAAAGCGAGAGATAATTGTGGGCATTCTCACCCCCATGTCCTCTGGCTTTTAAGCGTTTCTCTCCTTTGACTAAAAGCACTTGTTTCTGGTGCAATAAAGCTGAACTGAATGTCTCATTATAGTGTCCATCACTGCGGACAATAACCTTCTCCTCTGTCAGCTTGAGAACCTGTTTGACGGTATAAACCCCATTAAGCCAATCATCATAAACACCAATAAAAATCATCACCCTGTAATTAACTGGTTAACGGTTGGTTTATTGAGAGACGGACGGAGTTTAATTTTCAGACTGGTTTCCAGAGGCATAATTCCCACAAGGTTGTTCCAAGTCAGATCGGAGTTGTAATTGTAAACAGTCGGTAAATCGATGAAACTGGCTCGTCCTTCAATTTCAAGGGCTTCCCAATAACTATCATCAAGTGGACTCCCACCGCCATAACCACCACCTGCGAGAAGTCCGATGGTGAAAATGCTGTTCAAGCCAGCAAAGGTGACAGGTTCGATTGAGCTCCGCTCACCGCCGAAGGCGATCGCTTGGGAATTATCAAAGTTAGCTGTTGCTGCTGAGTAGAGAACTTCCCAGCGAGTATTGTTGGGATTCGCAGCGTAGAGACTATAGGGAACGGGTAAGATGAGAAAGTGGTATTCACTGAGCGTTACCCCCAAGTCGCTGTCAGCACTGGAAAAGTCGATTAAAATCTTAGGCGCGATCGCGTCAATCAGTCGATTATATCTTGCTACCAGATCAGCGCCATTCCCCCCTCTCAAATTGGTGGGGGCTTCGGGTTGGTCAACCACTCCCGAAATAATGGGATAAGTTATCTCCGAACGTCTCAGGTTAGTCATGGTTAATTGCTGATAATGGAGTTAACTCCTGTTTCCCTTTTAATCCCTCAGTTGGGGGTCAGGGAGCATTCATAATTTCCACAGGTTCAATCTCATCAGCAGGAGTAAACCCAAAGATTTGAGAGTAGAAATAAAACTCTCCATCGAGCGCTCGTTTGATGTTCTCAGCACGACGGAAGCCATGTTGTTCTCCCTCGAAGGGAACATAAGCAGTTGGCAAGCCTTTTTCCTTAATCGCTTCTACCATTTTTTCTGCTTGGTTAGGGGGAACCACTTTGTCTTCTAATCCTTGGAAAAAGATCACGGGACAAGATAACTGTTCTGTCTGATAAATCGGCGATCGCGCTTGATAAACTTCTTTCTCTTGGGGATAGTCTCCCACCAAACCATCTAAATATCGCGACTCAAATTTATGGGTTTCTTGGGCAAGTGCTTCTAAATCACTAACACCATAGTGGCTAGCACCAGCCTTAAAGGTGTCTCGGAAGGTCAAAGCGGCTAAGGTTGTATAACCACCAGCACTTCCCCCTGTAATCGCGAGACGGCTTCCATCCACTTTTCCTTCTGCTGCGAGATATTGCGCGGAATTCGCACAATCATCAACATCTACTATCCCCCAATTTTTGTATAACCGTTGTCGATATTCTCGTCCATATCCTGTGCTTCCGCCATAGTTAACATCCACAAACGCAAACCCGCGACTGGTCCAATATTGAATTTTTAGGTTAAAACGAGGACTGGTTGCTGCTGTCGGTCCACCATGACTTTTGACAATTAAAGGGGGTAACTCTCCTTGAGGTGCAGTATAATCCTTGTTTTGGGGAGGATAAAACCACCCATAAGCGGTTTTGTTTCCTGTGGTGGGAAAGGCGATCGCGATCGGAACAGATAAATACCCCTGATCGATTTCTAGATTAGTCGCCTGTTTGAAAATTCTACGGCTTCCTGTGTCTAAATTCATTTCTACCACGGCTGTGGGTTCAGTGGCTGATCCGCCCAGAAAAACCACTGTTTCACCTTGGACATGAACCGAACCAATATCTGTGTCAGGAACATCAAGAGTGTTTAGGGTTTTGGTGTGAGTATCCAATGTGGCGAGATACCACTGTCCATTTTGAGTATAGGTGCAAACAATCTGCTCTGATGAGACAAAATCATACAGGGATAAGCCAAAGACCCAATGAGGAAAAGCAAACTCCGCTTTGATTTCAAAGAGGGCTTCAATTTCACCGTCAGAGGTGAGACGATATAAGTTCCACCAATTATTGCGATCGCTGACAAAGTATAATTGTCCATCAGGCGACCAAAGGGGATGACATACTGATTCTCCTTCTCCACCAGCAACGACATTAATCTCACGGACACGACCGTCATCATCTACCTGACCCATACATAATTGTGTGTTATCCCAAGGCATATTCGGATGATTCCATTGTACCCAAGCTAGTGTTTTGCCATCGGGACTCAAGCGAGGAGAAACATAAAAATCGCATCCTGAAACGAGTTGTGTTACCTCTCCCGTTTGGAGATTAATGCTAGCAATATAATTATTGGGTTCAGCATCTACCGTATCATGATCTTCACAGATACAGATTAGGCGATCGCGCACTGGATCAAATATCGGTTCTGCGTAACACTGCTTTCCTTCTGGAGTTAAGGGTTGCGGGTCAGTATTCGGAGACTGTTTATAAAGACGTTGGTCGGAAAAGTTAGAAAAATAAACCGTTCCCTGTACCACTAAAAACGCCCCTCCCCCATATTCATGAACACGACTCCGAACATTATAGGGTTGCGGGGTAACATCTGCGATCGTTCCTTGGGGACTCCGTCTGACTAAAACAGATCGTCCCCCTTCTGAGGGTCGTCCTTCTAACCAATAGATATCTTGACCATCATAGACAACTCCCCCGAGACCAATACTTTCCGAAACAATTAAATCTGAGGTAATGGGGGATTTCCAACTGCCAAAAGGGGTAACGGTTTGCTGCGCCATCTTAAACCACTGTGCTGTTTTCTTTTCAAACTCTATTATGACTTATTTGTTATTCGTTATTTGTTCCCCAATGGACGGGTAACTGGTTACTGATACTTTACATTTCGCTAAGCAATATGTTACAGAGTTTAAACTTTCTTGTCGCCTTGTACCAGAGCCTCCCAGCCCTTGCGGTAAACTGAACCTGAATAGTGTTCTCATTTGATAAATTCCGTTAAGGAGTAAGTCTTAATTATGTCTCATAGCGTAAAAATTTACGACACCTGTATTGGCTGTACACAGTGCGTTCGCGCTTGTCCCTTAGATGTTTTAGAAATGGTTCCTTGGGATGGCTGCAAAGCGGGTCAAATCGCTTCTTCTCCTCGGACTGAAGATTGCATTGGCTGCAAACGCTGTGAAACGGCTTGTCCGACTGATTTCTTAAGTGTGCGTGTCTATCTCGGTGCGGAAACGACCCGCAGCATGGGCTTAGCTTACTAACCTGTAGGGACGTTCCCTGTTGTAGAGACGTTCTATGGAATGTCTCTACATTATTGGTGGTAGCGACCACTAAGGTTTTCATCTAATCCCTGAAATATCCTTGCGCGATCGCGCAGATTTGTCCCCCAACAGCAATTTTTTCCTCATTCGCATCTAAAAACAGCAGAGAAGGACGATCGATTTCATAGCCTTGTTCGACTCTCACCTTCACCCCTTCTTCCTGTGTCGGAAAGACTTGATTGTTGTATAAATACGCAGCTAAACACCCATTGGCGCTTCCTGTGGCGGGGTCTTCTGGAATGCCTAAATAATCAGCAAAAACGCGAACGCACAAATCATTTTCGGCAGAATAAGTTTCAGGACAAAACACCAAAAGACTTTTCGCTTGTAAAGACGCAATTAATTGATAGTAGGCTTCTTTGTTAATTTGAATTTGCTTTAAAGCGTTTAAGGTATTCACAGGAATGATTAAAAATTCCAACCCAGTGGAAACTTCTTGAATGGGAAAATTAGGATTGATTTCGCTTTCAGAAAGATTTAACATAGGTGCGATCGCGCTGGGACTAATTATTTTACCAAATTCGGGTTCATTTTGCTGCATCCAAAACACTTCTTCTCCGTTTTCTGTCTGTTCCCAAGTGACAGGAATGGTTCCCGCTTTTAAGTTGAGATTGACTTGATTTGTATTCACTTTTTCAGGAGTTGACATTAAATGTTCTCGAATAATATAAGCTGTTCCGAGAGTGGGATGACCCGCAAAGGGAATTTCTTGATTGGGGGTAAAAATGCGGACATCATAACTGTTTTCAACAGCAGAAGAGGAAGTTATAAAAGTGGTTTCCGAAAAATTAATTTCTTTGGCAAAATCTTGCATAACGCGATCGCTGATCTGACTCGCATCAGGAAAAACTGCCAGTTGATTTCCAGTGTAGCGATCGACTGCAAAAACATCAACAATGTAAAAAGGATGGTTCATAAGATTAATCAAAACAAAGACATTGCTGATCGTAGTTTAAATGATTAACAAGGAAATATTTTTATTTTAGTTAAATTTCATATCAAAGAAACTTTCTTGTATCGAACAATTAAAGCTGGATTAGAAATAGAAACCTTAGACTTAAAGAATAATTTAGGTTGGCTGGAATTTAGAGGATTCATAAAAAAAGTGAATTTCTTACAAGTTATCAAGCTACTGAATTACCTGATGACACAAAATTTAACGATTGATCAAAGCACCAATGCGGAAAATCATCGCGATCGCGCTGTTGGTGTTATCCTTTCAGAAATGGGCAGTGATGGAACACTGGGAGTCACAGCCATCAAATCTCAAGAAGGATTAGTGATTGCTCAGTCAGAAGAAAGCGCAATTTATCAACAAATGCCCGGTAATGCGATCGCTAGTGGGGTGACTGATGCCATTTTACCCCCAGAAGCGATGCCAGAAACCATCTGCCGATATTTTCAACAGCGATCGCTGCAAAAGACTCAAGACAACTCTCAAGAGTGGATCAACCAAATCTTTAACCTCTTGCGCTCTGAAACAGGAAATGATTTTTCTCTCTCTTAGAAAAGATGACCGACACAGAAAGCGCGATCGAGGTCGCCCATCGCATTCAAGATGTTCCCAAACCCGCGATCGTCATTAAGGGGATTCACTTAGAAATTGAAACCAGTATCGGCATTGTTTTCAGTCATCTTCGCTACACCGAACATGATGCTATTTTACGAGATGCGGATATTGCCATGTATAGAGCCAAAGCCAATCAATCAGGGTATGTGATTCTTTAAAACAATCCCTCAATTTCTCCTTCTGCATCCAGTTTAATCTTCTCAGCAGCAGGACTCCGAGGCAACCCAAGCATCAACAAGATATCTCCACAAACCGCCACAATATAAAAAATTTGGTGCGAATCGTTACAACTTAAAACTAATTACACGATCGCGCCCTTGTTCTTTTGCTAAATATAAAGCGCGATCGGCTTCCCTTAATAAATGATTAGGATCATCACTTTTTTGGGGAATAACACTGGCGATTCCAATACTTAAAGTGACTCGATTTTGATCAGGATTTCCCTCATGAGGAATGGCCGTATGAAAAAGCTGTTTCTGAATTTTTTCTGCTAAGTTTCTCGCCTTGTCTGCATTCATTCCCGCACAAATAATCGCCAACTCTTCTCCCCCATACCGAGCGGGAAAATCTTCGGCTCGTTTGCAGTTTTCCTTAATAATCAATGCGACTTTCTGCAAACAATCATCTCCTGCTTGGTGTCCGTAATAATCATTATACTTTTTGAAATAATCCACATCGCAGAAAAGAAGACTCAAAGGAAGAGACTCTCTGCAACTGCGATTCCATTCTTCTTGTAAGCGTTTGTCAAAAGCTCTACGATTTGCGATTTGGGTTAACCCATCAACAGTTGCTAATTGTTTGAGTTCTTGATTCGCTTGTTCTAATTCTAATTCTAATTGCTTACGATCGCTGATATCAGTAATCAGAGCATAATATCCTAAAACATTATTATTCTCATCCAATTTGGGCGTTAACACCGCAGAAACATAAAGAGTTTTTCCCCCTTGATAAGGCAATTCTTTCTCATAAGTAACAGTTTCACCTGCTAACACTCGCTGAATATCAGGTAAGGCGTTTTGATAGGCTTGTGTCCCAATGACTTCCTCAACAGTACGCCCAATAATGTCTTCTTTAGGACAATTAAACCATACTTCATAGGTTTGATTCACAAACTGATAACGCATCGCAGAATCAGTAAAAGAAATACAGCCAGAGATCGAATCTGTAATGAGTTGTAATTCAGTATAACTTTCTTGTAAAGCAAGGGTTTTTTCTGTCACTTCCTGCTCTAACAGTGCTTCATAATGATCCCGAAACTGTTCCGCTTCTTGTAACGATCGCGCCATGTGAGAAAATGATTCAGATAAGGTATCGACTTCTCGAATGCGACTGGTGGGAAAAGAATCGTTAAAATTGCCTTGTGCAACGCTTTTGCTGGCTTGAGACAAACGAAGCAGCGATCGCGCGATCCGTCGCGAACTCCACCAACCTAACCCCAATGACCCCAATAATGCAACCCCAGATAAAGCAATGGTTCGTCGAACATTTGCATAAATTGTCCCCATAAACTCAGATTTTGGCACAACCGTTACAACAAGCCAATCCAAGCCATAATCATCTTGATAACAACACACTCGCAAAAAATAGGAGTCTTTTTTCCCAGCATCCGTTTCAATTGCAAACTCTATTTGCTGCGGTGATTGAATCGTACTGAGATCATTAAACTGTTCCTGTAACGCTTCTGTTGCTTCTGCAATTACTTGATTAGAACTTTCTTGAGCAGGTATCCGATGAAATTGAACATTGCCAGGTTTGAGAATTTCACCCTTTTTACCACGAGAAGTCCGATAGGGGAGTTCACCAGCAGAGTTAGCAACTAACAAGCCATTCCGTTCTAAAATAAAAGTCTCTCCAGCATTACTCACAGTGAGATTAGTGAGAAATTCACTCAGCACTTCTAAACTCAAATTAATCGAAAAAACCCCTTCCAACTCTTGAGATGTGTTATAAAAAGGAGCATAAGCATTAATGGTCAATATATTACTTGCTCCAATTTGAAATAAGTCACTCCAGCCTGAAGTTTGGCTCTTCACTGCGCGACGATACCAAGGACGCTCACGGACATCAACCTCTTTAATCGTTTCTAGATAGCGACCCATAGTTCCCTCTTGATCAAGTGCATAAAGATTTAAACGACTTGAATCATCAGGATCAGAACGCCCCACTTCAACCAGTAACTCTTGGGGTGGGTTAACTTTTGTTAGTGCAGCTTCCACCTCCAAAGCACTAACGCGATGAACTGTTAAAAACTCCCCTTCAGGACTGCCAAAAAGAACACTGGTAATTTGTGGAAACTTTTGATGTTCTGTAATTAGATAGTGATGCAACTGGTCTAAATTCTCTAAATCGACGACTCCAGACTCAACCATTGCTATATTAAACTGGTTGATTTCATGGGGAAAACCGAGATAATCATCAAGCTCTTGGATGACTCGGTTTTCTGTTTTTGCCAGTAATTGATTGGTTAAGTCTTGTACGGTTTGCTGTCCACTCCGATAAGATAAGTAACCCACTAGCCCAACAATACCCAAAAC
Organism: uncultured Dactylococcopsis sp.; assembly: GCA_964463655.1. GTDB lineage: Bacteria > Cyanobacteriota > Cyanobacteriia > Cyanobacteriales > Rubidibacteraceae > Halothece. The sequence goes on from CAYXDG010000064.1 coordinate 19,699, forward strand.
TTGTAAGGTAAAAGGAACGGCAAACGCTAAATAGAGAGGAACTTTCCTCGGCTTTCCTTGACCTTGATTGTGAAAATTAGGTGGCATCACTTTAGCCAGTCATATCACTACTAGGATTGATTATACTTGATCAGGTCAGCACCGATCGTCTCTGAAAATGATGTGGATGAGTGCAAGTTAAAATTGAGTGGAGAGTTCCCTTTTGCTGAAAAAAATATTGGTCAGCCTTTAACGCCATTGGCTTATAGCTAATCTGATTCTCCTCTTAATCAGGGAAATTGGAGAGAGCAATTGATCTAGGTACTGAAGAGAATGAATAATGTATCATTAAAATCAGTTGAGTGGGTTGGAAATTCTCTTAAGGAAATTAGAGAGTTCCCAGAAGCATCTCAACAAATTATTGGTTACGCCTTATATCTAGCTCAATGTGGCGGGAAACATCCCTCAGTCAAACCCCTTAAAGGATTTAAAGGCTCTGGAGTGCTGGAAATTGTCGAAAACTTTGATGGAAATACTTATCGTGTTGTTTACACAGTCAAATTTTCTGAGGTCATTTACGTCTTACACGCTTTTCAAAAGAAATCAAAGCAAGGAATTGCAACTCCTAAA
>CAYXDG010000065.1:0-9938 GCA_964463655.1 uncultured Dactylococcopsis sp.
CCAGCTTCATCATATTCGTCTTTTAAAGTCATAAACTCCTCCGGTATTTAATCGGATAATATTAAGACTATAACCACTGTACGGGTCTCAAGGCAATCACCACTTTTTGGAATGAACTGCGCGATCGCTGCCTTGATTGTCGAGTTGGGACACGACACCAAAGATATTGTCACAAAATCTATAAAATACTCATAACAAGGACTATAGATTTTGACACTAAATCAATAATCGACTACACTAGAAGAGTCGTAACTAAGGAGAATTTAAAATGCCCGGAAGAGGTGGATATCGTCGAGGAGCAGGACGCAAAGCCGTTTGGCAAGATCAAGAAACGCAAACCATTCGTGTTCCTGTGGCGCTGAAAGATCAGTTACTCGATATCGGAAAGGAGATCGATCGCGGAGAAGAATTCTATGATGGCAAGACTTGCGCCGAATTGCGAGAATTGCTCCAGACTTGGGAAGCCAAGTGCCAAGAAAACGAGGAGTCCGCAGATGCGCCCCAGGTTCGTCAACTTTTAGATGACATTCAAGCCGTCCTAGCCAAAAGACCAGTGAAAGCGCGTCGGCGCAGAAGATTCCGACATGGCTGCAATGCTGCTGGTTCTGAGAACGATGTGACCCTTTAAAAAGTTGATCAATGTCTGTCCTATTAACCCTCATGTCAGAATGGAGGATAATCACCAAAAATGCCTAATTCCTCCTTTCCTCTACATCCTGAAGCGACGCAACTCACTTCTGATTTGGCCGATCAGTTAGAGTGTGAAAACTGGCTTTCCTTCCACCGGGTTTGGGGAACAATGAGTGATGCGACTATTAGCGCGATCGCGCATCACTTACAAGTCTTACCCATTGCAGCGAATACGTCTATCTACGAAGAAAGCCAAACCCCTCAAGGTGTTTATTTCCTAAAATGGGGGACAGTCGAGATTTATCGCCATTCTCCTATAGGCAAAAGCCACATTACCTACTACAATGCTGGAGACGTTTTTGGCTACTTACCCTTAGTCAGGAATTATGCGCCATCTCAATATCAAGCCAATGCCATCACCTTAACAACCAGTGAAGTGTGGTTTCTCGATCGAGAAGTCCTCAAAAGGCTTTCCCAAGAGTATCCCGATCTACAACAAGCGATTACCAATCTCTTAGTACAAGAGTTAGAGCAATTCACCAAACGGATAGGAACAGAACAAACCAGAATTCAGGGGTTGCAACCCTACCTGCAACCGCTTCCTAGCACCGATCGCATGATCGGGTCAAGCAAAATCAGCGAAAAACTCGCTAAGTCGGTCAATACCGCCAGTCAAGACCAAAAGCCTATTGTCTGCCAAGCCCAGCGAGGCACTGGCAAAACCTTCATCGCGAGTTTGATTCATCAGCAGTCTGCTCTGGAAAATCAACCCTTTGCCGAAATCGACTGTGCGTCACTCGCGCGAGAAATAGAAGGGACGGTCAACAGCGATCGCATTTTTGGCAACGGCGAACAAACCATTGGCATTCTAGAACTCATCGAACGAGGCACTCTCGCCATCGATAATGTTCATTTACTGAGTAAAACTGACCGAGAACGCCTGTTTGCCTATCTGAGAACGGGGATTATTTACCGCAACCAAACCACTACACCGCGACAACTCTCAGTTCGCTTGATTTTAATCGCTCCCCAAAAAATTTCTCTTCCCGATATTGATCACCACAGCATCAAACTCCCGCCCCTGAATCAACGTAAAGCTGATATCACCGACTTTGCTCGTTACTTTGTGCAGAAGTTTTGTCAAGAGCGCGATCGCGCCGTAATGGAACTGGATCAAGCAGATTTGCGACGCTTAATTAGTTACGATTATCCAGGGAATATTGCAGAACTCGCTGCGATCCTCAAACGTGCTGTCACCATGACCCCACTAGGGCAAACCGTCATCCCAGAACAGGTCTTATGGTCTGTGGAATCCCAGAAAAATAGCTTTCGCATTGACCTCTTAAATCTGATTCCTAAGTTGCGCCAATTTCTCCTCAGCAATTGGTGGCCCCAGGGAACTTGGGTGTTGATGATGTTTGTCTTTGTTCCCGTTACGCTCATGGGCTTCATTGGACCCCAAGATCGAGGAGACAGTATTACCCTACATTTCTTCTGGGCTTGGTGGTGGCCCTTTTATTTGCTGCTGTTCCCCATTTTAGGGCGTTTGTGGTGTTCCGTCTGTCCTTTTATGATCACCGCCGAATGGTTGCGCCAACTCTCCTTATGGATTTTTCCCCGTTCTCTCAAACCTTGGAACACTAAAGCTCTGAATCGTTGGGGGGCTTGGTGGCTTTGGGGCGGATTTGTCGCCATTTACTTATGGGAGAAGCTGTGGGATTTGCCCCACACTGCCTATCTCTCCGCTTGGTTATTGATGATTATTACTGCTGGGGCGATTATCTTTAGCTTGATTTATGAACGTCGCTTGTGGTGTCGTTATTTGTGTCCCATTGGCGGGATGAACGGCTTGTTTGCCAAGCTCTCGATGATTGAACTGCGATCGACGCAACAAGTCTGTGGCAGTCAATGCAATACCTTTGGTTGCTATAAAGGCAGTGAGGCAACACCTGTGAATTTTTCCGATCCTCTGCCCACAGAAGGACAAGCAACGGGGGGTTGTCCCCTTTATTCCCATCCCGCACAATTAAAAGATAATCGAGATTGTATGTTCTGCATGACCTGTTTAAAAGCGTGTCCCAATCGTTCAGTGCAGTTAAATCTGCGCTTTCCAGCAGCGGATTTGCTGGAGAGTCATCAGCCATTTTGGGCGGAAGCCGCGTTACTGCTGTTATTGCTTGGCGGGGTTTTCATACATCAAGGTGATCAACTTTTGGGCTGGTTCGGTTGGGGAGATATTCCCCTAGATTCCCAACATTTGCTTGTTTCTTTGCCAGTGGTCTCCCTGCTGTTAAGCCTTCCCTTTGTTTTTACCTATGGCGTTCAGCAATTGACGCGGTTGTGGATGCGTTTGGTCTTTCCTGCAGGACAACAGAATTTTCCCAACTATTTAAAGGTGGTCTATGCCTATTTGCCCCTCACTCTGGGTGCGAACCTCGCTTACTATATTCCCACAGCGATTACCGAGTCGGGAAGGCTATTCCCAACTTTAGCGCGGACTTTTGGTTTTAGCGGTAACCTGTTACCAACGCTAACCTGGAGTTTGGATGTGGCGAACTTCCTACAAGGTGCGGTGTTATTGTGGTCTTTTGCTTTTAGCGTTTATATTCTATTTGCAATCACCAAGCGTTTGCTCAAGTCCAATCTCCCCCATATTTTATTGATGTTGGGATTCACTGCGGTTTTCTTTCCGCTCATGGTGCTTTAAAAAATGCAGATTTATAACAATATTACCGAAATTATCGGCGGGACTCCTCTGGTTCGGCTTAATCGTCTCCCCCAGCAGTACGATTGTCTGGCGGAAATTGTGCTGAAGTTGGAAAGTTTTAATCCGGCTAAGTCAGTGAAAGATCGCATTGCTATTAGTATGGTTACGGAAGCAGAGCGCAGTGGCTTACTCCAACCTGGAGAATCTACGATTATTGAATCCACATCAGGGAATACTGGCATTGGTTTGGCAATGGTTTGCGCGGCTAAGGGGTATCGCATGATTTTGACGATCCCAGAAAACATGAGTCGGGAACGGATGCAATTGATGAAAGCCTATGGGGCGGAAATTGTCACTACTCCAGCAGCTTTGGATATGTCAGGCGCGATCGCGCGAGCCAACGAACTTTTGGCGACGATTCCCAATTCCTTTTCTCCCCAACAATTTAGCAATCCTGCTAATCCGAAAATTCACTACATGACCACTGGCGTTGAACTTTGGGAGGAGACTGATGGCGAACTGGATGCAGTGGTGTTCGGTGTGGGGACGGGTGGCACGTTAACGGGTGCGGGACGCTACTTGAAACAGCGAAATCCTAATTTAGCATTGATCGCGATCGAGCCGAGTTTAAGTCCTGTTTTGAGTGGCGGTTGTCCCCGCGTTCACAATGTACAGGGGATTGGTGCGGGGTTTATTCCGAATGTCTTGCGAGTGGATTTAATCGATGAAGTAATGATGGTGAGTGAACAACAAGCCTATCAGGTCGGGCGAGAGTTAGCCAAACAGGAAGGGATTCTCAGTGGTATTTCTACGGGGGCTGCGGTTTATGCAGCTTTGGAACTGGGGCAAAAAGCGAAGTGGGCAGGCAAACGCATTGTTGTGATCCAACCGAGTGGCGGAGAACGGTATTTGAGTACACCCCTATTTGCAGAAACGGCAGATCATGGAGAAACTGCCGTCACTTCTTTTCAATTTCAGAAAAGCCAGTAAAGCGATAGTCAGTCCATCCCAATTCCTGTTTCCCTTGACGAAATCCATATTCTACCCAAGTGCGATTTCCATATAATTCGGTAATGATTTGTGTGGCGATCGTAATCTTTGTCTTATATTTATCTCCTTCTTTAAGCGGGCTATAATGGATCAAATCGGTGATTTGTTCAAATAAATCTTTGGCTTCGTATCTCTCTCGCAGTAGAAATCTCCGAGAATTTCAGACAAACGACAACATTGAGGTGCGACCCTAGCGCGATCGGAAATTGTAACGACTCCTAGAATTGGAATTAGTAAACACGCTGGGGAATGGCGAGAAAAACCGTTACGATTTTTGTGGAAAAATCCCTCATCTACTAAAACTTAGAAACTAAAATTAATGACATCTCATTTTAAAAAAGCCTTATCAATACTCGTTTTCTTGATTTCTTTATCTTTTTTTTGGCAAACTGCTAACTCCTCTCATATTCTTGGAAAAGTTATTTCCATTATTGATGGGGATACCATTAAAATCGATCGAGATGGAAAACAAGTAATTGTCAGACTGGCTTGTATTGACGCACCAGAAACGCAACAGAGGGGAGGAAAAGCCTCATCAAGACGATTAGAGGAACTGATCCCGATCGGGGCTAAAATTAAACTACGGATGATTACGGAAGATCGCTATGGTCGCCAAGTTGCGGAAGTTTATCAGGGCGATCGCCTGATCAATTTACAAATGGTAGAAGACGGACAAGCGCTCGTTTACGAAGATTATATTGATCCTTGTGACGCTCAACGTTATCGAGAAGCACAACACAGCGCCGAACGTTTAGAAGCAGGGGTTTGGTCACTAGATGATCCGATCGAGCCTTGGGCTTATCGTCGCGGAAAACGTCCCCCTCTTCCTACAGCCACTCGTGAAAACTTACCCAATTGCATCAACAGTGACTGTAATTGTTCTGATTTTTCCACTCAAGCCGAAGCGCAACAGGTGTTAAACGCTTTCTCTGGTGATCCACACCGTTTAGATGGGGATAACGATGGGATCGCTTGTGAAAGTCTCCCTTAAATGTGGAAGAAGGAATAGCGATCTCAAATGTAAAAAGTTGATCTAGCTATTTAATTCCCCCAGACTTGGGGGTTAGGGGCTGACGGGGTGACAACGCAGCGAAAAGCAAGACAGTGTATGCAATCGAGGATTTTTATGGTAAAAAAGATTCGACCAGTATTGAAGAAGTCCGACCGAAAGTTACAATCATGTTAAATCAATTATATCTAGATGTCATATCACGTTACCTGAATCAAGATCAAGTCATTACTTTAAAAATTTTAGTTTGGCTAATTCAAGCTCATAAAACCGTTAAAATAGAAAGGCTTGCTGCTTATTTCCCTTTACCGATTAAATTTGAAAGTCGTCGTCGAAGAATGCAAAGATTTTTAAAGTTAGAACGTTGATCTGTCTCCCTATTGTGGGGGCGCAATTATTCAACAAATTATCAAGAAAAGATTTGCTAGTAGAGAACGAATTCACTCTTGTCTTCGATCGCACTCAATGGAAAGACAAAAATTGATTTATGGTGGGAGTAGTAATGGGAAAGCGATCACTCCCTATTTACTGGCAATTTCTCCCGAAAAAGGGAGCTAGTAACTTAGCCGAACAAAAAGCGATTTTACGTCCCGCGTTGAAGCTATTGAAAACTTATCAAATTATTATTTTAGGAGATAGAGAGTTTCATAGTGCCGAACTAGCCAACTGGCTCATAGAGAAGAAGGTAGGGTTTGCTTTCAGACAGAAAAAGACCACCAATATCCAAGTAAAACCCTTAACTCGTTTAGTTTTATTGATAGCGATCGCCTATACACATTCCACTCTAAAAGGACAATCGATTCGGAGAAAAAAATCAAGTTGAATATATGGGGAGAATGAGAAAAGTTAAGAAAACTATGACGAAAAACAGTAATTTTTGGCTGGGATTATACGGAAGCAGCTGGATATTTTTTTATGATTTCTTGAGAGATTGGGTCAAACAGATAATAAGAATCCATCGTAACAAGCTCCCCTTTTACGCCTAGGGTGAAACGAGCTATGTTCCTTATACAGCAAGCCATTTAGCTACATCGTCACCCCGTCAGATCATCGGGTCTTTAATACGATAATAAACACTAACTCCCTGTTGTTCTCGTTTGAGAATCCCTGCTTGAGTTAATACCTTTAAATGTTTGGAAAGATTGGCTTGTCCTAAACCTGTCTCTTCTGCAATTTGTTTGCCGTTCATTGGTTTTTCTCGCAGACAATTCAGAATTTGTAAGCGACTCACTTCTGATAATACTTTAAAGTAATCGGCAACAATACTCAGGTTTTCGGGAGAGGTTTGATCAAAGTTACGCATAATAATAAGTAAGGCTTCTCAATTAGAACTAGAATCTTAACATTTGTTTTATTTTATCTTATTTTCTTTAACTATGCAGTCATCTTGTCATCAATGAAATCTACCATACGCAGGTAGAGTTTTCCTTGTTTCCAACCCTCGCGGTAAACGAGACATCAATAACACATACATTGCGGGGACAAAATATAATGCCATCACTGATGATCCTGCGATTCCACCAGCGATCGAAATGGCTAAAGGTTGCCAAAACGGATCACCTTCTAACAACAGGGGAACAAATCCCATCATTGTCGTCACTGTTGTGGTCAAAACGTGACGAGTGGCTTTGATGACTACATTCTGAATCGCTTTCGGATGACCTTGTTTAGCTGCTTCATCTTCGTTGAGTGCTGAGAGTACCACGATCGAATCGTTAATCGCAATCCCCACTAAACCCATTGACCCAACGATCGCCATAAAGCCTAAAATTGAATCAAATAGCCACAGAGAAAACAATGCCATCCCAATTGATCCCACTGCGACGAAAGCAATAATCCCAGCTTGACGGAAAGAATTTAACGACAACACCAACGCTGTCATCATCACTAACACCAGCAAGGGAACATAAAGCAACAAGTTTCCAACCGCTTGATTACTCTTTTCCTGTTCCCCTCCCCATTCATAAGAATAACCCGCAGGGAGTTGAAAGTTTTTCTCAGCGAGTTTTTCTTGAAACGTTGCTAACACGGTTGAGGGAAGCACTCCTGCTTGAATAAATCCTTGAACAGTGTTCACTCGCTGTTCGTTACGGCGGGAAATTTTCGCCCGTTGGGGAACTAAATTAAATTCTCCCAATGCTGAGTTCGGACGGAAGTTGCGGTCATTGGTTTGAGACGGACGCAAGTCGAGAGAGGCTAGATCACTGAGATTCGATCGATCAGTTTCTGTTAGTCGCACGCGCACCGGGAGATTTTCCGTCGATTCTAACACGGAACCGCCCACAGCCCCTTCTAAATAGGCTTCTAACTGTTGCGCGATCGAACTATTATCTAACCCTACTTGTCTGGCTTGTTCTTCATCAACGGTAAACCCCAATTTAGGACGATATTCGCTCAAATCATCTCGTGTATGGGTAACTTCAGGAATTGCACTGAGGATTTCTCGGGCTTCCATTCCTAAACGCCGTAATTCCTCTAAATCTGACCCATAAATTCGCATCTCCACTGGCGCATCATAAGGGGGCCCTTGCCCTAATTGTTGCACTAAAAATCGCCCATTAGGAAACGCCTGATCCAGTTCCGTTTGTACGGTTCGCACTAACTTTTGTACCCCTTTCCCACTGTTCAGTTGTACCATTGCTTCAGCGTATTGGGATTGATTTTGTCTCGAACCCGTCATGTTGTAGTAAAATTTGGGGGCGTTTTCTCCCATAAACCAGTGAACTTCTTCCACTTGAGAATGTTGAGTGATGATATCTCTAGCTTGTTCCACTTGGGTTTGGGTTTGCTCGATCGAGGTATCAGAGGAAAATTCCACTTCAACTTGAAACTGATCTCGATCGACTGAGGGAAAAAACTGCTGATTTAAACTTCCTGCGACGCTAAACCCAATCCCCGGAATCATCAAAGTGAGAACAACAATTAAAAGCGGTTTTGTGGTCGCTTGTTGTAAACTCCAGCGATACATCCCACCCAATGCACTGAAAGCAATACCATTACTCCACCAGTTACGAGAAGTCTGGGAAGAGATACGACTCAACAATCTTCCAGCTAAGGCAGCCACTACGGTGAAAGAAAGTAATAGAGAAGAAATAATGGCAAAAATCACACTAATCGCGATTGATCCGACAAACTCTCCCGCACTACCGGGTAACACAGCAATGGGTAGAAAAGTTAAAACAGTCGTTAAAGTCGAAGCAAACAGAGGAATTTGTAGATAGTTAACAGTTTTAGTGACGGCTTGGGAAGGAGACGCACCCGCTTCGATTTCCCCTTGAATTTCATTCACCACAACAATGGCATTATCAATGAGTAATCCCAACGCAATAATCAACCCTGTTACCGACATCTGATGAATGGGGATTCCTGTTGCACTCATCACACCTAACACCACGCAAACCGTTAAAGGGAGGGCTGTTCCCACAATCAGAGAAGATCGCCAACCCATCGCCACAAACACCACCGCAATCACTAAAATTGCCGCTAACAGTAAGTTTCCGATTAAGCTATTGATTCTTTGTTCAACATAAGAACTTTGATCAAAAATTACTTCTAATTCAATTCCTTGAGGAAGGCGGGTTTCAAATTCATCAAGTTTCTGATGAATGGTTTTCGCATACTGATCAATTCTCACCCCTGACTTCATTAAAACGCCTAACGCGATCGAGGGGTGACCGTTGACGATAGCAAGTTGTTGAGGCGGTTGAGAAATGCCTCGATTGATCGTTGCAATATCCCCTAAACGGGTAAACTGTCCCTCACGACTGTTTTGAATGGGAATCTGTCGGATTTGTTCTAAACTGGAAAGTTCACTTTCTACTTCCACAGCAACATTACGCTGATTATTGCGTAATTGTCCAGCAGAAACCTTTGCATCACTGAGACGAATCCGATCCGCCAATGCTTGAGGAGATAACCCCACAGACACTAATTCGGAAGCGTTAATCTCAACCCTGATTTCCTCGTTTGGTGCGCCAAATAATTCCACTTCCTCTGTTTCACTCACTCCTCGCATCACCACCGCCAGTTCCGCCGCGTACCGTCGTAGAATGGCATAGTTAGGGGGAGGACTGAAAAGTTCCCCCTTTTCTAAGGGGGGTGAGGGGGGATTCCAACTCAATGCTGGAATCATGGTGTAGGCTTTAATCGTCACCTCGTCCAGTTCTGGTTCTCCCACTCCAGCAGGAAACAGGGCGACTGCATCATCTAATTGATCTCGAACTTTTGACCAGACAGGTTGCGTGTCAGTGATGGTTTCTTCTAACTCCACTACAACTGTAGAAAACCCCACCCTCGAATCAGAAGAGATGGTTTTCACGGCAACAATTTCGGTGATTTCAGATTCTAAGACTTCTGTCACTAAGGCTTCCACTCGATCGGCACTGGCGGCTGGGTAAGCGGTTTTAACCACCGCGTTACGGGACACCAGAGAGGGGTCTTCCTGTCTCGGTAAGGATTGAAAGGAGGCGACTCCCCAAGCAACAATCAGAAAAACGGTCAGAATGAGTAAGCGAATATTGCGATAAAACGGGCGTACCATAA
>CAYXDG010000065.1:10038-20161 GCA_964463655.1 uncultured Dactylococcopsis sp.
TTTGAAAGGTTAGGGGGGATTGATTGATCACTGAAACATTTTGTCCTGGAACAAGACGATGGGTTCCACTGGCAACAATTTGATCATTGGGTTGTAATGTGCCGCGAATGTAAGCTCGATCGGCGTTTTGGTGTAAAATCTCTACCGCTTGTTGCTGTACTTCCCAGCCTTTCTCATCAGAGGATTCAACCACCACATACGCTGTCCATAATCCTCGAACCCCTTTCGTCAAAGCCGATAACGGTAGCCAGTAGCCTTCGGTTGTAATGGTTTGATTGCGAGTTAAACGAACGGTTTGTCCGGGATAGGTTTGTGTGATTGCAGATCGATCGAGTTCTAAAATTACCTCTTGGGTGCGGGTTTCTGGGTCAATTTCTGGCACAATTGCAGTAACCGAAGCGGTAAACTCACGAGAATCAATGGTTACTGTGTGAGATGAACCCAGAGGTAATTCATCTGTCATTGCCGTAGGAACTCCAATGCGTGCTTCAGGAACAGCATTTTCCACTAACCGAATAACAGCTTCTCCTGTTTGAATCACTGTTCCTTCGTCGATGTAGCGTTTCGAGACGATGCCATCAAAAGGGGCTTTCAAAACACTCTTACTTAGGGTGACTTCGATGTCTTCAATACGGGCTTCTAATTCTTGTACCGTCGCTTGTTGCGCTGCAATTTCCTCTTTTCTTGTTCCGTTGAGAAGTTCCTCTAGCTGACTTTCCGCTTCATTTAAACGGGCGGTTAAAGATTCCTCTTGAGTGACAAACTCATCTCTCTGTTCTTGAGAAATTGCCCCCTCTTGATAGAGAAACTCACGGCGCGATCGCTGTATCTCTTTTAATTCTAGTTCCTTCTCCAGATTTCGGACTCTTGCTTTGGCTGCGCTAATTGCTTCTGGACGGGGACCGGTTTGGAGTTGTTCAAGTTGGGCTAATGCTCCTTCGCGTCTGGCTTCCAACTGTTTTTGTTGCGCTTGTAGGTTACGAGTGTCCAGTTGTGCTAACGGTTGTCCTTTAAAAACGCGATCGCCTTCTGTCACTAATACTGCGGTTAATTCGCCACCGCGTTCTAATCCTAACTCACTACTGCGCCGCGCTGATATCTCTCCTGTGTAACGGCGAGTTACGGTATAACCAGTTTCAGGTTCAACGGTAAGGGTTTTAACCTCGATCGAGTTTACTTCTGTTGTTGTCTTTGGAGAAGAGGTTTGGGATGTCCACTGGAAAATCGCCAACATTCCACCCACTAACAGAATACTCGCCCCTCCTAACGCAATCAGCCGCCTCTTTTTTCCTTTCTGATCATTATCCTCAAAGGGTGTTGATTTCACTAGCATTTCAGAAACCTCTTACTAATATGTTTATCATACCGTACTGTATGGTATTGTCAAGAAATTAGAAAAGGCAAAAAATACGGTATTGTAGAATACGTTGTAGCAAAGGAAAAGGAGATGGCAGCAGCAACAGAACGCTCAATTGAAAAGAAGCAAGCCATACTAAAAGCAGCAACGGATTTATTTATTGAACGGGGTTATGATGGGGTGAGTATAGATGCGATCGTGCGGGAAGTGGGTGGCTCGAAAAGTAATATTTACAATTATTTTGGCGGGAAAGAAGGATTATTTTGTGCGATTGTAGAAGACTTAAGCCTGCAAATTTTGTCTCCGTTGCAAGCAGCAGAGATTGATAACTTACCGCTACGAGAGGCTTTAACCGCCATTGGCAAACAAGTCATGTCAGTGGTATTGTCTGATCGCGCGATCGCACTGTTACGGATTGTAATTTCCCAAAATCAACAATTTCCTGAACTTGGACATTTATTTTTCAACACCGGACCAAAACCCATTTGTGACGGTTTGGCGCAATATATACAAACCCAACAAGAAAAGGGATTATTAAAACCTTGCGAAAGTCAACAGGCGACTAAAGAATTTGTAGGAATGTTTTTAGGAATGAATCAAATGCAGCGTCTTCTAGGCATTACAGAAGCACCTTCTCAAAAAGAAGTTGCCTCAACTATAGACAACGCGGTAACGGTATTTTTGGAAGGCTATGGCTATGATTAAGTTTAAAACCATTGTTTTAGAAACTGTTTCGCTTCTTCTCGGTTTTGAATTATGCCATCAAGAGTCGCATCAAAAAGACTCTCTAAAATCTCTCGATATTGAGGACCGGGTTGATAACCTAATACTTTGAGATCATTTCCGTTCAGGGGTGCGCTAAGGTGTGACCAATGGGTTAGGTATTGCCATAAGCGTCTTCTCACTTGACGAGAGGTTTTAACTGCTAATAAAACCAGCATTGGTTGCTTATAGTTTTTCAGGGTCTTAACAAGGGTTTGGGGACGATAACCTTCTTGAAACAGGATGTTCTCGATCGAGATTTCTGTCTCCTCTAATGGTAAATTAAGAAGGTGCGATCGAATCTTTGATTCGCTGCCAGTTGCCATCGCGCAATCAACCAATCATCAACAATCGTTGCCAAAGCCAGTGATTATCATGCAATTGGAAGACTGCCTCCAAAGCAAACTGTAATATTCTGATTGATGAGAAAAGAAAAGCAAACAATAGGATAATTGCATGGTCAGAATTGGTGCAGGAGTGAAAATTTAAGTCATGCAGTATCTGTTCAAACGAGGACGACCCGCCATCTTCTTTGAGATTTATCTCCCCAAGAAATCGGGATTCCAAGAACCCTTGTACAATGCTTTAACCGAAGGGCGCAAATCGGAAGCAGTTCGGCAATATTTGCTGGAAAATGCTGATGATATTCAAGCCATGTTATCACGAGACTGGCCAGAATTAAGTGATGCGTTCAGCCGAGATTTCATTGAGCAATGTGCGGCGGATGTTCCCAGAGTTTATGTCGGCTATTCTATGTATGAAGTTGATGGGGTTTACTTCAGCCCTGATAGCGATTTTCCGGTTGAAGAACGATCGCAAGTGATTCGGCTCTTTTTTGTTTACGAAATTAACGAGGAATGGCCCGACGATTTTCTCTCACAAATTCGGGTGTTTCTGCAATCTCCGAATACTCAGTTCCCACCCTCTGCAGAGCATTCCCCAGAATTGGAAAAGGCATTTCGAGAAGTGGAGGAATGGAAACAGCACGTTGCGGTCTTTTTAATTGGGTTTATCTTACACCGCATTATTGTCGCTATTCGTAAAAAGCCTGAATTAAGACAGGATGAAATTTGGCTGACTTCATTCTGGAATACGATTGTCAATCGGTTTGTTCCAGTTTAAGGGGTGATTGCTTTTCCTGAACTCGATTCAAATAAGCATTGATCGCTGAAGATAAAATTGGACGAAGATACGGCGGAGTTAAACCCACAATCCTATCTTCAATACTGTTCTTTCGGTGATCAAACATTCAGAGTTGTTGACGGGACACTTCTGGAATCATTAAGAAGAACAGTCGGTTCGGAATCAGATCAAACCCAACAAGAGCGAAGGTCACGCCCAACGAAGCATCGATGACAACTGGCACCGAGCATTTACCTCGATCGCGCCTTTTTCAGCAAACCCTACCAAAATGCACATTGCGGTCAGCCATCACCAGAAAATTAAACGATGACGGTTGTCGAATGGTTATCAGCATCACTCTTTACAAGAATAAGTGATGCTGATCATCAAAGGGAATACGAACGATTTGTGTTGGCTATGTCTTACGCTAAAGAAGATGAGACTCCTTACTATACACAGGCTTTAGAGATAGTTCATCGGTTTCAAGCTCCCCAGTAGAAATCATTTGGGATATCATGGGGAGCATAGTTCGTGAATCAATTAATCGTATCTCCCTTGTTGTAGATTTTGCAATTGAAATTCCACTGCTTGCAGATACTCTTCATCATTTAAGGTATCTTGTGGCAAGCGTTTTTGCTCAATTGCAGTTTTCACTAAATCTTCAGCGCAAATGTCTCCAGTTTGGCAAGCAGTAATAAACCGATTAAAGCCAGGAACGCCTTGATCGGAAAAATGTCCGCTATAGGCGCGATGAACCAAATTAAAGGGTTTAATTTCATGGCGAACCGAGGCTGAAGAAGAAGCACTAATTTCGCCGGCTAAAGCGGCTTGAGGGATACTAACCAAACTAATTGTTAGAATGCTGTTGATGAGGAAATGGATGTTTTTCATTTCTCTTACCTCCAAAAAGTAGATTGCTACAGGGTGGATTAATTTTTTTGGGTATGCGATCCACCTTCTTATTTCTATAATAACTATATGGTTAATTATTTATTTAGTAGCTTATGCTCAATATGCAGTTAGATTTCTATAAATAAGCCCTTAGTTATAGGATGAAAGACCTAACGGGGTAACGTTCTAACTTTAAAAATCTTTGGATTCTTCGACGACGACTTTCAAATTTAATCGGTAAAGGGAAATAAGCAGCGAGCCTTTCTATTTTAACGGTTTTATGAGCTTGAATTAGCCAAACTAAAATTTCTAAAGTAATGACTTGATCTTGATTCAGATAACGTGATATAACATCTAAATATAATTGATTTAACATTTGATAACTTTCGGTCGGACTTCTTCAATACTGGCTGAATCTTTTTTATCATAAAAATCCTCGATTGCATACACTGTATTGCTTTTCGCTGAGTTGTCACCCCGTCAGAATTTGATGACATCGCAAGATTTGAGTAGTATGTAACGCTTAATTGACTTTCCCGAATTATACCAAATTCTTTCAAAAAAAATGAAATTTCAATCTGGTTTGGTCACCTGAGATGATTTCTAGAATACTTTTTGATTCCAGAAGACAAAGTGGCGATCGCGCTGATTTATTTTTTTATTTTCTATCAGTTTGATTGGTTTACCACTACATATTTACTACTAAGCACCTACACGAAATTGTTTACACATACTAGGACTGTACAACCGTTTCTAGACAATGATTTCACGACTTGGCAATGTGTCATTAGTTCTGTTTACCTGCTTACCGATTATTAGAAACCGATGACCATAAGGTTGAAGATATTTGTTTCTCACTCGCCGGTGTTGATCTGAACCGAGTACCGCGAAAGCGGTATCTTCGGTTCTTAGAGTAATTACGCAACTACTTCGTTAACAAAGGAGAAGTCGTTGTTAGTTAAACTATTGCTGTCAACATTGAGTAAAATCGCTAAAGGATTACCATTAAAGCCAATGGTCGTGTCATCTCCACTTTGGGAAATAGAGAGGTCTTCAATATCTCCTACACCGATACCTGCAACACCGAGGATATCTTCTCCAGAGGTGAAATCAGTGATTGTGTTAGTAGCAACAGGAAAACCCGCGTTAGCAAGCCAAAATTGATCAGAATCTGCACCACCAGTAATGATGCTTTCGCCACTTTCTTCCGCCAAGAAGAAGCGATCGAAACCTTTTCCACCCAGCAAGCGGTCATTATTCCACCCCCCGAAGAAGTCATCATTACCCGCACCGCCATAAAGTCGATTTCCGCCTTGGCTAAGGGTTGCATCGAGAATGTCATCACCAGCACCAGCAAAGAAACGATCGTTTGTACCCGCAAACAACTCATCAGTTTCACTTCCTGCATAAATACGATTACCTGATCCCGTAGTGGCATCCACAGTATCTTCTCCCGCACCTGTAAACAAAAGATCATTAACAGCATTAAATTGAGTTTCACCAATTTCGCCATCAAAGCTGTCATCATTCAGGCTACCAAACACTAGGACTTCATCGTCATTGTCATTACTTGGGGGAAGGGTTCCTGGAGAGGCAATTGCAGCCTCATTGGCATCATTGACATCGGTCGCAACAGCCCCATTTTCTCCTGCAATACTGAAGGCTGAGAGAGTAACATCATAGGATTGACCTGGATAAGCGTCGGTATCGGGATAGGCTTCAACGTCCACTGGTGTCGCTTCAGCACTGGGTAATCCCACAAACAAACTCACGGCATCACCTCCACCGCCTAAACCTGATCCATCAGTGTAGCCAATTTCCACATTGTTCAGGTCAATCACCGATTCCCAGACAGTTCTGAAGGTGTTGGCATCCCCAGCTTCACCCACCACCACAATCGCAGTTTCACCGGGATTCAGTTGAGTCAAACCATTAATCACAGTAGCATCTTCAGGGGCTTGGGATTCATCGTCGTAGTAAAGTTCTGGCGCAACACCAGATTCCCAGGCTTCAGAGCCAAGATTAGTGATTTCAAACCAGTCTTCTGTGAGGTCATCTCCTTCGCCATTCCCTGGCCAGATTTCGGTGATTTGTAGGTTAAAATCTGGAATAACGCTGTCGTTGTCTTCGATCGTGACTGTGGCGCTTTCTGCATTAGACTGGATGTCATAATCAATGCCATCTGTCAGCGTAAGGGTAACGGACTCAGTGTCTTCTTGTTCACCATCATCCACAGGATTAATCCCAATCGCCACTTGAGAAGTCCCCGCGGGAAAAGTAACCGTATTGGTCTCAATGGCAGTGTAATCAGTGCCATTATCAGCATCGCCACTAATACTGTAGGTTACTGTCAGATCGCCAGTCGTGTCCCCCGTGCGTAGAATAGTGAGTTCGCCAGGGGTTGGACCATTTTCTGTGGCCGTTGCTCCCGTGGCAACAATTCCCACAGTAGTGGTGGTGGCAGAGGTCCCATCGATCGTTCCGGGTGAACCAACCAGAACAGCAGCTTCTCCAGCATCAATCACACTAAATGCTCCATTGATCCCTGCTGTGCTGAGATTGGAAACAATGGGTTGCCCAGTGGCATTATCAAAAGTAGCAAAGGGAGAACCCGATGGAGAAGCACCAAAGCTTACCCCGGTAACCAGTTCACCACTAGCATTAAACAGACTAACAGCATCCCCACTGGTACTGAGACCCGGACCATCATAGCTACCAATGGCAAAGTCATCGGGAGCGGAACTGCCAAACCAAATACTTTTAAATGCAGTGATTGTGGCTGCGTCACCATCCACAAAGATGACTGATTGACCCGGTTGAATAACCGTTACCTCAGTGCTAATCACTGCACCATTAGCAAAACTAGCAGAATCATCATCCATTCTCCAGTCAGTAATATCGATTGGAGTATCGCCTGTATTGGTCACTTCAAACCAGTCGGCATTCAAGGAACTATTTCCACTAGACCAGGGTGCAACCTCCGACACAATTAGGGATGTGGCCTCAGCAGTATCTATCAAGTCCAAGGTAAAGGAAGTGGTGGCATCTGGCGTATTCTCCAAAGTGGCATCATCCACCTCGATCGTCACTTCATAGCTGGGTTGAGTGTCAAAATCTAAATTGGTTTCAGCCTTAAGAAACAATTCGTTGTCAACAATTTCAAAGTCATCAGCATGAGTTCCCGACACACTTAGAATATTCGTCCCAAGAACATCATCACTGACAATAATGTTACCGAGCTTGATGGCAGATGAGGTATCGCTGTTTTCTAATAAACTCGTTACCGCGTTGGCTACGCTAACCGCAACAGGGGCTGCATTGGGGAAGGTAAAAGAATCAGGAGCATACACCCAAACTTGGGGATGATTGTTATCACCGCCACCGTTTTCGCTAGCGAGATAGAGCAAACCATCATTGTCGAGGGTGAGACCTTCAAATCCTTGATTTTCAACGGATAGAGGGTTGCCAGCGTCAGACTCGATTTCAAGTTCACTGAGGATAATACCTGATCGATCGACTTCAACAATTTTGCCAGATTCCTGACTGAGAACTAAGAGGTTAGAAGCGGCTTCTTGTCCTGCCAAAAAGCTCGCTCCAGAAAGGGCAAAAACATCCCCAATATCGTCTAAACCTAGTAAGGTGGGGTCGAAAAGATTCGTAGAGTTTTCAGTGGTTTCAGAACCATTAGTGGCAGTACCTGCATCAAAATCAATTTCGGTTTGAAAAATCCCTTGAGGTTCTTTTTCTTTGACGAAAATAAAGCCCCCGCTTTGGGGATCATTAGAAACTCCTTCCAAACCAATATTGCCAATATTTGTACCCAAATCAACGGTTTGAACCTCTCCTTGGCTCAGGATTCCTCCGGGAGTGTAGGTGAATAAACTGGCTTGGCGTTCCCGCTCTTCCACCAGCACAAACTGACCATTACTCACATAAGTTAGCCCTTCTGGATCATCAAAATCCCCATCAGTCAGTGTCATGGAGTCAATCAATTGCCCAGTTTTATCCACTTGGACGATCGAAGTTCCTTCATCCCCTAGGACGAAGAGGGTATCTGTATCGGAGTTATAGGTAATTGTGGAAACTTCTAGAGCCAGTTCGCTCCCTGTGGGAGCAGTGGTGCGACTCGGTTCGGGTAAATTATAACGACCAATCCGCACATAGTTAGATAAGTCTAGGGCTACTCTCTCACTGCCATCGTCATTATCTCCAGTAATTTTGATATTATCGATCGCAATGTCTTCATCACCCGCCTCTAAATTCTCAATGGTTAGGCGTAAGTCAAGGTTAGAACCCGTTTCAGGAATCACACTAGAAAATTCTGTAAATGTGTTTGTCAGTGCATTACCATCTCTAACCTCATCGAAATCAGTATCGAGACCGGGTTCAGTATTGGTCTCACCTCCAGAGGCAAACTGTATAACCTTGTTAAATGCAGCGCCATCAATGCTGTATTCAAAGAACACTAAAGCGTCAGCATCCCAATCTTCATCGCCATCACTAGAGTCATCTTCCGCAAATAAGCTACTGAAGTTGAGGTTACTAAAACCAGCAATATCGAGAGTATTCCAAGTGACGGTTACAACATCCGCACCACCCGTTTCTCCGTTAGTATCCATCGCCGCAAAGTAAAAGCCACCATCGGCTGCTGTAACCTCGTAAGAACCGTCAATGTTACTGCCATCAGTGCGAGTAAAAAAGTCACCTGAACCATCTGTAAACTCAGCTACAGAGGTGGTATAGCGAGTACCATTACCATCTGTTTCAAAACTTTCAACGAAAATATCTACCACAGTTCAATCTCCTAAATATAAGGTTGCCTTAAGTCTTTGGAATTTTGTCAGTTATCTCAAGCTAGACTTTTTGAGCCTATCCCATCTGTTAAATAACAGTTAGTGTCCCCATTGTCAACGAAAAGGTGAATTGGACACTGTCCGTTTATTGAAGGAAATGTAAATTTACAGTTGCAAAGTATTATCTTTAAGGGTAAACTGGCTAAAAAATCAGTTTTCCTTAGGAAGTTTTTTTAATCTCGCTTATTGAAAATAATGGCTCTCCTAGACTAAGTAGGCTAGATTAGGAGCAGAAATGCCAATTTAACAAAATTCTTCTTCTGAAGTTATCGAAATTCACGAAGCCAAAAGCTCGTCTCTTTATTAGCTTGATTTTTTGATTAATTCCTTCCACCACTCCTTGGGTGGTTCGATGATCAAAGTAACTTAAAATTTCTTCGAGCTATCTCCTTATTGTCTGACAACTTTTCGGGAAATATTTATGTGCTGATTCTAACCATTTTACGAATTTCCATAAGGCTTCGTCTGCTGTAATTTCACTTTCAAATATGTTTCGTAATTCTTCTTTTATTTGATACATACGCATCAGTTCAGGAGCTACTTTTTCTACTTCTTTTAATTTCTCTTTTTCCTCTTTATCTAGGTTTTTTTGTTTTTTAAGCAAGGGATATTTGCTATGTTTTAATCCTTCGACTTTTCGCTCTCTTTCCTTTTTGTTTTTTAGCTTTTCGGCTTGTTTTTTATCAGTTCTTCTCCTCTGGTATAACTCCCAGCCACAGCGCCACCTGATCCGCACGAAATTCCCCATGAGCTAATTGTACATCTAGTAACCAGTTATCAAGGTCTGCGGGTTGTGTTCCTTCTTTGTAAAGCAAGAATTTTTGCTGAGGTTGTTCTCGCAGCATTCGATACTTCAGCGTAAACTCGTTGTTGTTGATTTCAATTTTCTCAACATCAGGCAATTCTAGCGCATCAAAATCTTCTCGCAATTCTTGTTTAACGTCGTACCAAAACACAATACGATGACGGTCAAATAATTTTTTTAGCGCTTGGACAATGCGTAGGTTGGAAACCGAACTGAAGGTATCGCTGCTCATTTCTTAGTTTAGGCGTTGATAGAATTAGGGAACAGGGAAAAAGTCAGCTTACCTAAAAATTGGGTTTAAAGCCTCGTCCTTCTAGGACGACTTTAATTGAT
>CAYXDG010000066.1:0-19975 GCA_964463655.1 uncultured Dactylococcopsis sp.
GCTACTCAGATCACAATGCTCCACACCACCTGAATCCTCTTGATTGGGAACTGGACTGGAAAATGAGGCAGAAGACAGCCAACCCCATACGGATGGGGAAGAAGAGAGGGAGTAATGGGGAATGTAGATCGGGAAAATTAACAAACAAGGGGGGGTCAAGAATATGCAGGTTGGGTGATTAATTCAGCCATGCAAGAATTAAGCTGGAGTCAGGATCAGGATGATTTTCGGGTTGTTTTTATCGCTGGTAATGAGTCCTTTAATCAAGGTTCGATCCTGTGGAGTGATGCGATCGAGCGGGCAATTGAATCTGATGTCCTAGTGAATACCATCTACTGCGGTTCCGCCGAAAGTAAAGAACGAGAACTTTGGGCATCAGGCGCAAGTTTAGCTCAGGAAAGTCACTTCAATATTAACCAAAACAAAGCAATTGTTGTTATTGAGTCTCCTTACGATGAGGAAATTGCCCGCATGGTCAAGGGGGTCTGTGGTAGAGGTTGAGGATGCAGCGATCGCGATCATTAACTAAGCAGTTGAATAAATTGTCGAGTTTCTTTTTCTAAATTTTGCCACACGGTTGGGAGTTTATTGGCTAATTCTAGAACGGGTTTAGCTTCTAGTTTATAAGCATAAACACTACGAACAACATGACGAAATCGGCGTAATTCATCTAAGTTGGTACGAAGAGAAACAGAAATTAACGGAGGGCGAACTTCTGGAATTTCTAGACTCATTTGTTCTAATAATTATCGATGCCAATTTTCTCCAGTTGGTTCTGAATAATCAAGGGAACGAGCAACTCTTTGAAAAATTCTTTCCGCCCCTGTATAAAAACCATGCAAACTGAGCGCGATCGCTTCAACAAGAGCTTCTTTAGCAATTTCCGATTGAACAATTTCTCTTTCTTGAATAAAGCGTTGAACTTGATGATAAACCGCTTCTATTTCAGTTAACTCTTGTTCAATCCTTTGTCTAGCTTCTTGATTATTCAAAGCTCTATTCCTTGTTGAATTGCTTTTAAAATATGAGGCTTTGCTTTTTCTACTTCTACTAAGTCAATTGTAAAGCGATGTCCTTGTTCAATCATTGCACCTGCTTGGAAAAATTTTGTTTCTGGTAATCCCCATACGGCTAAATCAATATCGGAGTGAGGAGACATCGTTTCAGGATTAAGTAGAGAACCAAATAAAACGACACGGGTAGCACCAAATTTTTGTTTGAGTAAATCTGCACTATTTTGAGCAATTTTTAATCCTTCTTTTTGGCGTTGTTTCATGTTTTGGATAAAGTCTGGACGCTGTTGTCTAGCTTGTTGAATTTGAGAAAGGATTTGTTGAGCGTTCATCTGATAACAATCGAGAATGCTGTCAATAAAATTATAGCAGATTTGTTAAGTAGGTCGGCGCATTAAAATCGCAGAACATTAGGTTTTGTAAATAAAGAGGAAACCCTTTAAGGAAAGATTAATTATCAAATCTAAGTGTGCGCCAATGGTTAGAGAAATCTCAATCGGTAACACATTCAATTCTCAATTGTTGTCAAGTATCGTAACAGATCGAAAATGCTTTCAAGAGTGCCTTCACTCTCGGGTAAGAATAAATAAACTTTCATCACCACCGCGACCAATTCTCATCGTCTCATCAATATAAGTAATCTTGAGACTGGGAATTCGACCCACTGGATTTTTCGCTTCTACCACTTTCATTGGATCAAGCCAATTGGTCTGGATTCCTAAAATTCGCTTAATTCCCAGAAAACGCTGTTGAAAATTGACATTAATTCGTTGGTCGGAAAATCGGTCTTCTGCTTCCTTAGCTGGTTCAAATGTGGCGGTTACCCTCACATAACCCGATAGCCCTCCCCAACGAGGTCGTACCCAGGCTTTGTTCTCAAAGGACGCATCATTCACGTCGATGGTTTGATAGATTTGGCCCACTTGGAATCCTAAAGGCAAACGTTTGAGGGAACGAATTTCTCTAGCTGTTGAATATTGCAACAACCAAGCACCATTGAGTAAATTCCCCGCCGACAAAAGAGGTTGTGGAAAGGGAGTTAACGCTTCTAATTCTTCCGTAATTGCAGCGATCGCAGATACGGATTCAGGTGGAATGTCTAAATCTGTAATGGGGACACCAATCAGAGTCGGTTGTTCGTTTCTAAGTTGTTCAATTTCGTTCAGTAACTTCTGCTTAATTGACAATCGATCGCGCACTTCTACCATTTTTAACCTTAACTTGGAATGACAATCTCTCCTGTTGTCACTGATTCTCTCACCATTTTATCCAGAATACGAGGACGAAAACCATTTAGCTAAGTCTTCTGCGAATCTCGCTGGGAAGCCGAAAGCGACCATCTGGATCAGGGTTGAAATCAACAACATCAAGCACAGCATCTAAATTGATGCTACCGTAAACGTGAGGAAAGAGTTCCTGTCCTCCCTCACAATTTTCGTACTGAACGTTAGCATCGAGTTTCCCGACCTCAATGCAGAGGAGAACGAGACCCCATTGACCAGCAAATAAAAAGTTTGCAACTCGAACCACCTGCTCGGGGGTTGAGCAATGGATAAAGCCTTCCTCCCTTAGAGATGCAGCCCGATACTCCCCAGCACGTACCGCTTCTTCCCATTCAATTCGTTTGGTGATATGAAAAATCATCCTTACTCGCCAATGACTTTGAGTTTAACTGTTGCTTTGAGTTGACAAAAACATAATCCTATTATGTCGGTCTGCTAGTTGTTTGACCCGTGCCATCCCTAACAATTAAACGGCTTAAACCAATAATAAAGAGCGAGAATTTCTGTTTCCATGTACTATTTTCTCTACAGCCCTTTCTCTGTGAGCAACTTTCTCTTATACCAGCATCGGGACGAGGACAGTTTAATTTCTCGATTGATTCCGCAGTGAAAGAAGCCTTTCGCAGAAATTGCTCGCTTTGACGGCACCAGTGGGACGGCTCTCCTTCTGTTATGGATTCAAGCCTACCTTGATGGCAAGGCGATTATTATCACCCAAGAACCCGCGACGAAAGACGAAGTAGCGGAACTTAACCAAGACCTCAATCTGATGATGAAGGAAAATTGGCAGACGCTCAACGAGTTGGTCAATGGACGCATAGAGGAAGTGGAAGCAAGGTTAACGGTTCTAGAACAAACGGTTTCTGGAGACAATTAAGGTGAGTGTAGCACCCGATCGCGCAGATGAATCGGTTTCTGCGTATGTTGACCCCCTTTTATTGGTTACGCCGATTCCCCTTTCGGAACATCCAGCAGCGGTGTATCTAACCAGTCTCTCCTCTGGGTCTCAACGGACGATGCGGTGCGCTTTAGATACAATCGCGTCTATCTTGACCGATGGTACAGGTGACCATTTAACGTTGGATTGGGGACAATTACGCTATCGTCATTGTATGCTAGTGCGGAATGTGCTGAAGAATCGCGCTTGCTGCGGTAACGGCAAATAAGATGTTGGCGGCGCTACGGCGAACGTTGGAGGAAGCGTATCGGTTAGATGGGATGGCAGCAACAGATTATCAGAAGGCGATCGCGTTTCCCAATTTACCCCTACCGACTCAGCAAAAGTTACGCGGACGAGCGTTGAACTATTCAGAAATTGATGCTTTGCTTACGATTTGCGAACAAGACCCCTCACCGAAAGGAGTCCGAGATACGGCGATGATTGCGGTGTTACGAGGAACGGGAATGCGTCGGGGGGAGTTAGTGGCTCTGGAAATGAGAGATTATGATTCTAAAACGGGAAAATTTACCATTCGACAAGGGAAAGGGGGAAAATTTCGGGAGGTGTATTTGGCACAGGAGGCGAAACCGTGGTTGAAGGAGTGGTTGAAATTACGGTCTCAGGCTTCTCCATAACGATTGACAAAACAGGTTTCCTGTCCGCTTGGTGCTGGGGTACAAAATTCTTGGACGGTGGGTTTAATATCAACAATAGTTAATTGATATTCTTCGTTATTTTCAGTGGGAATACTGCGCGATCGCGCTATCATTGGCAAACTTTCTAACCACTGTTTTCGCAGTTGACTTTCCTTAGAATTAGGCTGTAAAAAGGGACTTTCAGCAGGGGTTTCAATCCAATCTTTTCCTGCTTGAGTGGCTAATGGTGCGTCCGTTAACCAAACTACTGCTTGTTCCCGAATTCCCTGATTTTCAATCAGACGACAATGATTTTGTTGCGCTAAAAACTGATAAACAAATAATTCCGCTTGTTGAATATCTGTGTTGCGCTGATTAAAGTCGGTTTGTAATGGTAGCTGATTGAAAAGGGTTTGAATGTCATCTTTGCTATTAATTTCGATGGACTCTCTTAGCCTCGCATCCCTAGCAAACGGGATAATATAAGCGGTATCTCCACGCTTGAGACTATCCCGAATAATTTGTTCAATGCGTAGCCTTCCCTGATTATTTAATTGTACACTGCGGGTTACATCAACTGCAAAAACCACATCGCGTCCCTCTCCCCATGCGGTTAATTCTAAAGCAAACTGTTGTCGGGGATGGAGGGATTCAGGGCTGGGAGTAACAACGGAAGAACAATTTTTCAAGGTGTCACTATTCTACTATTTCTATGATTAGTAGTAGCGTAATTTTAGGATTGCCAATTAACTCATGTTAATCATCCTATCATATTTAAATCAGTTAGCGTATAGACCTTGCCTAGAATGTCTCTACATACCCATGACCGCGCTTTTCTATTCCACAAAAATCACCAACTATCAATTATCAATTGTTAATGATTCCTTCTCTTTCTAAAACACTAGCCAATCGTAAAATAAGCGCTTCATTGTAGGGAGAGGAAATAATCTGCACCCCTAAAGGAAGGCTTCCAGGCTGATAAATCGGGACAGATAACACGGGTAAACCAACAAAAGAAATCGGTTGGGTAAAGCGTCCTAAATGAGGCCGCACTTGTATTGTTTTTCCTGCAATCTTGATTGTTTTTTGTCCTAACTTGGGGGCAACACAAGGGGTTGTTGGCGCAAGAATAATATCAAACTGTTGAAAGATTTCTCGCAGTTGATCGCGATACCAACTACGAAATCGCTGTGCTTGATGATACCACTGACTTGGAATTAAAGCACCCGCTAAAAACCGATCGCGGGTAGCGGGGTCAAAATCTTGGGGGCGCGATCGCAGTTGGGCTAAGTGTTGTGAAGCACCTTCAGTTGCAGTGATAATATAAGCTGCTGCTTTGGCGCGATCGGACTCAGGAATCGTTACTCGCATGACAAGGCCTAACGACCTTGCCATGCGCTCTACGGCTGCGATCGCCTCTGGTTGCGCTCCCTCTCGAAAATAGCCATCCGCAACAGCCACTCGGACATCACGAATCCCCAGATTTAGCTGCGGTAAACATGGCTCTGGGGGATGTTTGGTGGAAACAGGATCATGAATATCCTCTCCTTGAAGTAAATCCATCACCGTTGCCAAATCCCGCACTGATCGCGCAAAAATACCAATCTGATCGAGACTATCACTGAGTAAGACCGTCCCTGCGCGAGAAAGCCGCCCGTATGTCGGTTTTAGCCCATATACGCCACATAACGCTGCGGGGACGCGCACAGACCCATTTGTGTCTGATCCCAGTGCTAGGGGGATTAATCCCGCAGCAACGGCGGCTGCAGAAGCGCCAGAAGACCCGCCAGAAATGCGAGAGGAATCATGGGGGTTGGGGGTTGATCCATAATGACTGTTTTCTGTGACAAAGCCATAGGCATATTCATCCATGTTCAATGCCCCTACCAAAACTGCCCCTGCTTGCTTTAAACGAGCGATCGCTGTTGCATCTCTTGTGGCTGGGGGATTCTCTTCATTAATTTTTGCCCCTGCTAGGGTGGTCAGACCCGCCACATTAAACAAATTTTTGACAGCAAAAGGAACTCCCGTTAGAATGCCCAACGGGTTGCCCTGTTCAAGACTGCGATCGATGGCATGGGCTTGTTTTTGAGCAGAGCAGCGAGTAATTGCCGTAAAACAATTACGCTCAGGATTTTCTGCTTCAATTCGATCCAATGTTGCTGTAATGATATCGGTTGCGCTTCTGTGACGATGACGAATCATCTGCGCGATCGCAACCCCATCAAGAGTTTTCCAATCCGCATCCATCGGGAAATACCCCAAGTGCTTCACGCTTTGAAGACTATACCATTATTTTTGAGTTAGCGCTCATTTATTCCGATTTGGTCTTGCCAAGCGCTAGATTTTAATAATCGCATTTCAATCCGACGGCGACTTTCATTTTCACTGGTTTCTAATGAGGTTTCAAGGGTATGATTAGGCGTTAACATTTGACCTGCAGAATAGGGGAGAAAATACTCGATTTGACTTAATCTTCCTTCCTGTTGTGCTTGTTTAAAGTAGCGAACAATGGCAAGCGCTCGCATCATCCCTAAATCAAGATTACTTCCCGGCACTAAGTTTGGGGTTTCTTTTTGATTAAATGCTCCAATTAATTTTTTGTCTAAGTTCGATCGCCCACTGTTGACGGGTAAACTATCCGTATGTCCAATTACCTCGATCGCATCACATTGACATTGCTGACTTTGTTTTTCTAAAAGGGGAATAATTCTGTTATCTAATGCTCTTTGAAACGCTGGAGAAATCTCCGATGATCCCACTGCAAACCGATAACGTTGATTTTGCTCCGAGAGAATAATAATCGGTGGACTTTCAGGAGTCTGAGACAGCGCTTCTCTGGCTTTTTTTAACTGATTTCGCAACTGAGAAACCTCTTCTGTGGTTGCTTGCGTTGCTTCTAATTTTGCTTCTAATTCTTCGACTTGTTCTTGGAGAGCAAAAACTTCTTTTGCTGTCTCTCTTGCTTGGGCTAACTGTCGTTGTAAGCGTGGGATTTTATCCGCCGTTGCTTGTGCTTGAGCTAATTCTTTTTCTAATTCAGGAACTTGACTAGCGACCTGTTCTGTTTTTAATAAATCCAAGCGCAGGAGAACAAAAAATATGATGAAAATGAAGGCGAGAAAAGAGAAGATTTCGGAGTATTTGAGAAATTTAGGATTCATGGTTATGGCTTGAGATATTCCCTAAAGCCCCCATTGAAGGAAATGTCAGGGGGCAAAACAATTTAAAAATCTGAGGGGATTACTATCAGAAATCAACTGTCAGGTTGTAGTTTTGATAATTGCTCTGGTAAACTTTCAGTAGAAGTTTTTTCAGAGGTTTTTGAGACTTCAAATGTTTTATTAACTGCTTCAGGTGTGTTGAGAAGAGAGAGACATAAATGGGCGATCGCATCTCGACTAACTTGACCTTTTAAGGTATCTCCTTGTTCAAAATATAACCCTTGTGGTTCAGTTTCTTCTGTTAAGGCACAAGGACGAATTATAGTATAACGTAATCCACTTTCACGAATTGCATTTTCTCCAGCTAATTTCCATGTTAACAGTCCTCCTAATTGTTCGTTCATTTGCACGGCTGGCGGTTCTTTGCTTAAATCAAGATCAGAGCGTCCAGGTCTGGTGACTCCTGCTGAACTAATCATAACCAATTGTGGTGTTTTTTGATGGCGATAGGCTTGAATTTTTTCCACTTCTAAGCGAAATTGTCCTGGCTGAAAAGAAGGATTCAGTTGTTTATCATATTCAAATTTACTTAACATTAACTGCATTGAAGTAACATGACTTTCCTTGAAAGCAGGAGCATCCTTCATGGTTTGAGCGCGAAAAACAGGGATTAATTCGGAAAAGGGAATATAAATGTCTAACCAAACATCTTTTTGCGTATCAAAAGAATAAGCATAACCAATGCCATCCCAGCGATCATCACAGCGTAAAAAGAGTTTGTAGCGGTTACCGTCCCCTTTAATTTTTAAAGAAATGCCTTCATATCCTGATAAGTTTAAAGTGGGTTCAAAATTGCGAGTGCGAACTGAAGCAAAACCGCCATTATTTTCTGTGGAAACATTCCCTGAAAAGACTCCCTTCTCAGATTCTAAATAAAATCCGCTTGCACTGACACCGCCCATCACAACATCATCTAATGCTCCCCAAATTTCTTTCATATCTTCGCTAGCCTGGGTAAAATCAAAAACGGGTAATTTAGATGAATCAATCATCCATTGGGAGGCGAGTTTAACGAGATTATTGATCCCTTTGTATTCTACTGCTTCAGGGGTTGATTCCGCAACTTCTGGCTCATAAAATTTAACCCCTTGATAGTATTTTTCTCGATCGGGGGTATCTCCTTCTACGGGTTGAATGCGAGTTCCCGTACAGCAAATAATTGCCGTAACATTCTTCATTAAGTCGGGTTTAAGACTGTCGGAAATCGTGATGTCTCCTTCGTAAAACTCAAGATTTTCTCCTAAAATCGATTGAGCGCGATCGATGCTTCTCACTAAAGCTCGCACCCCATAGCCTTTTTCTTGTAATAATTTAACCACTCGTTTACCAACCCCTCCCGTTGCACCCGCAACTAAAATTGTGCCTTGACTGGGTAAAAAAGTTGCTTCAGTCATCGGTTTAGTTTGGTTTCCTAAAATCATTTTTTTAACACAGGGAATTTTACTTAAAAAGGGAATTACATCAAAGTAGGTTAATGTTTGGAGAAAACGAGTTATTTCCCAAGATTTTTGTTGAGTCATAGCGGTGATTATCCTGAGTTTTGATAGAATAGAAACAATACAAGCAATAACTTGATCATTGCGCTTGCTAACTTTACTCTAACAAGATGACAGAAAACTTAACTGAAACCCCTGAAATAAAATACGGAGAACGGGCGATTGAAGAGGGAAAACTGATGACTTTTCCCAACCCTCGTCCCGGACGACGCTACAACATTGATATTAGTCTTCCTGAGTTTACTTGTAAATGTCCGTTCTCAGGTTATCCCGATTTTGCCACGATTAAAATCAGATATATGCCAGACCAAGCAGTGGTAGAATTAAAAGCGATTAAACTTTATATTAATAGTTATCGCGATCGCTACATCTCTCATGAAGAAGTGGTTAATCAAATCTTAGATGATTTTGTTGAAGCCTGCGACCCCCTAGAAGCTACGATTACAGGGGATTTTTCACCGCGAGGAAATGTTCACACCATCGTAGAAGTTCATCACCAGCAACCTCGTGTCTAATCCCATTTTGAACAATTGGCGCGACATGATAATCCCTCCATTCTCAACTCCGCTAAAAATTGGCTCAGTGACGGTTAATAGCCGTGTCTTACAGTCTCCACTCTCAGGGGTGAGTGATCAGGTCTTTCGTCGCTTAGTGCGCCGTTACGCGCCAGAATCAATGGTTTACACCGAAATGGTCAGCGCCAAAGAGATTCATCACCTAAGAGAACTCCCCCAAGTGATGAATATTGCCCCTGATGAAACACCGATTAGCATCCAGTTATTTGATTGTCGTCCCGACTTTATGGGAGAAGCTGCACAAAAAGCAGTGGGAGAAGGAGCGCAAACTGTTGATATTAACATGGGCTGTCCTGTGAATAAAATTACTAAAAAAGGAGGGGGTTCATCATTATTGCGTGAGCCAGAAGTCGCAGAAGCCATTATCAAAGCAGTAGTCAACGCTGTGGATGTACCCGTTTCCGTCAAGACTCGCATCGGGTGGGATGACAATAACATTAATATCCTTGATTTTGCCAAACGCCTCGAAGTTGCGGGAGCGCAAATGCTCACCTTACATGGTCGCACAAGGGCGCAAGGATACAAGGGAAAAGCCCAATGGCATTGGATTAAAGAGGTTAAGGAACATTTATCGATTCCTGTGATTGCTAATGGGGATATCTTTTCTGTGGAAGATGCGGTGCGCTGTTTAGAGGAAACAGGTGCTGATGGGGTGATGTGTTCACGGGGAACATTGGGTTATCCCTTTTTAGTGGGAGAGATTGATCACTTCTTTAAAACAGGGAAACGACGATCGCAGCCCACGATCGCGCAACGGTTAACTTGTGCTAAAGAGCATTTAAAGGGATTATGGGAATATCGCGGCGATCGCGGAATTTATCAATCGCGGAAACACTTGGCTTGGTATGCAAAAGGTTTTTCAGGCGCATCACAACTGCGGGAAAAACTCTCACAGATACAAAGTTTAGAAGAAGGTCTGATGTTGCTTGATCTGGCCATTGAACAACAAATCAACCGCGATCGCCACTTTAGCTCTTCCCACTGATTGCAATCTAATTTGAGACCTTCAACGAAGCCGACTTTTGAGTGTGGGCGACGTTAACGTCGAGAGGTAAGTTGTAAGAAGATGGTTGCTTTTCTCACCCCTGCTTCTGTTCCTTCGCTGGCGAGGGATAGGATGCGGAGATGATCAAAGAGAGGTTTTCCGGCTAATTCTACGACGCGAATGAGGGGGAATTGCTGTTCAAGGAAGGGTTGGCTTTTTTCCCAGTCGAGATAGATGTAACCGTCGTTTTCTGGGGGTAAGGGCGCGATCGCGCTTTGGAATTGGGGATTGTTCACCAGAGAGGTTTCTCCTTTCTGAATGGCTTGAGTAATCCCTGCGATCGATGTTGCTATGACTTGATAATTTTCAACTTCCCCATGAATCCCTTTTACTTCTGCATTTAAGCGCACGGGCTTTTCTTTCGGGTTAAAGTCAACTTCTGAAATTGGCTGAATCACTGTCCATGCGGTGACTTTTTGCCCAGCGATCTTTAAATTACCAACACTATAGTCTCCTTGTTTGGCTTGTTCGTCTAATTCCTTAACAGCTGCTTGGGCTTCGGTTTCGGCGACTTCTTCTCCCACAAAAACCCAATCTCCTTGGTCTGGTAACAGCGCGATCGCATATTCTCCTTTTACCCAAGGGAAGATTTGATCGGCGATCGAAATTCCAAATGGGTCTTCTAAGGTGCTTTCTAAGTTTTGAATCAAGGTTGCGGTTGGACTATCCACTGCTAAATCATTCATACTATCCCAAAGCTGATTTAAATTCACTCCTGCTGCGGCGAGAACACTGTCACTGGGGAGATAGTTTAAGGCGTTTACGGGTTGGGATAAGGCGGGAGGGCGGTTTTCTTCGTCTCCCACTCCTAATAAAGCGGTCTGGGCTTTCAAACCTTCTGGCGTGACAGAAACTCCTGCGGTGAGAGTGGGTTGATTATCTTGTAGGGGAAGGGCGGGTTGTTGAGCAATCCAAGCAGCAACGGCAGGTAAGTTTAAGTAAAGCTGACTAATCCGAGGATTGGTAATGGTTTTTTGGGCTTTTTGGTAGGGAATGGCTTCTTCTAAGCTCAAACTGGGAACTTGGATGTTATTAATCGCTTCCCGCAACACTTTCGGATGGTTGGCAAAGAGGACATGATCGCCCACCACCGCACTCGCTAACGCTCCCGCATTGGGATCGGGTTTTTTTTGGAGGGGACGGCGATAGGTGATGTTGATTCCTTTGTAACGTTCAAAGACTAAATCGGTGTTCGGAGAAACGGCTTGTCGGGAATAATAAGCCTGGAGAAATTCTTTGGCGAGTTCTTGATCTTCGGTGGTGGTGACAAGGAGATAACCTGGCTGGACTCCATTAGTGCGATCGCGATCAAAATCTAAAGCAGTGACAGCGAGAGTGACTTCTTCACCTAACCAAGGTTTAATGTCTTGATCGTAGTCAAGTTGACGACTGGCGAGAAATTGCGCTTTGAGGCGGTCTAATTCTTGTTGAGAGCGCGATCGAATGGTTAAGGGAGTGCGGAGTTGACGATAGGCTTCTAAGCGTTCAATATCCACTAACAGAGAAGCCACCACTGGCGCTTGTTTCGGGATAAATTTTGCAGCAGTGGGAGATTTGACCATCCCGCCATTGCGATAGATTAAGGGACTTTCTTCAAGCAGCCAATTGAGACTCACCCCAAAGATGGCAAGAAAAATAATGGATACTGTAATTAAACTCAGCAAGAAAGAGCGAAACTTCATTTTAAATTATTTAATCATTTTCTACTTTAATCGCATCTACCATTATTTCAGGAATCGGGCGTTCCGGTTAAACTCTGCATTCACAATTGCGATCGAGCATTGGACTCGCTACCTGTAATGCGATCGCTTGAATTGTTAATGATTAATGATTACTTGTCTTCCATGCGGGATGATTCATTAAAGAAGCAAACTCTCGCACACCTCTTAACTGATTCGATAGGGGAAGATGTCCTAATGGTGCGCTTAAATCCCAAATAAATTCATTAGGATAGCGTGTCCAAAGATTTCCTTTTTTCCAACCAATTTTTGTCCATAATTTCGGGAAGTCTTGTCCGAGAGACAGCCAGATTTTTCGCTGTACAGAAAAGCTAAATTTCCCTTGAGAATAAATGTACCACAAGCGATCCATTGTTTGTAAATCGGTGGTCGGAAAGTTTTCAACTTCCGTAAAATATATCCATTTCCGTTGGATCGCTTGTTCCCCTGCTAACTCGCAGCGTTTCAGGAGAGTCTGGCGATCGGCTTCTTGAAAGTCGCGGTTGATCAGGGCCTGTTGAATGGGAGAATAATTAATGGCGCGATCGCTGTGAAGAGGAATAATTCCTTGGGGAAAGTTGGCTTGTAAAAAGGCTTCTGTTTTCGGAAGTTTGGCTGAATATAATTCAAGATAAGCCTCTCCAACAGCAGGAGTCGGATTGCTCCCTTCTTTCTCTAAAAAGGTCATTAAAACATCTAAGCCAGCTTCTCCTAAACTAGCTAATTCTTCAACAAGGGGCAGTTGTTTTTTTGCGGAGAAGAGTTTATCTTGTAGTTCAGCGATTTTATCAGGGGAAGGGGAGTTCAGGTTATCCATTTCAGCTTTAATACAGACGACTAGCCATCATCCATGATAAGGGTCTGATGTCGGTTTGTTCACATCAGCCAGAGCAAAACGATCGCTACCAGCTAAGTCTTTCTTGATCTCAATGTTACGATAATAGCCGTTCTCTCTCAGCAATTGTTGAACGGCTTCTCCTTGTCGCGCTTCTATTTCAATCAGCCACAATCCCCCGTTTTGCACGAATTTTGGGGCGCTCTCAATTAAATGACGAATAGCATCTAAGCCATCTTTTCCCCCGTCTAAGGCGATTTTTGGCTCATGATCAGCGACTTCTGGCTGTAGCTCGGCTAAATTATCTGTGGGGATGTAGGGAGGGTTAGAAATCATGGCGCTGATTTTCCCTTGGAGAGGAGTTAAGGGGGAAAACCATGATCCTTGATGGAATTGGATTCTTGTTTCTAGGTTATATCTTTGAGCGTTTTCTTTCGCGATCGCGATCGCTTCCCAACTCTTATCAACCCCGTGGATGGTTGCCGAGGGGAGTCGTTTAGCTAATGCTAGAGCGATCGCTCCGCTTCCTGTTCCTAAATCAACCCAATGACCTTGTTTTAGTTCCTCATTAGCATGACTCAAAGCAATTTCTGGGAGCAATTCGGTTTCAGGTCGAGGAATCAGCACCGCAGGAGACACCTTCAGCAGAAAATCTCGCCAAGGGGTTTCCCCGACGAGATATTGGACTGGAATCCGTTTTTGGAGACGTTTTTCCCAGAGTTGTTTGAGTTCAGAGAAAGGAATCCGCAGGGAAAGTTCCGCAGTGGTTTTATAGTTTTCTAGGCGCAAACTTAACGGACTTAACCCTACTAAACCTTCAATTAACCAATCCACTTCTTGAGGAGGAATCCCTAGCGCGATCGCCTCTTGATGACTTTTTTCGCGCCACAGCGCTAACTCCCGACCAGAAACCATCGCTTCAACACTTACTCTTGGGGAATTCGTCGTTGTTGTAGTTGCTGTTGAGACACTGAGCGCAGAAACTCGATCGACTCTTGAGAAGGAATTAAGACCACCTGACTTAATTGTTGGTCATCTTTTTCTTCTAAGGTTTGTAACATACTTTGTAGGGTAACAATATCAATCTGTACAGAGTTTGCTTGCTCGGGTTGGCTTTGCTTAAACTGGTCAATCATCCGTTGTAGTTGCTGCTTTTCAAAGAACATGGGGATAATTTGCTGACCTTCTTGTTCAATCATCAAATATCCTTGATTTTCCCCACCGCGAGCAATAAACAGAGGAACGCCAGCGAAATTCTCAATTTGTTGACCGCGTCCTCTCAGGAGGGAAAGAGCCGCTTCGACCTCTTCTTCCATTGGAACATAAGCAAAGTCGATCGCATTGGGTTGACCTTGCACTTGACGGTCAAGTTGGTACACTCTCGCTAAAGTGAGCGCAACCACTTGTACTTGTTGTCCCAACTCAGGGTCTTGCTCTCTCAAACGACCAATAAACTCTTGAGCATCTTCTTGGCTAATAAAAACACCCGCTACACGACTGTTCCCTTCTCCTTGCGCGACTAAAGGAGCACCGTTTTGGTTAGCAACTGTAAAGACGGGAACTTGCTGTAGTTTTTGCAAAATTTGGGATTGTGGGATCGCTAAACTATTGGGAGTCATCCCTAATAGGACACCTAGCATTGCACCGCTAAACAATCCTAACCGAAGACTCCAACTTCTTAAAGATTTCATGATCATTTCTGTTTGCTTCATGTTGAATGTTACCTCTTATTTTGACTAATTTTTACAGGTTTGCACAGGGCTTTTGATGCTAGTTTATCAATTGTCACTTTGAGGATTGATTATTAGTTCTTTGGGAAACAGGAACTTGGTCACTGATCACTGATTTCTAACATAACGCCTCCCGACGGAACGATCGTGATTCCTCTTCGTACAGGTTGAATGGGCTTTTGCTCTGCTAATTTTAGAGATACATTGGCAAAAATTGTCCCAAAAATTAATTTCATTTCGTACAAGGAAAAAGCCGCTCCAATACAAGCACGACTTCCCCCACCAAAGGGAAAGTATTCATAAGCGCTAAACTGATTCTCTAGAAATCGATCGGGCTGAAAAGTTTCAGCGTTGGGATAGGTTTCTTCTCGATGATGTGCCAAGTAAATACAAGGCACTAAAATTGTTTCTGGGGGGAATGACGTATCATGAAGGGTCATTGTTTCCTGAACCACTCGCGGTTGCGAAATTAACGCGATCGGATAAAGTCTTAATGTTTCTTTACAAATTGCTTCTAAATAAGGGAGTTTAATTAAATCTTGGGGTTGGGGAGATCGTCCGAGTGCTTTGATTTCTCTGGTTAATTTTTCCAAAACTTGCGGGGAAGAATACACCCAATAAAACATCCAAGCTAGAGAAGATGCAGTGGTTTCATGACCTAGAAACAAAAGAGTAATCAGTTGATCCCGTAATTCTTGATTGGTCATTTTGTTTCCCGCTTCATCTTCAGCAGAAAGTAATAAACTTAAAATGTCGGTGTTTTGAAAATAATCTTGTTGGCGACGCTCTTGAATTTCTGCATAAATTAGATCATCGATCGCCTTTTGTTTTCTGACAAAGTTTCCCCAAGGACTATATTTTCCAAAATCCATCTGTAACGGCGGAAAGAAAAATAAGCTAGAATAAAAAGGGTTTGTAATCATTTCGAGAAGCTGGGAAATTCGGCTTTCTAATTGCTGCGATCGCACTCCTGGCTGTAAACCAAAAACTACTCGTAGAATCACTTTTAAGGTAATCTCTGCGGTTAACTTGCGACCAGAAAACGGTTGCTCTTTTGGCAGAGTTTTCATGGCTTCTTCGGTTAACTCACAAATCGCCTCTTGATAATATTGCATCCGTTTTCCGTGGAGAGGAGGGATTAATAATTTTCGCTGACGAAGATGTTTTTGTCCATCTAACATGATCAGCGATCGATCCCCTGTGAACGGCTGAAATACATGGGTTATTTTTCCTAACTGAAACTGGCTAGACGGTGCATTAAAAATGGCTTCTACTGCATTCGGTTCACCGATAAAATAAACAGGAGGCGACTGATAGCCTAAAATTCTAGCTGAAAAAATATCCCCATATTGTTGTTGATATTTCGCAAAAAAACGAATTGGGTTTTGAATCAATTCTAGAGTTTGCAGGAGAGGAGTGGTTTCTAAACCTTGTATATTTGCGGTCATATTCTGAAATTCTACAGCCTGTCTTTTGACAAATTACGGAAATAACGCTTATGCTTTGATAGCACTTACTAGAATAATCCATAAATCCATGAAACTGTCGCTCAAAAATCAAAAACTATTTAACATTGGAGTTGCCCCTCATGATGGTATCTTTTGTATTGGAATCTCTCCTCATGGTTTAATTTCCATTGGCGCTGTCCCTCATGGTTTAATCTCGATTGGTTTAATTCCAATGGGATTATTATCCGTGGGGTTTGTTTCTATGGGAATTGTCTCGATCGGGCAAATTACAATGGGGTTAGTGAGCGTGGGACAACAAAATATGACCATTATTGAATTAAATATTGGGGAAAAAGATGCTTCCTCAGACAGTATGGATGGTCATGACCATCATCATCATAATATGTCCCATTAAACCATTGATTTTCCTAAATTAGAGACGTTCCATTATCATCTTAACGCCTCCTGCTGGCGCGATTGTTACCCCTCTTCGCACTGGTTTAACTGCTTTCTTTTCTGCTAATGTTAATGTTAATTGATACTGTTTCAACACAGTGGCGATGACAATTTTCATCTCCATTGGCGCAAACGCATCCCCAATACAACGACGACTTCCTCCCCCAAAAGGCAGAAATTCATAAGGGCTAAATTCTCGTTCTAAAAAGCGTTCTGGTTTGAACTCTTTGGAATTAGGAAAAATCTCTTTGCGATGGTGTAAAAGATAAATGCAAGGCGCAAGAACTGTATTGGGAGGATATTCATAATCTCCGACTTTAATTGTTGATTTTGTCACCCGAGGAAAGGTAACAAAGGCAACAGGATAAATGCGGAGTGTTTCTTTGCAGACTGCATCTAAATAGGAGAGTTGATTCAATGCTTTAATATCACTGACATCAGAGAGGGTTGCTAATTCAGCTAATAATTTTTCTCGAACTTCTGGGAGTTTATGTATCCAATAAAATGCCCATGCTAAAGCAGTGGCAGTAGTTTCATGTCCAGCAAATAAAAGAGTAAGTAATTGACTCCGTAATTCTTCATCACTCATGGGGTTTCCGTCTTCATCTTTTGCTGATATTAATAGACTGAGAACATCTTGTCCCTCATCTTGATTCTGGTTTCGTCGCTGCTCAATTTCTGTTTGTAATAAATCATTAATCGTTTTTTGACGTTGAAGGAAATCACGCCAAGGACTGCCAGGAAAATCTTGTTGTAAAGCTGGTAAAAAGAGTAAACTAGAACGTAAAACTGAACCGCCTGTTAATTCTAAAGTTTTAGCCAGACGACTTTTTAATCGGGAATGTCGATCGCCCTCAGTAATGCCAAAAACTGCTTGCATAATCACCTCCAACGTAATTTCTTGCATAGATGACCGCATGGAAAAAGGTTGTCCTGTTTCCCATTTTTTAGCCACTTTTTGCGTAATTTCTGCCATAATTTTCCCATAGTGACGAATTTTATCACCATGAAACGGCGGAAAAATTAATTTACGTTGGCGATCGTGAACCGTTCCATCTGTTAATAAGATAGAATTTTCGCCAACGATGGGTAATAAAATATAGTTCTCTTTTCCCCCATAAAAATTAGCGCGATCGCGGGTTAAAATTTCTTGTATGGTTTCAGGGTTGGAAATAAAAACAAACGGGTTTATGTTGCGAAACTCCAAGGTAAACGGATCGCCATATTCTTGAAGTGATTTTTCTAAAAAACTTAAGGGGTCTGCAATCCATTTTAGTAATTGGATAAAAGGAGATTCCGTTGATCTCGGGGGGAGGGTTGTAGTCATAGTCAACTCAAGCTAAAAAGTTTTATAGTCTTGTTTGTAGTTTAACTTATACCATTTTAAGGTTGTCGCGATCGAGTTTTCGAGGAGTTGATTGTTATAATTGACAGGGAGAAATGTCATAAGCTGCGCGATCGCAAAAGGATAAAATGCAAGTAATACATAACCAATCTAAACACTGGACAACTGCCGATCTCGAAGCATTAGAGTATGATGAATGGCATCGCTATGAGATAATTAATGGAGAATTATTTGTGACCAGAGCGCCCCATTGGAAACATCAAGAAACCTGCACTAATCTTGTATTTGCTCTCAAAAGCTGGTCTAACACAAGTGGTTTAGGTCAAGTTGTTACCACTCCTGGAATTATTTTCTCCGATGCTGATAATGTGATTCCTGATGTGGTTTGGGCGAGTACAAAAACCTTAGAAAACTATCTAGATGAAAAAGGTCATCTGGTCTCCGCACCCGAATTAATTATCGAAGTTCTTTCTGAAGGGAAAAGCAATGAAAGACGAGATAACAAAATTAAATTAGACTTGTACGGCGATCGCGGTGTTCGTGAGTATTGGGTTTGTGACTGGCGCAATAGAACAATCACGATTTATCGACAAGAAGAAAACGTCTTGAAACCAGTGATAACTTTGTCAGAACCAGACACCTTAACCAGTCCCTTATTCCCAAATTTTAGCGCAAAAGTATCAGAGCTATTAGCAAGATAGCATTATGCTTTCAAAGCGCGATCGTAATCTCATGGATTCCCAATCAGTTCGATAATGGTTTTTCGGTGACGATACTTCAAAAAAATCAATCTTCTGATTCTCACAAACATTCCCATTGTCTCCTATAATATCTTTCTGTGATGGAACAAATAGACCCTAACTCATGGCTAAATATTGGTTACTGTTTGGGATTGCGATTATCCTTGTTGGTGCGACTGCGGGTTATGTCGCAGGGGAATGGTCTTCTATTCCTTTGGCATTAATTGCCGCAGGTGGCGTTGTTGTTATGATTGGGTTATTGATTGCGAGTTGGGGATTTTGGAAACAGCGATCGACCCAAACAGGATTAAACGCAATTATCGCCACAATCGCGCTAGTAGTCATTTTAGGACTGCTGAACTTTTTAGGGATTCGCTATGAAAAAACCATTGATTTAACAGAAAACAATCTTTTTACTCTAGCATCTCAATCTCAACAATTAGTCAGAAGTTTAGAACAGCCTCTCACAGTTTTTATCTTTGATTTTCCCGCATCTGAAGAGAATAAACGCTTATTAGAAAACTATCAACAGTATAGCAATAAATTTCAGTTTGAGTTTATCGATCCGCAAACGAATCTTGCAAAAGTTCAAGAGTTTGGCGTAGAATCTTATGGCGAGGTTTATGTTGAGTATGATGGGAAAACTCAGTTTGTTCAACAGGTGACTGAGGGAGAAGTTATCTCTGAGGTTAGATTAACCAGTGTAATCAGAAATATCCAAAAAGATCGCATTTCTTTTATCTATATTTTACAAGGACATGGCGAACCGTCACTAGAAGAAGTCCAAGGAGGATTATCCCAAGCTGTTGCTAGTTTAACCGAACAAGGGTATCAAGTTGAACCGTTCAATTTCGCGGAACAAACCAATCTTCCAAACACTCCCAGTAGTGTGTTAATTATTGCATCTCCCCAGCAAGAATTATTCCCAGGAGAAATCCAAGCAATTCAAAAGTATCTCGGAGGAGGAGGGAATCTTTTATTACTTCTTGATCCTAATAGCAATAGTGGTTTAGACCCGATTTTAGAAACGTGGGGAATTCAATTAAGCGATCGCGTCATTGTTGATGCGTCTGGACAAGGACAAGTGTTAGGATTTAATATTGCAACGGCGTTAGTGACTCGCTATGGCGATCATCCCATTACTAATCCTTTTGGGAATGGAATTACCGTCTATCCTTTAGCACGTCCTGTGGATGTAATCGGATTAGAAAATGTCGAAGCAACCCCCTTAGCTTATACCAATGAACAAAGCTGGGCTGAAAGTGATACAACACAAGAACAAGTCCAATATAATCCTAACAGCGATCGCGCTGGTCCTTTAGTCTTAGCATTCGCACTCCAGTGGATCGAAACTCCTGCTGATTCCGAAACTAATCAAACCGAAAATATGGAAGAAGAAACTTCCCAAAACTCTCCAGATTCTAATGGAAATGAAACCGAAAATACTGCCGAGACTTTAGAAGATAATGTTAATCAAACCGAAGAGATAGAA
>CAYXDG010000067.1:0-19266 GCA_964463655.1 uncultured Dactylococcopsis sp.
ATCTCCCGACAAATTAAAATTATGTCGGGAGTCTTCTTTGCACATTGAGATAAAAAATGTCACACGGGCGCGAGTTCCAGGTTTATCTTCTGGTTGAGTGAGGGTAATGCGAGTGCTTCCAGGGTCAATTCCAAATAAAGCGTTAGTGCTTTCTTTAACCACTTGTTCCACTAATGCTTCTTCTATATTCCCCTGGCATAAAAGGTCGATCGAGATCTAAGACTAATGTTCCTAATAATATAATTGTTCCAAGGTTTTTTGCGCTGCAAAGGCAATCGCTAAAAGTCCGACTAAATTAATCTGTAAATAATGATAGATAACGTCCGAGAGCGATCGCAATAAAGACTAAGATTAAGAAAACGGTAAAGGTTTGACTAAATTCAATTAAAAAAGTCTGCGCTTGTTCATCAAAAAATTGATTTTGAAACCGTTTTAAGATATTTAAAAATAAATCAGCGATCGCGTTCATTTCCTCTCTAACTCCCTAAATCGTAATCGGTGCATCCACATTAATGGTACGGTCTTCTACGTTAAATTCAATACCAAATTCTCTTAACTCACGATTAATATTTTGTCGCGCTGCATCTAAGAGTTGACGGCGTAATTCCATCGAGACTTCTCCCGATCCTAAAATAAAAAAGCTCACTTGTGCTTGTGTAACATTGCTACCATTTCTTTCAACAGGTTTAAATGTAATTTCAGTGCTACGAGGATCAACGCCAAAAATTTCTTTAGTGCTATTGGTAATCACTTGTCGAATAAAGGCTTTTTCTGTATCTGATATAATTTGAACAAAGGTAATATAAATCATGGAAATGACCTTTTTTGCCCCTGTAAAGTTTTCAATATTGGTTTGAGTTAAAAAGCTATTGGGAACAACCATTAATGTCCCTTTTCCAGATACACGAATGCGGGTCGATCGCAGTCCAATTGATTCGACTCTGCCAAATGTTCCATCAGGTAAACCAATATAATCATCCGTGACAAAGGGGCGATCGACATATAAAACAATCCCTCCTAAAAGCTGTTCTAAACTTTTTTGTGCCGCGAAAGCAACGGCTAAACCACCGACTCCTAAACTTGCAATTAAATCAATCCTGAAAAGGTGCAATCGTTTTTTGATAAACCAAACTCACTGCTTCTGGAAACAGTCGTTGAGTCAGCAAATTAATTAGTTTAGTAATAAAAATTAGAACCAGTAATAAGCTAACAATAATGATGAATAACAACGTAATTCGAGCCAAAGTTAGAGTATTAATTTCTGTGGTAGCAGGGAGATTATCTAAAATTTCTAAAACGTTTTCCATAACACTAATTGGAAGTTTTAACACTCAACGGCTAACATCTTAACTGATTTAATTAGAAATAGTCCCTAAAATATCTTTAAAATGAAAGATGGACAGAAAAAGTTCACCTCATCCCTGAACAAGTTAAAACCCATCCGTAGTAGATGACGACTCTAAATCAAGGAAATTTTTCACTTCATTAACGTTAACAGATGCTGTCTCTCTTTTTGAAACAGATGGTCCCAAGTAATATTTTTTTCCAGATTCCATAACGATTACAGGTCGGAAAAATAAATCGCCATCACTATCTTCACCCTCTTCTACCTCTATTTTCTCAATTTCTTGTAACCTAGAAGATTTTGTCCATAAACCCAAAATAGATAAAACTCTTTCGTTGATCTGATTACTATTTTTATCTAATTTAAGTGTTATAATTCTAACAAAGTTATGAAGGGTAAAAACACCAATGATGATAAAGACACTTAAAAAGCCTAGCGCAAAAAATACTCCTGACTCCACATTTTTAGTTAAAGAGATTGATTGTTGATTTGATTGCAAAAACTGGTTCAGACGATTCGCAAACTTCAACGCAGTTTCAGGATTCCCCTTAACTTCATTAATAAAAATATTACCTTGAAAGATGGAGAATTTTCGATTTTTTGTTGTTAATTCCACATAATGTTCGACACCATCTTCAGTAGTTTCTCGCTTATACTCGGCTGCGGTGACGGAATTATATTGCTTGACTGTTGCTGGTGCAATCTCAAACAAAGGCGTTTTTTTAGACTGGCAATTAACTAATTTAGGTTCGACGCGATCGCAGGATAATGTGACTGATTCAGATGTCCTTATTGTCATATATCCCATAAATAGGGGGGGTCCCATAAATCCAAAAGCCCACAATATGAAAAAAGAGGAGAGTTGGACATTCTGAAAAACAAGTTCAGTAGCGGTTCGCTTAATAACTTTCATCATTTTAATTCCCTCTGATGTCATGTTCATCTTGTTATTTTAAAGAAAAAAGGATTAAACTATGCAAGGAGATACGATCGCCGCGATCGCAACCCCAGTTATCCCCCAGCAGGGAAGTGTGGGGATTGTTCGCTTATCTGGAGAAAACGCCCTCTCGATCGCTAAGACAATATTTTACACCCCCGGGAAGCAGCTGTGGGAGTCTCATCGCATCTTGTATGGGTATGTCCGTCATCCAGAAACCCAAAAAACCCTTGATGAAGCGTTACTGCTAATTATGCGGTCTCCTCGGTCGTACACGCGAGAAGATGTGGTAGAGTTACACTGTCATGGTGGGATGATTCCAGTTCAACAAGTGTTACAGTTATGTTTAGAACAGGGCGCAAGATTGGCTCAACAAGGTGAGTTTACGCTGAGGGCGTTTCTCAATGGACGCATTGATTTAACCCAAGCCGAAAGTATTGCGGAGTTGGTGGGCGCAAAATCGCCACAAGCTGGAGAGATGGCACTGGCTGGGTTACAAGGAAAGTTAGCGCAGCCGATTCGGGAGTTACGCAGCACTTGTTTGGATATTTTGGCGGAAGTGGAAGCACGAGTAGATTTTGCTGATGAGTTACCGCCTTTAGATGATAGGGAGATTCAGCAGCAA
The DNA here is from genome assembly GCA_964463655.1 of uncultured Dactylococcopsis sp. Taxonomy (GTDB): domain Bacteria; phylum Cyanobacteriota; class Cyanobacteriia; order Cyanobacteriales; family Rubidibacteraceae; genus Halothece. The sequence goes on from CAYXDG010000067.1 coordinate 2,908, forward strand.
GTGAAAGCAGTTTTAAGCCGCGTTGAAGATTTCCTCAATACAGCAGATCAAGGGGAATTACTTCGCACAGGAATTAAAGTGGCGATCGTGGGACGACCGAATGTGGGAAAATCAAGTTTATTGAATGCTTGGAGTCGCAGCGATCGCGCCATTGTCACCGATTTACCAGGCACGACCCGCGATGTGGTAGAATCCAATTTAGTCGTTGGCGGGATTCCTGTAGAAGTGTTGGACACCGCAGGAATCCGAGAAACCGAGGATCAAGTGGAAAAAATTGGTGTCGCTCGATCGCGCAAAGCTGCAGAAAAAGCTGATTTAATTTTACACACCATCGACGCTCAACAAGGTTGGACAACAGACGATGATTTAATCTATAAAGAGGTGAAACAGCGCCCTGTGATCTTGGTGATTAATAAAACTGACCTCACTCCCGCCAGTGCAGTGCAGTATCCTGAAGAAATTCAAACCACTGTCGCCACCGCTGTCGCCCATTCAGAAGGGATTGAAGACCTCGAAACCACTATCCTTAGTTTAATCCAGAAAGGGAAGGTTAGCGCAGCCAACCGCGAGTTTGCCATTAACCAGCGCCAAGCTGCTGCTTTAACAAGGGCGAAAACCTCCTTAGAGCAGGTTTTGGAAACGATCGCGCAACGGCTTCCTTTCGACTTTTGGACAATTGATCTTCGCAGTGCCATTCAAGCATTAGGAGAAATCACAGGCGAAGAGGTAACAGAATCGATGCTCGATCGCATTTTTAGTCGCTTTTGCATTGGCAAATAATCTCACCAAAGGCATCTCCCACGATGATCATAATTATTCATTATCCATTCTCCTATGACTAACTGGAAAACTGTCAAAACTTACGAAGATATTCTCTATGAAAAAACCGATGGCATTGCGAAATTGACCATTAATCGTCCTCACAAACGCAATGCGTTTCGACCGAAAACCGTTTTTGAACTCTATGACGCGATCGCGCACATTCGAGAAGATACTAGCATTGGAGTTGTTTTGTTAACAGGTGCAGGTCCTCACACCGACGGGAAATATGCCTTTTGTGCAGGGGGTGATCAGAGTGTGCGGGGAAAAGCAGGTTACTTAGACGATGAGGGAACACCCCGTCTCAATGTCCTTGATCTACAACGAGCCATTCGATCGCTGCCAAAAGTTGTGATCGCCTTAGTGGCGGGTTACGCAATTGGGGGCGGTCAAGTGTTACATTTAGTCTGTGACCTCACCATTGCTGCAGATAACGCCATTTTTGGGCAAACCGGGCCGAAAGTGGGCAGTTTTGATGGTGGCTTTGGCGCAAGCTATCTCGCACGAGTAGTGGGACAAAAAAAAGCAAGGGAAATCTGGTTTCTCTGTCGTCAGTACAGCGCCCAACAAGCCTTAGAAATGGGTTTAGTGAATAAAGTTGTCCCCGTCGAAGAATTGGAAGCAGAGGGGATTAACTGGGGCGATGAAATTTTAGAAAAAAGCCCCACTGCGATCCGTTGCTTAAAAGCTGCCTTTAATGCCGACTGTGACGGGCAAATGGGCTTACAAGAACTCGCTGGCAATGCTACCCTTTTATATTACATGACCGAAGAAGGCAGCGAAGGGAAACAAGCCTTTCTCGAAAAACGGAAACCTAACTTCCGCGGTTATCCCTGGCTACCTTAGAGACGGAAACCGTTCTCAAGAAAAAATTAAGTTATATTAAGCTAAGGGCGAATGGCAAGGAGAAAACGAATTGGGTTCGCGATCGCCTTGATGATCACTCCTCTCGAAAAATACTCAGACTGTTACCCTAAATCTTGGTACGCTGTATTAATAAACTGTAAAAATTGTGTAATTCTATAAAGATGGACTTGGCAAGTAGTATTTCTGATCAACTCAATGCTGGTTTAATTCTGCCCGAAGGAATCGTCATTATTACCCTCCTGATTGTTCTGGTGGGAGACTTGATTTTGGGACGCGAGAGCGCGCGATCGCTGCCTTATCTCGCTATTGGCGGGTTACTCACCTCCGTTATCGCGCTATATCTGCAATGGGATACAGAAAGCCCGATCGCCCTATTAGGGAGTTTTAGCGCCGATGACCTCAGCATCGTTTTTCGTAGCATTATCGCCCTTTCCACCGCCGTCACGATTTTAATGTCAATTCGGTATGTAGAACAAACAGGTTCAGCCCTGTCCGAGTTCATTACGATTATGTTAACTGCGACGGTTGGGGGAATGTTCCTCGCAGGGGCCAATGAACTGGTGATGATTTTTGTCGCCTTAGAAACCCTCAGTATCTCCTCCTACCTGATGACAGGATACATGAAGCGAGATTCGCGATCCAATGAAGCTGCGTTAAAATACCTGCTGATTGGGGCAGCGAGTTCTGCAGTGTTCCTCTATGGCTCTTCTCTGTTGTATGGTTTATCAGGAGGGGCAACCACTTTACCTCAAATCGCTGCGGGAATCGCCCAAAGCGAAGGGGGAGAACTCGCCAGCGCGATCGCCCTGGTGTTTATGATTGCAGGGATAGCGTTTAAAATCTCGGCAGTGCCTTTCCACCAATGGACTCCTGATGTTTATGAAGGATCGCCCACCCCTGTGGTCGCCTTCCTCTCAGTAGGATCGAAAGCTGCTGGGTTTGCCCTTGCGATTCGTTTATTAGTGGTGGCGTTTCCCCTCGAACAACCGCAATGGCGCTTAATTTTCACAGCGCTGGCGATCCTCAGTATGATTTTAGGCAATGCCGTCGCCTTGGCGCAAAGCAGCATGAAACGTCTTCTAGCCTACTCCTCGATCGGACAAGCAGGGTTTGTCATGATTGGCATGGTAGCTGCGACACAAGCGGGATACGCCAGCATGATTTTCTATCTGCTGGTTTATCTCTTCATGAATTTGGGAGCATTTACAGGGGTGATTTTGTTCTCCCTCCGCACAGGAAGCGACCAAATTACGGACTACGCAGGACTTTACCAAAAAGACCCCCTCCTCACCCTCGGTTTGAGTATCTGCCTACTTTCCCTTGGGGGAATTCCTCCCCTTGCTGGTTTTTTTGGGAAGATTTACTTATTCTGGGCAGGTTGGCAAGCTGATTTATATGGATTGGTTATCCTTGGCTTAGTTACCAGCGTTATTTCCATCTACTACTACATCCGTGTGGTAAAAATGATGGTGGTGAAAGAACCTCAAGAAATGTCAGAAGCGATTCAAAACTATCCTGCTGTGCGTTGGAATCTCTCGGGAATGCGTCCCTTACAAGTGGGGTTAGTTTTCACCCTAGTGGTGACATCTTTAGCGGGAATTTTATCAAATCCTTTGTTCTCGATCGCGAATGCCTCTGTTACCAATACAGAAATCCTTCAGATTAAAACGCTGCTTCAAGAAGAAGCCAGTGCTGAGAAACAAAAACTTTCCCTTGCCGAAATCACTGCTCCCACTGTTGGCAATCAATAACGAAACCCTTCATGAACTGCAGGTTACGCTAAAATTTGCTTTTCCCGCGTAACCTGTTCTCACAAATATTATCCATTGCTTTCCTCAAGCTGATATGGCCTATCCTCTCTACATCGCCTTTGTCTGGCATCAGCATCAACCGCTTTATTCCTTTTCCCCTGGAGAATATCATCTTCCTTGGGTCCGCTTGCATGGGACAAAAGATTATCTCGATTTAATCTTATTGTTACAGCGTTACCCAAAATTGCACCAGACAATTAATTTAGTTCCTACCCTCATTCGTCAACTAGAGGATTATGCGAACGGAAAAGCCAACGATCCCTATTTGAATCTGACGTTAACCCCAGACTATAAGCTCGATCGCCCTAAGCGAGAATATATCATCAATCAGTTTTTTGATGGCAATTATCGCACTTTGATCGACCCCCATCCCCGTTATCGACAACTATATCAACAACGGAAGAATCATGGCGCTGCGTGGTGTTTGTATCATTGGACAACTCAAGACTACAGCGACCTCTTAGCATGGCATAATTTAGCATGGATTGATCCGTTATTCTGGGAAGACCCAGAAGTTGCTCGTTGGTTGAATAAAGGACAAGGGTTTACTCTGCGCGATCGACAAAAAATATACGCCAAACAACAAGAAATCATCCGTCAGATTATCCCGCAACATAAACGGATGCAAGACAGTGGGCAACTGGAAATCATCACCAGTCCTTACACTCATCCCATTCTTCCTTTGCTAGCAGACACTAATCTCGCTCAAATCGCAATCCCTGATCTTACCCTTCCCGAACATCGCTTTACATGGGAAGAAGATATTCCCCGTCATTTGGAAAAAGCCAAAGCAATCTATCAATCCTACTTCGACACTCTACCCAAAGGACTTTGGCCCTCAGAACAAGCCATTAGTCCCTCTGTTTTACCTTATATTGCCCAAGCAGGGTTTAATTGGTTTTGTTCCGATGAAGCGATTTTAGGCTGGACGCTAAAGCATTTCTTCCATCGCAACGAACAGGGAACGCTCTACGCTCCTGAATTACTATATCGTCCCTATCGTCTCCCGACTCCTCATGGCGACCTTGCCGTTGTCTTTCGCGATCATCGTTTATCAGATTTAATTGGTTTTACCTACAGCAAACTGTCTCCCCAAACCGCAGCCAATGATTTAATTAAGCGTTTAGATGCGATCGCAGATAGTTTGGGAACTCCGATCGAGCAGCCTTGGTTAGTGACGATCGCCCTTGATGGGGAAAATTGTTGGGAACAATATCAGCAAGATGGAAAACCTTTCTTGGAAGCACTTTATCAACGTCTCAGCGACCATTCAGGTCTAGAAGTGGTCACGGTTTCGGAATTTTTAGCAAAATATGCCCCCACGACAACTTTACCCAGCGCGCGCCTCCATAGTGGGTCTTGGGTTAATGGCGATCTCAGCACTTGGATTGGTGATCCGATTAAAAATCGCGCTTGGGACTTATTGACAGCAGCGAGAGCAACCCTAGCCAAATATCCAGATGCGACTGAGGAAAATAATCCAGAAGCCTGGGAAGCGCTTTACGCCGCAGAAGGATCAGATTGGTTTTGGTGGTTTGGGGAAGGACATTCTTCTAATCAGGATGCCATTTTTGATGAATTATTTCGCAATCATCTAGCAAAAATTTATCAGTCTTTAAACTTACCGATTCCTGATGAATTACAAGAACCTTTAGAACCTCATCAAAGAAAAGATTCTCATCCTCCCCTAAGTTTTATTCACCCCTTTATTGATGGGATTGCAGATGAACAAGACTGGGATAAAGCAGGACGCATTGACATCGCTACCAGTGGCGCAATGCACCAAAATAGCGACCTGAAACGGCTTTGGTATGGGTTAGATCATCTGAACTTTTATTTCCGCTTTGACTTCAAACAAGGCGCTCAACCAGGAACTAATATACCGCCAGAATTACACCTATTTTGGTTTTATCCAGGGGTTCCCTTAGTCAATAGTCAGCTTCCGTTACTCAATGTTCCCCAACATCCTCCTCTCGATTATTTCTATCATCATCACCTTGGAATTAATATTGTCGAAGAAACTATCTGGTTAGAAGAAGCAACGGATAATAATCGCTGGTTTGGTCGTCGGACAAGAGCCAAATTTTATTTTAACGATTGTTTAGAATTATCCCTTCCTTGGGAAGATTTGGGAATGCCTCCTGATATTTTTATGAATCTGATTGTTGCGTTCAGCGATCGCAGTTATTTTCGCAGCTTTTATCCCGAAAAAGAATTTGTGATCATGCAAATTCCATAACCAAAACTAGCACGATCAAATCAAAGTGTCCCAACATCACTAATCGAGGTTACGCACCCGATAACCAATGTCTGATCGATAATAGAGGCCAGAGAAATGAATTTGTGCGATCGCCTTATATGCGTTTTCTGCAGCGCGGTCAAAGTCATCTCCTAACCCAGTCACTCCTAACACTCGTCCGCCACTGGTGACCAGTTTTCCGTCTTCATCGAGACAAGTCCCCGCCTGAAAGATTAACACATCGTCTGTTTTTGGGAATCCTGTAATCGCTTTTCCCTTCTCATAAGCGCCAGGATATCCCTCCGACGCAGCGACCACACAGAGGGCTTTTTTCGGCGACCATTGGAAGGGAGGAAGTTGATGCAAACGCTTTTCTAAACAGGCGAGAATAATTTCATCAAGGGGCGTTTCTAGCAGGGGTAAAACCGCTTGTGTTTCAGGATCACCAAAACGACAATTAAATTCTAAAACCTTGGCTTCTCCTTGGGGAGTGATCATCAACCCTGCATATAAAACCCCTTGATAATTAATGGCGCGATCGCGCAGCCCTTTGATTGTCGGCTCTAAGACCGTTTCTGTCACCGTTTGCAGCAACTCTGGAGTCATAATGGGTGCAGGGCTGTAAGCGCCCATTCCCCCCGTATTTTTGCCTGTATCCCCTTCCCCAATGCGCTTATGATCTTGGGCGGGAAGTAACGGACGAATCGTGATCCCATCGGTGATGGCTAAAACAGAAACCTCTTCTCCGCTTAAACATTCTTCCACCACCACTTGCTCGGTTTTGGCAGCAAATAGAGCGTCGATCGCGCTGTGAGCCTCTTCGATCGTTTCCGCAACCGTGACCCCCTTTCCTCCCGCTAAACCGTCCGCTTTCACCACGATTGGCGCTCCCTGTTCACTAATATAGCGCTTGGCTTTGGCTGCATCTGTAAAGATTTCTCCTTGTGCGGTGGGAATCCCAACTTCCCTCATTAATCGTTTTGCCCACCATTTACTCGCTTCGATTTTTGCCCCTGCTTTGGTTGGACCGAACACAGCAATCCCTTCTTTTTCCAGAAAATCTCGAATCCCACCGGCTAGGGGCGCTTCTGGACCGACAACGACAAAGGAAACCGCTTTTTCTTTTGCATAATGAGCAATTTTAGGGAAGTCTTCCTCCGTTGCGGGTAAGTTCTCACAGTTTTTTAGTAAAGCAGTTCCACCATTCCCAGCGATGCAGAAAACTTTTTGTACGTTTTGCGATCGCAATAATTTCCAAGCGAGGGTGTGTTCTCTTCCCCCACTTCCAACGACTAAAATGTTCATTGCACTTGACTTAATTAAATTCAGACCCCAAGACCTTATTCTCTCATGTCTAGCGCTCAAAGTCGTGGGGCCAGCTACGTTCATCACTCAGAAAAGACTGAAGTATTACTAGCAGTCTTTTCTATAAATGTCAAGTTTTTGTTGCAATTTGTTAAAACTTCAGATTTTCAACTTCTTTCGTGCTTCGTCTGTAAAATCCACTCTTGACGAAGGTGTTTAACGAGAAGTTAGGGTTAGTCTCTTCTAATTTTAAAACTAGACATGACTAGCACCCATACCTAAGACTCTAAATTATTTGCACATTCTTGTCAAGGGCGATCGACCTCAAATCCACGTTTCTCGTTGAATGTTAAGAAGTGTGAAACTTAACCTGTGATGAGAAATCATAATCTTAAAAATAGAATACTTAATTAAAACTTATAGTGATCGTAAGGATGTCAGCAGCTAACTATCATAGTGACCTGTCTCATTATTTTCAAAAAGTAAAGTTACCTGATGGTGGACGAAGCAAACCCGACAAGGTAGCTAAACTTTTTGTCTTCTGATGGAGAGTTTTTTGAGCAGAATCATGTTTTTATTTCACGCGATCGCGCCGAACCTTTTCAGGCAATTCTAGTAATGATTTCTCTTGGAATTGCTGTCTCATCAACCCAACTAGGAAACATCAATGCTAAATTGACGAATCATTTCCTGACATTGTTTCCTCATTTTCTCTAGAGTTTCGCGATACCTGCGATCGCGGACAAAATTAACTAACTGGTCTGGGTCTGCTTCTAGATCATGTAAAAATTCATAGACAGGTTGCTGTTCAAAATATCTGGCATAAACAAACCGTTCTCCCCGTACTCCTTCCCATTTTGGAATTCCGCCATGATTCATTAAATGTTCACAAAAGAAATGCTTTCTCCAACTCTGATTATTCCCAGAGAGGAGGGGAATGAGACTATTTCCTTGATAGTGAGATGGCACTTTCAGACCAGCAAAATCAAGTATTGAACTGGGAATATCAACATTCAAAGCCATTGCTTTTTCTACTAAACCAGAACGAGAATTTGGGAGACGAGGATCGTAAATAATCAGGGGAATTCTCAGAGACTCTTCATAATGAGACCATTTGCCAGCAAACCCACGATTTCCCATGTAATACCCATTATCTGCCGCATAAATGATAATCGTGTTTTGCTCTAATTTCAATCTTTTTAATTCCTTGATGACTCTTCCGATCGCCTGATCAATTCCTGTGATCATTCGGAAGTATGCTTTCATATTTTTTTGATACTTTTCTTCAGTATCCCAGCGCCAGAAATAGCGTTCGCGATTAATCGATTCCTGTAAAAATTTTGGCAAAGCGTTAAAAATTGATGGGTCTGACAATCGTGGAGGCGGTATCATAACATCTTCATACATCTCTTTCGTAGAAGGAGGATAAGGATAATGATTTTCTCGATCGCTATCTTCGGCGTGTGCTGCATTAAAGCTAACACTTAAACAAAAGGGAGTTTCTCTTTGCTGATTGCCAATAAACTCAATAGCGTAATCTGCTGCTAAATCAGTTTCGTGGCGTTTTGACCCATCAGGTAATTGATGAAAATAAGGATTTCTTCCTAATATCTGTAAAAAATCAAATAATCATTCTTTAGCAGTTTTTCATTCATTTCAACCCCTAATTTCCCAATAAAACCAGTTTGATAGCCGTGATTGCGTAAGAGTTTGGGATAACTTTCTGCGAGATATTTTTCCTGAAGGGGAGGTGTATTAAATGTGTAACCATGTGTCCTTTCATAGAGTCCCGTCAAGATAGAAGCACGACTCGCTGGACAAATCGAAGTCGTAACAAAAGCATTACTAAAACGGCAACCTTTTGTGGCTAAACTGTCAAGAACAGGAGTTTGAATAATTGGATGTCCTGCACATCCTAAAGTGTCATTGCGTTGATCATCAACTAAAAAAAAGAGAAGATTCGGTTGATTGCTGGACAGTTTTTGGCGATCGCCACAGGCTTTAGCTGTTAGCGCGGCTGCTGTGCTAATTATCGTTCCTTTGAGAAAATTGCGTCGTGAAGTCATTAGCAAACAATGAATAATGAATAATTAAATCATTCGGCTCTCTTGGTATCTTGGGGGAAAACCATAACAAATCATAAATGACCCATCCAAAATTTCAACAAGTGCTGACTTTTAAATCTTCTTAAGGTAATCGCGCCTCTTGTCAAAACCCGTCAATTTAGCGCAAAGTAGAGGTTAAAGGGTCAAATGAGCAGAAAAACAAAGGGGTGAGCAGCCAAAGAAGAAAATTAAGCCTCACAGACTGGGTTAGAGAAGATTTAGACCCCTTGGGGGAAGAGTCCATCAAGTTTAACTTATCGTGGCCCGCTCAAAGCCTTACCCTGAAATTGCAAAAAGATTAAAGAATTGTTACTACACCGTGATATGATTGCTCGTGGCTCGTGTAAGCAACCTCATTAACCCAAGCCAAAACTCGTGAGGATCACCATGTCATCTCCAACAGACACAGAAAACCGTTCTCAAACCGAAGTCCAACCAGAAACTGATGGGGCAATGGCGGAGTTTTATCAACTCCAACGTTACCTGTATTTGGTGATGCTGGTGCTAACGGGAACAATCTTTGTCACCGTTTGGATCGCCTACTCAGGGCAAACTGCCTTGAATTACCTCTTAGGGGCGATCGCAGGACTGCTTTACTTTCGACGTTTGGCGCGGGATATTGAAGGAATAGGAAGCGGGGGATTTCAACTGGGAGGCAGTCGTCTCGGGATTTTTATTGCTGTGATGATTATTGCGACTCAAATTAAAACCCTTTCCATTCTGCCAGTATTCCTTGGGTTTCTGACTTACAAAGCAGCCATCATCGTTTACGTCCTACAAACCACCCTTTTCCGAGAATCGGAATAAAGGGAGAAACTACGTAAACCTATTGTGTTTGATTACGGGGAAAATTGCTCCATGACCTTGTTAGACGGTTTAAACGTCATCCCTGCTTTCCCCCTCGCTGCTAAATTAGAAGTGGGGGAACACTTCTACTGGCAAATTGGCAACTACACGGTTCACGGACAAGTATTTATCACCTCCTGGATTGTCATTGCCATTTTACTCATGGCCAGTTTCTTCGGGACTCGCAACCTAGTCCGAGTTCCCAGTGGGGTGCAGAACTTTTTAGAATACGCTTTAGACTTTGTGCGAGACATTGCCAAAACCCAAATTGGTGAAAAAGAATATCGCCCTTGGGTACCGTTTGTGGGAACATTATTCCTGTTCATATTTGTTTCTAATTGGTCGGGCGCACTGGTTCCTTGGAAACTGGTTGAGATTCCCAATAGTGAGTTAGCGGCTCCCACAAACGATATCAACACAACAGTCGCCCTGGCTCTCTTAACCTCTGCTGCCTATTTCTATGCAGGGCTAAGCAAACGTGGCATCGGTTACTTTAAAAAGTACATCGAACCCACACCAATTCTGTTACCCATTAACATTCTCGAAGAATTTACCAAGCCCCTCTCCCTCAGCTTCCGACTTTTTGGTAATATCCTTGCTGATGAGTTGGTGGTTGCGGTATTAGTGCTACTGGTGCCGTTATTCGTCCCTTTGCCAGTGATGGCTCTAGGACTGTTTACCAGCGCGATTCAAGCTCTCATTTTTGCCACCCTCGCGGGAGCATATATTGGGGAATCTCTCGAACATGGGGAAGAAGAATAAGCAATTTGTCTAAAACACTTGCTTAAAATCCCCTTTCATGACAATTGTGTTAGTATCCGTCTTTACGGATTTTTCTTGAACATCCAAATCACATTAATTTAACGAGGAAAAGAAATTATGGATTCTTTAACTGCACTTGCTTCCGTTTTCTCTGCTGCTTTAGCGGTTGGTTTAGCTTCTATTGGCCCTGGCTTAGGACAAGGAAACGCAGCGGGTCGGGCCTTAGAAGGGATTGCTCGTCAACCCGAAGCAGAAGGCAAAATTCGTGGGACTCTCCTGCTTTCCTTAGCCTTTATGGAAGCGTTAACCATTTACGGTCTGGTAGTAGCACTGGTTTTACTCTTTGCTAACCCCTTCGCGTAAACTCTAAAAGTCTTGAGGGTGGGACAGTCCCATCCTCCCGATTAAATCGATGTCAGCGTAAACGATAATCACCATCTGAACATGACAAACTGGATGATTTTACTAGCAGCAGAAGCAACAGAAACCGCCAAAGAAGGAGGACTGTTTGATTTTGATGCAACCTTACCCTTAATGGCGGTTCAATTTTTGATTTTGGTCGCCCTAATGAATGGTTTGTTCTTTAAGCCTTTAACGAAGGTTTTAGATGAACGGGCTGAGTATATTCGCCAAAACCTCAATGAAGCCAAGGAAAATGCGAAAAAGTCAGAAGAATTGGCTCAAAAATTTGATGAACAGTTGAAAGAGGTTCGTCGCGAGTCTCAAGAAATGATTGCTCAAGCTCAAGCCGAAGCGCAAGAACAAGCAGCGAAAAATGTTGCTCAGGCGCAACAAGAGGTACAGGGGCAACGGGAGAAAGCCAGCGCCGAAATTATTGCCCAAAAACAAGCGGCGCTCCAGTCCCTAGAATCCCAAGTGGATACCCTAAGTCGGCAAATTTTGGAAAAACTGGTCGGTGCGGACTTAGTGAGCAAGTAAACAGATGATAACACTAAATTATAAGGAAAAATGGCGATGATGGGGATGTTTTCTTACTTCCTCGCAGAAGCGGCCGAAGCGGGTGAGGAAGGCTTTGGACTAAATTTCGATCTGCTTGAGACCAATATTATTAACTTAGCGATTATTATCGCGGTCTTATTTTTCTTTGGTCGTAAATTTTTGGGCAAGAATTTATCTCAGCGTCGTTCTCAAATTGAGGAGGACATTGCGAATGCAGAAGAACGAGCGCGAAAAGCAACGGCGGATTTAAAAGAAGCAGAACGCAAACTTGCTGAAGCTCAAAAAGAGATCGAAAAGATTCGCAATTCGGCAAAAGAAAGCGCTCAAAAAATGAAGGATCGAGTCTTAGCAGAAAATGCGAGAGAAGTCGAGCGGATCAAAGAGGTTGCGATTCAAGATTTAGACGCAGAGCGCGATCGAGCAGTAACGGAAATTAGACAATATATTGCTCGTTTGGCTCTGGAAAAAGTAGAATCTCAACTCAGGACACACTTGGATCAATCAGCCCAAGAAAAGTTAATTGACCGTTCTCTGGCTCAGTTAGGAGGAGGGAAATGAGACAAAATAGATTAATGAGTGCAGAAGTTGTCGAACCCTATGCTGAGGCGTTAATGTCTTTAGCAGATTCCCAGAATTTAATTGAACAGTTTGGGAAAGAAACAAGGGAGTTATTGACGGTTGTTAAAGAGTCAGAGGAACTCCAGCAATTTCTGGCAAGTCCTGTGATTAAAACCGATGATAAAAAAGCGGTGTTGCGAAAAATTGCAGGTGAAGGATTGCATCAGTATTTGGTGAATTTCTTACAGCTTGTGATTGATAAAAAACGCACGGCTTTTTTAACCGGGATTCTGGAACAGTTTTTGGCGCTCGTGCGCGATCGCACTTCCACAGTCTTGGCTCAAGTAACTTCGGTCACCGAATTAACCCAAGCACAGGGCGATCGCGTGAAAGAAAAAGTCAAAGCCATGACCAACGCCAACGCGGTAGAACTTGAAACTAACCTCGACCCTGACTTAATTGGGGGGGTTGTGATTAAAGTAGGTTCACAGGTTCTCGATGCGAGCTTAAAAGGACAACTGCGTCGCATTGGGTTAAGCATGGAAAGCGCAAAATGATAAAAAATAACTAAAATAAGGATGAATTAACAATGGTTAGCATCAAACCAGACGAAATTAGCAGCATTATTCGCCAACAAATTGAACAGTACGACCAAACTGTCCAAGTTTCCAATGTGGGAACGGTTCTCCAAGTCGGTGACGGCATTGCCCGTATCTATGGCTTAGATAAAGTCATGGCTGGAGAATTAGTGGAATTTGAAGAAGGAACTGTTGGCATTGCCCTCAACCTGGAAGAAGACAATGTGGGTGCGGTGTTAATGGGAAGCGGTCGTGGAATTCACGAAGGCAGTTCCGTAAAAGGCACTGGTCGGATTGCTTCTATTCCTGTGGGAGAAGCAATCAAAGGTCGCATTGTTGACCCTCTTGCCCGTCCTCTCGATGGTAAAGGCGATATTCCCGCAGAATCGACTCGTCTGTTAGAATCTCCTGCACCTGGGATTATTGAACGGAAGTCTGTATATGAACCCATGCAAACAGGGATTACCGCGATCGACAGTATGATCCCCATTGGTCGTGGACAACGGGAGTTAATCATTGGTGACCGTCAAACTGGGAAAACGGCGGTGGCGATCGATACCATCATTAACCAGAAAACAGAAGATGTGGTTTGTGTCTATGTGGCGATCGGGCAGAAAGCCTCGACAGTAGCGCAAGTGGCGGGTGTCTTAGAAGAACGGGGTGCATTAGACTACACCGTCATCGTAGCAGCAAATGCCAGCGATCCAGCAACCCTGCAATATCTTGCCCCTTATGCAGGTGCAACGATCGCAGAACACTTCATGTATCAAGGGAAAGCTACCCTAGTTATTTATGATGACTTGAGTAAGCAAGCTCAAGCCTACCGTCAACTTTCCCTGCTCCTGCGTCGTCCCCCAGGTCGGGAAGCCTATCCCGGAGACGTTTTCTATATCCACTCTCGCTTGTTAGAACGGGCAGCCAAACTCAACGAAGAGTTAGGAGAAGGAAGCATGACGGCTCTCCCCATTATTGAAACCCAAGCAGGTGACGTTTCTGCTTACATTCCCACCAACGTGATTTCGATTACAGATGGACAAATTTTCCTCTCCTCAGACTTATTTAACTCTGGTTTCCGTCCAGCAATTAATGTGGGGATTTCCGTTTCCCGTGTGGGCTCTGCTGCTCAAATTAAAGCGATGAAGCAGGTGGCTGGTAAACTGAAGTTAGAATTAGCCCAGTTTGCGGAATTAGAAGCATTTGCCCAGTTCTCCTCTGATTTAGACCAAGCAACCCAAAAGCAATTAGCACGGGGTCAACGCTTACGGGAGATGCTCAAACAGCCTCAAAACTCTCCTCTGTTAGTCACCGAACAAATTGCCGTGGTTTACTCAGGGATTAATGGTTATCTTGATGATATCCCTGTGGAAAAAACCAATGAGTTTGTGCAAGGGCTGAAAGATTATGTGACCAACAACAAGCCTGAGTTTGCTGAGATTATTCGTTCCGAGAAGAAACTGGTGGAAAAAGCAGAAACCATCCTCAAAGAAGCCATTGCTGAGTACAAAGAAACCTTTAAGGCTTCAATGTAGGTCATAGGGGCGAACGGTCGTTCGCCCCAATTACTGCCAAGTGAGAATCATAAACAAAAAAGATTATGGCTAACTTAAAAGACATCCGCGATCGCATTGGTTCCGTTAAAAATACTCGTAAAATCACTGAAGCGATGCGTCTAGTGGCAGCAGCAAAAGTGAGACGCGCTCAAGAACAAGTCAGTTCCACTCGTCCCTTTGCCGATCGCCTTGCTCAAGTGTTGTATAACCTGCAAACCCGTCTCCGCTTTGAAGATGTAGAATTACCTCTACTAGAAAATCGAGAGGTGAAATCTGTGGGGTTACTGGTAGTATCAGGCGATCGAGGCTTGTGTGGCGCCTATAACGCTAATGTGATTAAACGCGCCCGTCAACGGGCTGAAGAATTAGAAAGAGAAGGAATTGCCTACCAATACATTACAGTTGGGACAAAAGCCAGTCAATTCTTTAAGCGTCGGGAAGCCCCGATTGAAGCAAGCTACACCAACTTAGAGCAAATTCCCACGGCGGAAGAAGCATCGGCGATCGCCGATGAACTGTTATCTCTGTTCTTGTCGGAAACCGTCGATCGCGTTGAGCTTATTTACACAAAATTCGTCTCTCTGATTAGTTCTCGACCTGTGATTCAAACGTTACTTCCCCTTGATCCGCAAGGGTTAGAAGTTCCTGATGATGAAATTTTCCGCTTGACCACAAAAGCGGGAGAATTAGAAGTGGAGCGAGAAAGCGTAGAAAGTGAAACCCGCACCCAAGAATTCCCCCGAGATATGATTTTTGAGCAAGACCCTGTTCAGATTTTAGATGCGCTTTTGCCTTTATATCTTAATAACCAATTGTTACGAGCATTACAAGAATCGGCAGCAAGCGAGTTAGCATCTCGGATGACAGCCATGAATAATGCGAGTGATAACGCAACGGAATTAATTAAAACCTTGACCTTATCCTACAACAAGGCTCGTCAGGCCGCCATTACTCAAGAAATTTTAGAGGTGGTTGCTGGTGCCGAAGCACTAGGGTAGAAAAGAGATTAATGGTTGGACTCTCCTCTATTAATAGGGGAGAGTTTTCTTTTAGGGCGATCGCCCACTGATGGACGTTTCTGATTGGCGATCGGCAAACTCTATAGTTGCTTTCTTAAAAAGTCCATGAGTGCTTCCCAAGAAGCCAAATCAGCAGCAGCATCATATTGAGAGGAGTCTCCCTTTGCTCCCCAAACTGTAAACGAATGACGCACTCCCATTTGACGATCGATGAGTTCCTTTTTCTTCACACAAAGATTCAAACGTTCCCTGCTTAACCACACAACCTGATACAAGGACATCATTAACTGATTATAGCGCTACGTGCTTATATTAGGACATTTCCCGAACGGTGGGAGTGCGACCGTCTCGGTCGCTAGTCTTTTTAAGAACGTCCTAACCTGATTTTGTAGCGCTATACCAAACAATGAATGATCAATTAGGAGTTGAAGAGGAATCAAGTTTAAATTCCTTTAAAGCGGGATAAAAGTTTTTATTTTCATGGCTAGGACGAGAGAGTTTTATCAGTGCAAAGCGTTGTAAGGGGGTTAAGTTTTGCCATTGTTCTGGTTTGATTTCAATCTCAAATTCGCTAGCTTTTTCCTGTAGCTGTTTGGGGATTTCTCCAGAGTTTAACCAAGGGGGATAGGGATCGATTTCTAATTCTTTTGCAGGGTCGCTTGTCTGTTGAATGACTAAGTTTTGCAGATGGTTTTTATAAGCCGTAATTTGTTCAGGAGTTTCGCAGGGTTGATTCACTAATGCTTCCCGTTCAGTGGGGCTAAATTGATGCCAATGGTGTAGTTTTAATTTAACGCCACAAGTGTCTAGTTTGAGGCGAACTTGCATGGGAATACAACGTAAGTCGTTAACAAAATCAGCTTCAAATTGGAAAAACATAGTTTTGTTATTAGTTATTAGTTATTAGTTATTTGTTATTTGTTATTTGTTATTTGTTATT
>CAYXDG010000068.1:0-18911 GCA_964463655.1 uncultured Dactylococcopsis sp.
ATTGATGAAACTTCCTTAAGCCATTCTCTCTCCGCTACTTTTTTACTTTCGGTTAGAGATTTTGACCATTGGTTGTAGCCGACAAACCTGTCTCCCTTTCGATAATTCTCATGGCAAAACGCAAGAGCATCATTAAAGACAACCCGACAGCACCCAAACAGTTTAGCTAAGGCTATTACTTGTTGGGCAGTCGGATAGATTCTGTAGCGATACCTTAGCTTCATTGATTTTTTCTTTTAGGTCTGATAGTATTTTAAGGTAAACTTAACTGGGTGTCAAGAATGTTTTTTAAGGGAAGACGCGGCTCGGGTGAGGTCGCCGAACCCTTGTCGAAGGACGGGGTTTTAAATCCAATTTTTTGATAACCAAAGTTTCTCTTGTTCGCAGAAAGTGCTATAAAGAGATTGCAGTCAATTCTAAGCCTTAATGTTGATTCGTTTCTCTTGGATTATTCCTAATCGCCTTGCTGTTGGTTCTTTCCCACACCAAGACTATGAAATCACTTATTTAAGCAAAATGGGAATTACCTCAGTTTTATCTTTAACCGAACCCAAAGAACTTAAAATTCCTCAACCCTTAAAGAATCATTTTGTGTGGCAAAATGTCGCGATTCCAGACGGAGCAAAGGGAGGCGTTCCCAAGCTAGAACACTTTAAAGATGCTTACGCCATCTTATCTCGTTGGCAAGAAAGAGGTCATGGGACGTTCGTTCATTGTCTTGCGGGTGTGGGACGTTCCCCCTCAGTTTGTGTGGCTTATTTGGCAAAATCACAAGGGATTCCCCTAGCCGAGGCGATCGCCAAGGTACAGGATAGACATCCGATCGCCCGTCCTGACCCAGCGCAAATTGCCGTAATGGAAAAGTTTTTAGCAGATTAGCGTTAAGACTTCGGTGGGGGATTATTCGTGCGATAGAAGGGTTTTTTCACCACTTGTGCTGGATATTTCTTCCCACGAATGTCAATCTCGATCGTCTGTCCCACTTTGGCGAGAGATTTCGGGACATAACCGAGAGCAATGGCTTTGCCAAGTGTTGGCGATAAAGTCCCACTGGTCACGATTCCTACTTCCTTCCCTTCATGCAGAATTGGGTAATCGTGTCGCGCAATCCCCCGTCCTTGCATTTCTAAACCGACTAAGCGCCGTGTTACCCCTTCTGCTTTTTGTTTGGCTAAGACTTCTCGCCCCATAAAATCCCCTTTACTGTTTAAATGGACAATCCAACCTAGTCCCGCCTCGATCGGGGTTGTTGTCTCATCAATATCTTGAGAATACAACGAGAGCGCCGCTTCTAAGCGCAGGGTGTCCCGTGCGCCTAAACCACAAGGAGTTACCCCCTCACCTAGTAAAGTTTCCCACAACTTACGCCCAGCAGCCACAGGAAGCATCATTTCCACGCCATCTTCTCCTGTGTAACCCGTGCGGGAAATAAAGGCATTTTCGCCAAAAATCTTTGCTTCCCTATGACCAAAGGCTTTTAGAGAGGTGATTTCTCCTTCCACAAGCGGAGATAGGACAGAAAGAGCATTCGGTCCTTGCAGTGCCAGTAAAATCCTGTCTTTGGAAACATCTTCTAATTGCACCGAACTATTTTTAAGATTCTCTAAGAGCCAGTTTTTATCTTTATCGGTGGTTACTGCATTGACAATGGCAACGACGCGGTTATTCCCCTGATCGTACAAGATTAAGTCATCAATGATTCCTCCTTGGGGATTGAGGAGGACGGTATATTGAGACTCCCCAGCGCTAAGACGGGATAAATCAGAGGGAACTAAACTTTGTAACCCTTCGATCAGATTTTCCCCAGACAGTAAAAACTTCCCCATGTGAGAAATATCAAACATTCCCACTGTTTCTCGAACAGCAGCGTGTTCAGTTTTTAAGCCAGCAAACTGGACAGGCATTTCCCACCCTGCAAACTCAGTGAACCGAGCTTGTTGCCTGGCAATTAAATCATATAACGGAGTCCGTGCGGTTTGAAGTGCTGTCACAATTTTTCAATTTTCCTTACTCTACAGTGAATTTAGCATAGCAAGTCTCTCCCGTCTATCTTAAGAAAGATTTACATTATTTTTGATATTTTTGTAACAAAAGATACAGAATTTAGTGCTATAGTAAAAACATAGATAAAAAAAAGCGAATCAACCAAAAGGAGGTTCACCATGTCTGCAGAACAACAAGCTCGTGCTTTAATGATGCGTCACCACAAAATGATTAAAAATCGCCAACAGTCAATGTTAGGACGCGCTGCCTCCGAAATTGGCATGGATGTGGACAGCGCAAAATATTGGGGTCATATCCAAGGACAACCCCAACCTAGCTTCCGTGACTCTTATGACCGCAGTGGCGCCTCTCTTAGCTAGAGAAATCATTAACCATTAATCATTGGGAAGCTCAATTGCTAACTCAAAGATCAGACATAAAACTTAGCCCTCACCCATCCCTCTCCTAGATTTGGGTGAGGGCTTCAGCGGTTCAATTCTCCTGATATTTTAAGATAACGAGACTTCTTGCACCAATCTTTAAGGGAATCACATTCGCAACATTGGAATATTCTCCTTGTGTGGTGTTGAGAATTGTTCCTTCCTCATAAGGGGTGCTGGTTTGAAATTCCCCTAACAAGGCGATCGAGGGTTTGTCAAACGCCTCCCCATCAAATAAAACTTCCCAGCGACCTGCAAACCCTTCTGGGGCGGGTAATTCATAAGTATGTTCCCCTTCAAAGGTTTGCGTTCCCAAGTTGAAAATAATCAGCAGGGAATCATCTTTGCGATAATGGCTACGGCGAAAGATACTGATTAGAGAAGCCATGCCATTGCAATGGTTCATTTCAGGGAAAATGAGAGAGTCTCCTGTGTTGAGATCAAGTTTGGTGTAGCGACGGAAGATGTTACGCAATTGGATCATGTCGCGACGATGCTGTTGATGGAAATGGTAGGTCGTCCGAGAGGATAAGCCTGTTTTTTGCCAGATTTCTAGTTGTTCGATCGCAACACCTTCCCATCGCACTTTCCACTGGTCGGGGTCGTCTAATGCTCCCAAGGATAAGGCATCAACGCCAGGAGTAAACATATAGCGCGATCGAGCAATAAACATGGTCAGCGCTTCGGCATTGCGAACGGTACGACGCACATAGTCTAATAAATGATGAGCATCGAGCGCTCCCATTGAGACTAATTCATCCCCTTGATTTTTCGCTAACTGTGCAGGATGACCACCATAAGCCCAATCCACATGAGGACGACCGGCCATAATATGCGGACAATACCACGTTTCATCATGGAGTTGGGCATAAACGGCTTCGGGGCGCTGAGATTGTACCACATTACGAATATGATCGGCGATCATGTCAATGCTGGGGGCGAGATGATGATCCCGCTTCCCAACTGGTTTATACAATTCTTCCACGATCGAGAAGCCCATTGGTGCGTAAAATACATCAATAAAGTCTTGGACAACTTCATTGCTAGACACCTCAAAGGTTTCCCCAAGGGTGATCACATCAGGACAGACTTGTCTGAACTCTGCTTTTAGTTCTCTTAGAAACACTTCCGCATGATTTTGGTCACGCTGGCAATATTGGAGAATTAAGCCGTCAATGTAGTCAATGCGAATAATTTTCAGGCGATATTTTTTGATAAAACTGACAATTTTCTCAATTAGCATCCGTCGCACTTCAGGAATAGCTAGATTAAGCATCCAAGTGCCATAATCTCGGAATAAATACGCTTCATAATCCACAAACCCCCCTTGCGTATCTCCTGACCGGGGGGAGAGAGGGGGGTCAATTTGATCCATTGATCCTGGAAAGGGTTGTTTGACTTGATGAGCAAAAATTAAATCGGGGATCAGATGAATGTTTTCGCCGTAGAAGCGATCGACCAACCGCTTAAATTCTTCAGGGGTGCCAATTTGCCAATCGAGATCGACAAAGTTATAGGTCAGATAATTGTATTTTGGATCAAGATGGCTGCGATCAGCCACCGAAGCGCCGACAGGAACCATAATCTCATCAACCCCCAACTCAGCTAAACGACCTGGAATATCTGTTTTCAAGATGCGATTTGCGAGGGATTGATTGACTAATTCTTCCTTTAAATTATTGGGTGCATATTTCCCGTTCTTGTAACCCGCTAGTAAACCTTCTAGGGTAGTTTCTAGTAAAATGCGACCGTGAGAAATCGCTGGGGGGTGATGTTGCCATTGGTGACGCAAGGCAGGAACATAAATCTGATTGTAGCGGTTGGCTAGATCATTAAGTGGGGCGATCGCGCACCAGTCTTCCCCATCTTTCCGATAACGAAATTGCAACTCTGTTCCTTCGGCAATCCCTTCTAAGTCTAGCCACCAGTATGAATGTTCTCCATCTGGACTTTGTAATCCTTGCCACCCCGACCCTGCGTTAACTTCCACCGCCAAGCGATCTTGATTTTCTTCTCCTTTCGGAATATACACCGCTAGTCGTAGATTGACGTTGCCATCCGAAAAAACTTGGGTCACTTGCGAGAGGAAATTCGCTTTGTATCCTGAGTCCCACTCTTCTGGCGGGATCACAGTGACTTTTGTATTGATAAGTTTTGTTAATAGAGATACGGCTTGAATTAACATAATTTTATACTTGAGCAACTTTGATTAAGATATTATTTCTAATATTAACTATCTGTTAAGTATAATAAACCTAGATTGCTGTGAATCTACCCAAGCAACAAACTGGTTGCCGAATGAAAAGCTATCCTTCCCCCCAAAAGTCGCTGTTACACAAACTATAGATATAACTTATGGATTTCATTTCACTGTGGCTAGCCTATCAATTAAGTGTTGTCTCACCAACTCCTGAGATCACCGAAGATTTCAGTAATGAAGACTTAGAGTTAATCTTTCAAATTGCTGCCGTTGAGCCGAAAACCAACTCAGCGATTAAGATTAATTTAGATTTATCTCCCGATGTTGATGCTGAACAAGCAGCACTTGACTCGGCAAGGTCTCTACAACTAGCTTTAAATCAAGGTGAATCTAACGCCTCCTTCTGGTCTGGGATTTTAGATTCCCTCAAACAAAGCATTATGCGGGTGATTCAAGCCTTACAAGAGTTAATTATTAATACCGTATCAGCGCAACAAACAGAAGAAACAGAAGGAAACTTGGTCTCCGAACCTACTTTCTCCCAGTTGCGTTATCTGGGAATCAAAGATATTAATCAACTCACCCTCTCCGCAACGAAAATCAAAGATTTTGTCCCAATGGAGAAAAAGCCCGTGGTGAGCCCAGATGTGGCTGCGTTGCGGTTGGCTTCTGTGGAGAAACTAGACCAACAACCGAAATATGATCGCTTTACTCCCCAAGTGGGAACTCAATTCCATGAGGATGGTTCTCTCACCTTACGGGTGTTAGTAGGGAATGATCATGAACGGTTGCACATCATTGGCGATTTTAATAACTGGGGAAAAGAGGAAAATCTTGCCGATTATGCACTCCACCCGATCGCTGAAAATCCTCACATTCATACGATCACCCTTCCTCCTGGCAAGTATCATAAGCAGCAATATCGCCTAGTCGATCAAGATGGAGAGCAACGGGTAGATTTAGGTGCGACCCTTTTCTCGACTCCAGCTTTCAACGATCGCTTTTATGATAATTATGAGAATCCACAACTCAATTCTGTTTTCTGGAAACCCGCAGTAGTAACCGAAGATGAACCTTCTCCCCTTGACTTGCGAGGGAAACAGCTAACCATTGCCGAAGCAGATGTCCTTTCTTTAGCTTTGAAATGGCAATGTCAAAACCCCAATTCTGGATTCTATGGGGATACAGGAGAAGAACACATCCCTCGCTTGTATAACTTTGTCCGCGAGTGCGGGTTGCCCGAAGCAATGGCCAAACTCGGCTATAACACGGTCGAATTTATGCCTCTGGATACTCATGTTGACTTCTGGGAACCTGATGCCGAATATCTCCCCGACTGGCGCTATAACTATCAAACGATCAGTTTTTATGGGAAACATCCTGATTTTGGCAGCCCTGATGAACTCCGTCAAATGATTGATGGGTTTCATGAAGCAGATGTCGCTGTGCTGTTGGATGTGGTTTACAGTCACTATTCCCCTCGCGGTAATAATCCTCCCCGTGAGTTTGAACCCGTTGGTTTCTCCCAATATGTGGCGGAAGATGGCAGTGAATTGTATGGTGGCGCTTGGACAGAATGGGGGACTCGTCGCTTCAAATATACGCCAGAAATTCGCAAAAATCTGATTGAAGCGGGTTTGATGAATCTCATTGAGTATGGCTTTGATGGCTTACGGGTGGATAATGTGAATGGCATTGACGCTCAACCTTATGGACGGGAATTCCTGCGAGAGTTAACCGAAGCAGTGGATGCTTATCGTCCCCAAGCGGTTGTCATCGGAGAAGGGTATTTTGGCGATCCGATTTTGAATCGGTCTCGTGATGCGGGAGGCGCTGGGTTATTGACCACCTACAGCGATCGCTTTTATCTGTGGTTTACGGAAAATCTCCTCAAGTACACAGAGGAAATAGATACTTGGAAACTAGACCATATGCTCTCAGAAGATTGGTCTTTGGCGATGCTCTATTATCCAGGAAATCATGATGAGTTTGCCAACCCAGGAAACTCTTTCCAAGCGCGAGGACGTTATTTAGTAGATGCGATCGACGGTGGAGAGCATAACCAAAAAATTCGCCCTTGGTCAGCACTCACGATGTTTGCCAGTTCCTATTATCTTGATATGTTCCAACTGTGGACAATGCAAGAAGGAAACTTAAACAGCAATGCTCCTGTTGACTGGTCACAACTGACTAACCCAGAAGTAGCTCAGATGGTACAGTTTCAAGGAGATATGAAACGCTTCTTCCGCGCTCAACCTGCGTTCGCGCCATACAATATGCACAGTAATATGTTGCACTGGGTTGACCATGAAAATAAAGTCATAGTGTTTGAACGCATTGACTACGAAACGGGACAACGGGTGTATGCAGTAACCAATTTAGGCGATCGCGCGCTCAAGAATTATAAAATTCCTGTGTATCCAGAAGATAGCACTTTTGAGATTGCCCTAGACAGCGATCGCCCGATTTATGGGGGAGAAGGCAAAAATCCCACCACTACCCAAGCGCAAGATCATACGGTAGAGTTTTCTTTAGACGCTTATGGAGTTGTCGGTCTAGTGCAAGCTGATGGTTATCGACCAGAAGACGTACCAGACACAACAGAGGAACAACCCAGCAAGCGGACTGGTTTCGGCAACGAACCCTTCTACACTGGAAAATACCGTCCGTAACATAATGACTAAGAGAGTGCAAAAGTCAAACCTCTCCTCCTCTTTCCCCCCTATTGGAGGGGATGTCAGGGGGGGCAGAGGGTTAAAAAAAATAATCCTTTCGGCTCTAATCGGTTTAATGATCAGTTGGACTCAGCCAGCTTGTGCCGATTCCAATTCTTCTCTAAAGTGGGTGGGAAATATGTTCCCATCGGGAAGTTCCAATATCATCCTCCCCACTGGAGAATCCTTTAGCGTTTACACCCAAGTCTATAAACAAGGGGTCACTGAATCCTATGGACGCGGAGAAGACATTGTTTGTACCCTTTACTGGGGAGAAGTCAAGCGCTTTGGGGGAGAGTGGGAAACTGTCAACACCACCCCCATGTCCTACATCGGTGATGCCAATAATAACGACGAGTACCGCGCGATTATTTCCCCTGAGACAGGGTTGTACGAATACACCACAAGCTGCGCCGAAGAAACAACTGCCACTGTCCGTTGGCAAAGTGGTGGGAATGGTCGCCTCACCTTTAGCCCCGTCCCCGATGCCCCCGAAAGACGACAGGCGCTTTGGCTAGACAAACAAACCATTGCCTGGAATCAAAATCACGACGCAGTGACCTATGAACTGCACTACGAACCCAGTGGGAATTTAAGAGTCCCTGTTCGCAGTGGCGATGGCATTAAGTTGAAAGTGGGAGACACCCTTTCTTGGGATAGCTATCCGAAGTTTCCTAATGTTGGCAACTATCAAAGTTTACAAGTGCCCTCGGCGATCAAACCGCTAATTTCAGCAATTGTGAAAAGCGAAAGCGCGATCGCAGCTTATGATGAAGATGGGAAGCTCATTGAGGCCACTGGGATTCAATTGCAAGGGGTTTTAGATGCTCTTTACGCTTATTCGGGAGAACTAGGAGTGATTTATAATCAAGGGACTCCCACCTTGAAAGTTTGGGCCCCTACCGCCAAATCTATCACTCTTCATCGCTTTGAAAATGCTAATCCCAGCACTCTTTCCACCACCCATGAAATGAATTTCGATCCGCAAACAGGGATTTGGACAGTGGTGGGCGATCGCAGTTGGGACAAACAGTATTATCTCTATGAGGTGGAAGTTTATGTCCCTTCCACCGGGAAAGTTGAGAAAAACTTCGTCACTGACCCCTATTCAGTTAACCTGTCTCAAGATAGCCGTTTTAGCCAGATCGTCGATCTCTATGATGACCCTAGTCTAAAACCTTCTGGCTGGGAAGAAATTGCCAAACCGCCCCTAGAAGCACCCGAAGACATGGCAATTTATGAACTCCATGTGCGAGACTTCAGTCGGGATGATTTAACGGTGAAAGAGGGCGATCGCGGGACATTTAAGGCCTTTACCTATAATGCCAAAAATAGCAAACCCCTCTCAGATGGGATGAATCATCTCAATCACCTCGCCGAAGCAGGGTTAACCCATATTCACCTCTTACCCGCTTTTGATTTTGCTTCTGTTGAAGAAAATCCCCAAGCCAGAATTAACCTCGACGCTGAACTCTTGGGAAGTTTTGCCAGAGATTCTGTGGAGCAGCAAGCACTCATTGGTTCAACTCGCGGGAATGACCCTTTTAACTGGGGTTATGATCCCTATCATTACGGCGTTCCCGAAGGAAGTTATGCGACTGTCCAAAATGACACCACCCGCATCCTCGAATTTCGGAAAATGGTGCAATCCCTTAACGAAATTGGGTTAAGAGTGGTGATGGATGTGGTGTATAACCATACCTTCGCCAATGGACTCTATACTCAAGCAGTTTTAGATAAGGTCGTCCCCGGATACTACCATCGTTATAACAACGATGGCTATCAGGAAAGCTCCAGTTGCTGTCCCGATACAGCCAGTGAGTTTACCATGATGGAAAAATTAATGATGGATACGATCGTGCGGTGGGCAAAAGCCTACAAAGTCGATGGTTTCCGCTTTGACTTAATGAACCTGCACACCGTTGATAATATGGTCAGGCTGCGCGATCGCCTACAACAACTCAGCTTAAACCAAGATGGCGTTGATGGTGAAAGCATCTATCTCTATGGAGAAGGGTGGGACTTTGGTTCGGCAAAAGGCAAAGGACTACGCCACGCCAACCAGTACAACATGGCAGGAACTGGAATTGGCACATTTAACGATAAAATTCGGGATGTGGTTCATGGCGGTTATTCCACCAACCCCCAAGAAATCCATCGTCAAGGCTTTATCAACGGTCAATCCTACGACTGGAATGGCTACTTCTACGACAGACGTTTCCGCAATAACTTACGAACTACCAGTGATAAACTGCGAATCAACCTTGCGGGAAGTTTGCAAGACTATACCATCATTGACCAAAACAATAATCGCATTTCAGGAATTGAATTACAGGGAACAGGCTACACCAAAGACCCCCAAGAAAGCATCAACTACATTTCAAAACACGACAATGAGACCTTGTTTGACTTGAATATGTTTAAAATGCCCTTGGGGAAATCTGGAACAGCCGTTACCAGTATGCAAGAACGAGTGCGGGCCCAGAATTTAGGGTTAAGTCTTGTTGGTTTCAGTCAAGGGATTCCCTTCTTCCAAATGGGAAGCGATCTGCTGCGATCGAAATCTTTAGATCATAATAGCTATGACTCTGGAGACTGGTTTAACCGCATCGACTTCACCTACACTAAAAATAATTTTGGCGTGGGACTGCCCCCTGCTTGGAGTAATCAGGAACGGTGGCGCATGATGTCGCCAATGCTGAAAAACACCAAATTTGATCCAACGAAAGAGCATATTCTCAGTAATGTTAATCATTTCCAAGAAGTGCTGAGAATTCGTCGCAGTTCCCCTCTCTTCCGCTTGCGAACCCAAGAAGAGATTCAACAACGGGTTCAGTTCCATAATATGGGACAAAACCAACAAGATGGCTTAATTGTTATGTCCCTCGATGATACAGTGGGAGAAAACTTAGACCCCAACTATCAACAAGTTGTTGTTTTGTTCAACGCCGATAAATTTGCTCAGAAAATTCAGCTTTCTCAGTTTGCTGGGAAACCAATGCTTTTACATCCAGTACAAGCTAACTCTCGCGATAATGTCGTTAAATCGGCAAATTTTAAAGTGACAACGGGTGAGTTTGAAGTTCCACCGCGTACTGCTGCGGTTTTTGTGCTTCCTGAATAAGCCAGTTTCTCCTTAATCACCACGCGATCGCGGCTTTTCTAATCAAAAAGAGTGCGATCGCGTTTTTTATTCTTTTATAGCGCTACGTGCTTGGGTGTTTACAGATCAATAACTAATCCGACACGAGAAAACGATCAGGGAAAAGCTCGCTCTTAATCTGTTCCCTGTTCCCTTGCATCAATGAATTATAAGCACACCATCGCTATTAGCTATAACTTTCCTTTTGCTAAAAAATCAGAAGACCCAATTGTCAACCCGATCGCGCCTAAGACTAATAAAAAGCCACTAATCACCCCATATCCATTGCCAATTCCTACGCTACTCACAAGCGGTTGCACTACTACTGGAGAAGCAAATTCTCCTAAGAAAAAGAAGGTATTCAGTCCGCCTAAACTGCGTCCTCGAATCTGTTCAGAAACTGTTCCAGAAATCCAAACTCTTGCATTTGGCATTAATAAACCGAAGCCAAAACCACTAATCATTGCTCCAAAAATAATAAAATTATAATGAGTGGCTAGCGCGATCGCGCTATAACCTAATCCCGCTAAACTAAAGGCTAAACCTGCCACTTGAAGATGGCTAAGTTTCCGTTTAATTCTCGCATAAGTTAGGGAAATAACTGCTTGAGAAAGAGTTAACGTAGCCACCGCAAAACCACTGCGATTGGAGGGAAGATCAAAGTTAGTTTTGAGATAAAATGGTAACTGAGTTGGCGTAATATAAAAGGTCATTAAGTGTAGAAACTCAATAGTATAAACTAACGCTAGGAATCCCCAAGGAATGTTAAAATTAGATTGTTTTTCAGAAGTGTTGGAAGCAGGTTTCTTTTCAATTTCTGGTTCGTATAAAACGGAAAAAATTAGGGGTAATAACAATAAAACAGAGAGATAAATGGCAAAGGGAAAGCGCCAGTTAATATCTGCTAAAACACCGCCGACAGAAGAGAAAATAAAACCCCCTCCTCCCACAAATGCCGATTGAATACCCATGATACGCGATCGCGTTTGACCTTGATAATAATCGGCAATTAAAGTAGTAACACTGGTAGCAACTCCTCCCGCAGCAAAGCCTAAAATGGCCCGTGATACAATTAAAGCCCAGAGGGAATTAACAACTAATCCAGCGCCTCCTGCTAAACCATAAATGAGTACGGAAACCCCTAGCAAACGTTTCCGACCCAGTTGATCAACAATTTGACCCGCGATCGGGCTACCAATTACAATTAATAATGCTGAAACTGTTAACACAAAACGCACCCAGAAATCGCTATTTTCCACCTCAGAAAAATAGTCTTGCATTCCAGGTAGAGAAGGAGAAATGGTTATCCCTGTCATAATCAGGATCGAACTGGTTAACCAAAGAGTAACTTTAACAATTAGTGAGTCTGGCGATCGCTGCATCTTTTTTCTTGAACTTTAACAAAACTGAAAGCGCGATCGCTACTTCTCTCTGATGATTTCTTCTTTGCCCCCCAACCCCCCAAGTTTTGGGGCTTTACCGAAGCTCACTTTTTACATCAGATATCTAACATCACTTCCGTTCAAAAAATAATCATGTTACTAACTCCAAATAACCAATCACCCAGATAATTGCTATACTCGCACTATGAAAGCCGTTTAAACCAATCGAGAGTAAAGAATGCAGCCGACCGACCCGAGCAAGTTTACGCAACAAGCCTGGGATATAATTGTTGATTCACAAGAAGTTGCCCGTCGCTTCAAAAATCAAGAGTTAGAAGTAGAACACTTAATGCTAACCCTGTTTTCTACAGAAGGGATAGCAAATCACATTCTAGAAGCTAAGAAAATTGATGTATCTCGCCTGCAACAACAGTTAGAAGTTTTCACCAATCGCCAACGCAAGTCTATGCGGGTGGAAGAACTTTATCTGGGACGGGGACTGGATCAGCTATTGGATAAAGCGGAAAAAGCCCGTCAAAGTTGGCAAGATGAAGTCATTGGTGTTGAACATCTTCTGTTAGGCTTTGCAGAGGACGATCGCATTGGTCGTCGTTTACTGCGACCTTATAGCGTTGATCCGCAAGATATTGAATCCGCAATCAAGGAATTTCGCGCTAACCGTCCCCAGCCACAGAAAAGCGCCAGCGCAGAAGATGGGGAAGAAGAGAAGGAAAAAGAGGAAGAACAAAGTCCTCTCGAAAAGTATGGACGAGATTTGACCGAACAAGCTAGTGGCGGGAAACTTGACCCTGTGATTGGGCGCGATGAGGAAATACGGCGCGTGGTACAAGTGTTGTCCCGTCGCTCTAAGAATAACCCAGTTTTAATTGGTGAGCCGGGTGTGGGTAAAACCGCGATCGCAGAAGGACTCGCCCAACGCATTGTTAACGGAGATGTTCCTGAATCCCTGAAAAATCGGCGTTTAATCGCGCTAGATATGGGTAGCCTCATTGCAGGGGCAAAATATCGCGGGGAATTTGAAGACCGTCTGCGGAAAGTCTTGCGAGAAGTCACTCACTCTGAAGGACAAATTGTTCTGTTTATCGACGAATTGCAAACCGTTGTCGGAACTGGTTCGGGTCAAGGGACAATGGATGCGGGGAACTTGTTAAAACCGATGTTGGCGCGGGGAGAATTACGCTGTATTGGCGCGACAACCTTGGATGAGTACCGCAAACATATCGAGAAAGACCCCGCCTTAGAACGGCGATTTCAGCAGGTGTATGTGAAGCAACCTGATGTGGAAGCAACGATTTCTATTTTGCGTGGGTTAAAAGAACGCTACGAAGTGCATCATGGGGTTAAAATTACAGATTCCGCGTTAGTTGCAGCAGCCAGTTTATCTGATCGCTATATCACCGATCGCTTTTTACCCGATAAAGCCATTGACCTAGTAGATGAAGCAGCAGCAAAGTTGAAAATGGAGATCACCTCCAAGCCAGCAGAGTTGGAAAGCATCGATCGCCGTTTGATGCAGTTACAGATGGAAAAACTCTCTCTAGAAGGAGAAGACGAGTTAGCCAGTGCGGGAAATACCAGCGTCTATCGTTCCGCCAAAGAACGCCTAGAGAAGATTCAACAGGAAATGGAGGAATTAGAGGGGAGTCAGCAAGAATTAGCCTCCCAATGGCAAACTGAAAAGCAGATGTTAGAGGAGATTAACACCCTCAAAGAAGAAGAAGATCATCTGCGGGTACAGGTGGAACAAGCAGAACGGGAATATGATCTCGAAAAAGCAGCACAATTGAAATATGGACAGTTAGAAGGCTTACAACGACAACGGGAACATAAAGAAAGCAAATTGCTGGAAATGCAGTCTCAAGGGCGTGCATTGCTGCGAGAACAAGTTACAGAAGCAGATATCGCCGAAATTGTCGCCAAATGGACAAGTATTCCCGTTAATCGCCTGTTGGAGTCTGAACGCCAGAAATTATTGGACTTAGAAGGGTATCTCCACAAACGAGTCATCGGTCAAAAAGCAGCCGTTTCCGCCGTTGCTGCTGCGATTCGTCGCGCCCGTGCGGGAATGAAAGACCCCGCCCGTCCTATTGGTTCCTTCCTGTTTATGGGGCCCACAGGGGTGGGAAAAACAGAACTCGCCCGCGCGATCGCAGAATTCCTCTTCGACAGCGAAGAATCCTTAGTCCGCATTGATATGTCCGAATACATGGAGAAACATTCCGTCTCTCGTTTAGTAGGCGCACCCCCTGGCTATGTGGGCTATGAAGAAGGGGGACAACTTTCGGAACAAATTCGCCGTCGTCCTTATTCTGTGGTGCTTTTAGACGAAGTAGAAAAAGCGCATCCCGATGTGTTTAACATTCTCCTGCAAGTCCTAGACGATGGACGGATCACCGACTCCCAAGGACGGGCGGTAGATTTCCGTAATACCATCATCATCATGACCAGCAACATTGGGGGCGAAGACATTTTAGAACTGGCGCAAGAAGACTCCCAATATGAACAAATGCGGAAGAAAGTCTTACAAGCGCTGCGACAACATTTCCGTCCTGAATTTCTCAATCGCATTGATGATTTAATTATCTTCCACGCTTTAAGACGAGAAGAATTAGGACAAATTATTACCATTCAACTGCGACGCATTGAAAACCTCTTATCCCAGCAAAAAATCACTATCAAATTAACCCGTGCTGCTCAAGATCATCTAGTTAATGTCGGTTATGATCCTGTTTATGGCGCACGTCCTTTAAAACGGGCAATTCAACGAGAATTAGAAAACCCCATTGCTACAAAAATTCTAGAAATGGCATTTGGAGAAGGGGATACAATTTTAGTGGATTGTGTTGAGAATCAGTTGGTGTTTAAGAAGGAAGAGGAAACGCGATCAGTGGAAGTGGAAGTCTTTTCTTCTTAGAGAGCGATCGGGCTTTGTGTTAAGTTCTGCTGTAAATACTGATGTCAAATTAACTCCCATGCTAAAAACAGTCACAATTGAAAACTTTCGCGGGTTTCAATCTTTCGAGCTTCAAAATCTTGGAAGATTAAATCTATTAGTGGGAAAAAATAATAGTGGTAAAACCTCTATTCTAGAAGGGATTCGACTTCTCTGTTCATCCGATGACCTTGAGCCTCTCAGAGAGACAATGACAAGCCGAGGTGAATACTTATGGGGGGATAGCGAAAGATGCCCAGAGTTAGATGTTCGTCATCTTTTCCATAATCATGAGATCGAAGTGGGGAGTCAATTTTCAATTTTAGGTGTAGATGAAAATAGGCAAGAGACACTTCGTGCATCTATAGGAATTTATCGTGAAAATAGGAAGTCACACTCCAATTTCGACACTGGTCAAGAGCATTCTGTAGATACTGAGATAGATGATTTTCAATTACTTGATTTTACACTTAAGTGGATATCTGGAAACGAAGATAGAAAATGGACACGCCCTTTATCTAGCAATGGGGGATTATCTGATAACTACTTTCGTCGGAAAGTTATGAGTACGTTTAAGGATGAGCGGAGAGTTACGGGTACTTTCAGAAATAGCGGAACTACCACGCAATTTATCACTTCATCTGCATTAAGCTCTACTGAAATGATTGATTTATTTGATGAGGTTGTTTTAACACCAGAAGAAGACTTGGTGGTGGAAGCATTACAGACAATTGATCCTAGAATTATTCGTATCGCTTCAGTTAGCTCTGAAAAATATAGATATCCCGAAGCACGGGGAGGATTTGTGGTACGATTTAGTGATAGTAACCAACGCATACCAATCGGGAGTATGGGCGATGGAATGTGGGGTATTTTAGGACTTGCACTGGCAACAGTTGGCGCATCTAATGGCGTTTTATTAGTAGATGAAATTGATACTGGCTTACATTTTACTGCCATGTCTGATATGTGGAAATTAGTTTGGGAAACAGCAAAAAGACTCAATGTGCAAGTTTTCGCTACAACACATAGCAGTGATTGTTGGATGAGTTTAGCTGATATTGCCAGTCGAGAAGATACCGCAGAAGATGGAATTACAATCCAAAGAATTGAAAAAGGAAAGAATGTAGGTGTTGCTTTCAGTCGAGAACAAATTCTCGCTGCTGCAAAGTGGGATATTGAGGTACGCTAGGGATGTCACGTCGAGATAATTCACCAAACTGGTTATTAGTTGAAGGTGAGGAAGATAAAAGAGTCATACCAGAATTGATGGAAAAAAATGGCATTCCTTGGAAAAAAGGAGAAGAACCTGTTTACATTCGGGAATGTAGCGGTTATCAAAATATTGATACCATTTTAATTTCTACTGTCTTGCAAAAATCTGGACTCAAGGCTCTAGGAATTGTGATTGATGCCGATGATCAATTTAACAACCGTTGGACAAGTCTTAGAAACGCTTGTTTAGAGAGTATTCCAGACCTTCCTCAAGAACTACTAAAAACAGGATTAATTCATCGAACAAATGGGATTAACTTTGGCATTTGGATTATGCCAGATAATGAAGCCAGAGGAATGTTAGAAACGTTTTTAAGCTACTTGATTCGAGATGAAAGTAACCCTCTTTGGCAATATGCAAAAGAAGTGGCTACGGAAGCCCAAAATAAAGGAGCTAAATTTATTAATTCCCATTTCGACAAGGCATCTATTTACTCTTGGTTAGCATGGCAAAATCCTCCTGGAAGACAATTACATGATGCGGTTAAGCAGAAAATTCTTGATCCAACCCATCCACAAGCCCAATCTTTTGTCAACTCGTTTAAGCAGTTGTACGACTTGTAATCAAACCTCCGTTTCCTAGAATTCACAAAGCTGCTGAGTATTTCTTCAAAGTCAGAGAAGATAGAATTAAAGAGCGCGATCGAGGATTACCTCGTAGTGCGACCATCTTGGTCGTTGCTGCTCCTGAGAGAAAAGCGCGATCGCTGCTCAGATTGTCCTAAGATTAAGTTCCTGAATGGTGGGCAGTTTCCACCCTACAATCGTAAAAGATAATCGTTTTTAAGAGCGCGATCGACGGTTTAATAGAACAAATCAAGCTAACAATTCATAATCATTTCTCCCATTTTTTCTCGTAAGACTTCTAACCCTAAACGCTGTTCCGCAGAAATAAAAATAGCTTTAGGAAACGCGGTTCTTGCTTCCGTTAACCGTTCATTCTCAACTTGATCAATTTTGTTAAACACCCATAAACTTTCTGGCGGCATAATTGGCATTTCTTCTAAAATATTACTCACTGATTGAATTTGACTTTGCCACGCCCAGTGGGACAAATCAACCACGTGCAGCATTGCATCTGCTTCACTAATTTCTTCTAAAGTTGCACGAAACGCATCAATCAAGGACGGTGGAAGTTCTTTAATAAACCCAACTGTATCAGTCAGTAAGACTGTTTTTAACTCTCCTTCTGAAGGAACAGCCAGACGACGAGTGGTAGGATCAAGAGTAGCAAACAGTTGATCCTCGGCATAAATTTCAGCATTGGTTAAACTATTGAGTAACGTTGATTTTCCCGCATTGGTATAACCGACCACTGCAATTGTGGGAACTTCTTGTTTTTGGCGCTGTTGGCGCATTCGAGACCGATGGGATTGCAATTGATTGACTTCCTGCTGCAAGCGAGAAACCCGCTTTTGAATGCGACGACGTTCGGTTTCTAATTTGGTTTCTCCGGGTCCGCGAGTGCCAATGCCACCCCCTAAGCGAGACATCGCTTCCCCCCTTCCAACGAGACGAGGAAGGAGATATTCTAGTTGGGCCAGTTCCACTTGTAATTTCCCAGCCCGCGATCGCGCTCTTTGAGCAAATATATCTAAAATTAGTTCTGTGCGGTCAATTACCCTCACCCCAATCTCTTTTTCTAAGTTTCGCACTTGAGCAGGGCTTAAATCTTGGTCAAACGCCACTAAACTCGCGCCCACGGTCTGCACCGCGATCGCGATTTCCTGAACTTTCCCTGCGCCAATGACCGTTTGCGGATGGGGACGACTGCGACGCTGAGTAATCACCTGTAAAACTTCTCCCCCAGCCGTATCCACCAAGCGAGTAACCTCCGCTAAGCCATCTTCAAATTGTTGCTGAGACAACTCCTCACTCATCAATCCCACCACAACCAAACGCTGATGGGAACTATCCACTTGCTGCGCCACATATTCCCGCTCAAACTCTGTTTCTAATCCTTCTACTAAGTCCAGAAAATCCTGTTTAGTCAGCATATCCAGACTTAAAGGAGGAGAAACGTTCCAGTATAACCCCTCCTCCCGATTGGGGTCAGATTCAGGGGCGAGATGCGCTAAATAAGCCGATTCTACATAGCCAGTTGCACCACCACCACGCCGTTGAAACCCACTTCCTGTTAAGGTTAATGTCACTAATAAATCTAACCTTTGTAACACCATTGCCGTTAAACTGGGTTTTTTCGGAGGGTCTGACTTTAACGTCGTGGTAATACAGCGAATTCCTGATAATCGCTTTGCCCCATAGCGAGGCAACTCTAGCGGGGGAATCTGAGTTTGTCGAGGTGTTCCCACTCCCACGCGAATCACTTGTCCGCGACGGTTGATATAAGCTGACACCGACTGATTGATTTCCGTACTAATCGCCGCAAGCCTTTGGGCAAACTCAGCAGTGGTGGCGAGATCGCGCGGTTGGCGTTGATGATACAGCCGTTGCAGTTGTTTAAGCTGGCTCGATTTTAATCCTTTCAGGTTGCCGTGAATAGTCTCGATTGACAATCGTTTCCTTCCAATAAATCTCCTCTTTTCATCTTAAATCCCTCTGCGCGATCGCATAAAAAAACCGCTACCAATAAACATCAGTAGCGGTTTCTACGTTGGCTAAATTGAGCAATGTTTAACCAAATGCCCCACTAATATATTGCTGAGTCGCTTCTTGTGCAGGATTTTGGAAAATGGTTTCGGTTTCGTCGTATTCCACCAAATATCCTTGCTTTCCTTTTTCGGTCGCCTTCGCATTAAAAAAGGCGGTTCGATCGGACACCCGTGATGCTTGTTGCATATTGTGGGTCACAATCACAATGG
>CAYXDG010000069.1:0-16999 GCA_964463655.1 uncultured Dactylococcopsis sp.
TTGTTCAACCCATTGTTTGATTTTGGCGTTGACCTGTTCAGGAATTTCATCATGGGGACAGTGTCCAGCGTTGAGAAAATGTTCAGTAATTTGAGAATAATACTGATGAAATTTACTCGATCGCGCTTTGGTATCCATCCACGGATCGCCTTCTCCCCACAATAACAATAAGGGGGCTTCTAAGCGTTGTAATAATTCATCTACTTGATCCCCTTTGGGACTTTTGAAGACAGATGCAAACACTTTTGCGGCACCGCGATCGCATGAAGGACGATAAATATCTTCAACTAACTGGTCAGTTACAGCGCTTTTATCTAAATAAACTTGGTTCAAAGTGCGTCGAATCATGGACTTGCGACGGACATATTGAAACAGTAAAAAACTACTCCAAGGCTGTAGTAAAATCGATCGAACTGCTTTTTGAAATCTTTCTTTGAGGGTTAATTTTTTTTCAGTTTCCTGATCTTTTTCTGGATCAGAAAAGGGGCCAGCGCTATTGAGTAGCACGACACCTCGGACTAAGTTAGGATGATTTGCGCCAACACATAAAGACGCATAACCGCCTAAAGAGTTCCCCGCAATAACCACAGGTTGACCGATTACCTCTTGAATAAAGTCTGTGAGTTGCTCTTCCCATAGTTTCCCACTATAAACCCAATCAGGCTTGCTGGAGCGTCCAAACCCCAACAGGTCGATCGCGTAAACTGGGAAATGATTCTGTAATTGTGCAATATTTTTCCGCCAGTGGTCAGTAGAAGCGCCAAACCCATGAATCAGTAAAAGCGGAGGATTGTTAGCCGAGCTTTCTCCTGCTTCCACATAATATATCTTTTGGTCGCGCCATTGCCAGTATGTTCCAGAAACGGTTGCTAAGACTGTTTGATTTCCTGCCATGTTTGTCAATATTAAGTTTTATTAAATATTTCTAGTGTAAGCTGAAAGCTCTCGTTTTGTCACTTTGGCACAGCAGACTCGGTACTTTATCATTATTTTGATGTGAGTGAATAGTCAAATAAACATCATTCGTGGTAGGAGTTGTCAAGTGGTTGTAAAAACTTATCAAAAAAATGGGAATTAGTCTTAATCATGGCAACCTATTCGGTTTTGGCGATCGCGCATTCTTAGCTTATACCAACACCGATGGCAGTGATTCCTTTGATAGCAGTTACAGTTTCCCATTGAATTCTCGCAACGGAACATTATCCCAACTCTCTGGTGGGTTTAGGTTTAGGATTAAATTGGCAGATGGGAAACCAGTTGAACGCCCGTCTTGATTATGGCATTCCGCTTACAGATATTGAGCAGGGCGATCGGACTTTACAAAAAGACGGCGTGTATTTTTCTGTCAACTACACCCCATTCTAGGCAACCCAGTAGGGTGGGCAATGCCCACCGTAAGATATAACCAATAACCAATTATTTCAATTCCTTAATAAAATCTGCTTCAATCATTAATGGACTTTCCGTTAGTCCGCGATTAACAAACCGAACTAAAAAATCAGGAGATAGTTTAGACAAGCAATCGCTCATTTGAAGTTCAACATAATCAGAATCCCGTAATTTATAAAATTTTATCTGATTGTTTTGCCAAAACCAAACTTCTTTTACTCCCAAGTATTTATACTTTTCTAAATCGAGAATTCCCCCACTGGAGTAAACCACCTCGATCGCCAAGTCTGGCAGAGATTTCTTAGTTTGAAAAGCAAAACTGACATCGGGTTCTTTGCCAGCTAGCGGTGGTTTTTTCAAAGTAGTTGAACGCATGGGAAAGTAAAGTAAATTGTATTGACGGCAATAAGCAACGACTAAATAATTAATGACCTCAGCGATGGTCTCATGATTAGAACTTGGGGACACAATCGTAATGACTCCCTTCAAATAAGAAACCCGATAACCTAGATATTCAATTGCATCAAACTTTTCATAATCAGTCCAAGTCATGCCAGCAACAATCAGAATCTGATCGTATTGTAAAACGCGATCGCTGTCTATGGGCAAAGCTAGTTGATCGGTAAACATAAACAGTAGAAAAAGAAAAAAAAATTCAACAAAGCAAGGTCAATCGATTAATTTAATTTAACACAAAACAGTTGACATTCCCATGAATTTAGCATAGCCTAGTTGTGGGACTCTTCCCAAAACTGCTCATTTAATCTAGAAAAATGATGGCATTGTGAAAGCCAATCATCTCTAGAAGTTCTAGATCATTCGTAAAAAATTGACTCATGGAAGCCCCCCATTATTGAGGGATCACTTATGGGATTACTATAAACTTAATTTCGATCGCTGTGGACACTCATTAGTATCGTTAATTTCTCCTCATGAAATATTCATTCCTGACCCTATTAACTGCACTGCAACCCTTCCTCTCGTTAGTACGCCTACAGTTGCTCAAATTATCCCCGATAATACCCTTGGCGCTGAAAACTCTACCCTTCGTCAAGACATCATCAACAACCTTGAAAGCGATGTGATTGAAAAGGGTTATCACATTGCTTTTGCGCCTAGTTTACAGTTAGTAAAACCAAAAAGTTTACAAGAACAAGAAAAGCGACTTCTATTTTAATGAGTAACTTTTATCAAGAATTAACTAACTCTGAAATTACTAAATCTGAGGCTTTCCGTCGCGCTTAATTGCGAGCTTTAGCGGATGAAAGATTTTCTCACCCTTATTATTGGTCTGCGTTTGTAATAGTGGGAAACTGGCTTTAGACAGCCAGAATATCAGATTAATTATTAATAGTTAATTGCTTCTCAATGGTTGGAATTGCGTCAATTAATTTGCGAGTGTAGTCGGTTTTCGGCGCTTGATAAATGTTTTCTGCACTGTCAATTTCTACAATTTTTCCTTGATTCATTACCATCACGCGATCGCTGATAAATTTTACCACACTCAAATCATGAGAAATAAAAATATAGGTTAAATTAAATTCGTGCTGTAACTCTTTTAATAAGTTTAAAACTTGCGCTTGGACAGAAACATCTAATGCAGAAACCGACTCATCACAGATGATAAACTCAGGATTAAGAGCAAGAGCGCGAGCAATACAAATCCGTTGTCGTTGTCCACCCGAAAATTCATGAGGATAGCGTTTTATATCCTTCACACTCAGCCCCACTCTTTCTAACAAATAAGCGACTCTATCTTTCCGTTCACGATCGCTTTTATACTGTTTATGAATGGTTAACGGTTCAATAATCGTTCTTCCAATTGTGAGGCGAGGATTGAGAGAATTAAAGGGGTTTTGAAAGACAATTTGCATCTGACGACGGAGACGGCGCAAACGTCTTCCTTGCCAATGGGTAATCTTTTCATTGTTAAAATAAATATCTCCATGTAAAGGAGAAACGAGCTTCAAAATTGTTCTCGCTAAGGTTGATTTTCCGCAGCCAGACTCACCGACTAACCCCAATGTTTCTCCACGATAAACCTTAAAGGAAATGCCATTGACCGCCATAAAATAGCGCTTAGGTTGTCCAAAGATTCCTCTTAACGGAAACCCTACTTGTAGCTTTTCTACAGCTAACAAAGTGTGTCGGGTTGGGGTTGTGCTATTGCCGCTTTCTTGGATAGGAAGTTGCTGGAGGTTTAACTCCCCTTCTGTTGCTAAAAAATCGCTGATCGTGGGAAGATAAGTTAAGGTTTGGTCGAGGCGAGGACGACAAGCGAGTAACCCTTTGGTATAGGGATGTTGCGGGTTGCTAAAAATGCTGTGAATGTCTCCCGACTCAACAATCTCTCCTTGATACATTACAGCGACTCGATCGGCTGTTTCCGCAACTACGCCGAGGTCATGGGTAATAAAAAACATGGACATTCCTCGCGCTTGACACAAGTCTCGCAGGAGGTCTAAAATAGTCTTCTGGACAGTAACATCAAGGGCGGTTGTGGGTTCATCTGCAATCAATAGGGAAGGATTACAAGAAATCGCGATCGCAATCATGACTCGTTGCAATTGTCCCCCAGAGAGTTGGTGAGGATATCTTTCTAAAAATGCTCGTTTTTGTTCATTGATGCGACGATCGACTTCTGCTGCATCAAGGGTATTATCTTCTAGGAGATAGTCTTCTCGTAGCTGTTTATCACAGGGGAGGAGTTTCACTTCCTGTAACCTTGCGATCGCCTGTCGTCTGGCTTCACTAGCAGAA
Source organism: uncultured Dactylococcopsis sp. (assembly GCA_964463655.1). Taxonomy (GTDB): domain Bacteria; phylum Cyanobacteriota; class Cyanobacteriia; order Cyanobacteriales; family Rubidibacteraceae; genus Halothece. The sequence continues at coordinate 4,150 of CAYXDG010000069.1, forward strand.
ACCTCTTGATGTTGGCGAATTGCTTCAGTAATCTGAAACCCAATGGTATAAACTGGATTAAGGGAACTCATCGGTTCTTGGAAAATCATAGCAATTTTCCCACCGCGATATTCCCGCCGTTGTGCTTCTGAGAGGCTAAGCAGATCAACGGGCGATTCAGCATCACTGTCTTGGAAGTAAATCTCGCCAGCGCTAACCTTACCAGGAGGTGATATCAATCCCATCAGCGCCAAAGCCGTGACAGATTTCCCAGACCCTGATTCTCCTACTAAACCAAGGGTCTCGCCTTGAGGAATTTTAAAATCAATCCCTTTGACTGCAATTAAATGCTGGTCTTCTGGGAAAAACTCAACTGTTAGATTCCGAACGTCAATTACTGCATCTCCCATCCGTGTTTCCATCACCAAGTCTTTAAACCTTATTTCTGGCTAATATAACACTTCTTAACCTAGAGATATCGTGTCAGTTGAACCCGATAGCGCTGTTTTTTGGTTATCGAGACTTCTCCCACTTCCGCGCGTCCTTTCCCTTGAACTGCGATTAAATCTCCCTGTTGCAAAGCATAACTGGGCTGACTAACAGGTTTCCAGTTAACTCGCACATCTCCTTGTGTAATGGCACTTGCCATTTTACTCCGAGACATTCCAAAGGCAGCAGAAGCGACCGCATCTAAGCGCATAGAAGCCTCAACGGTGGTCATTTCTTTCTTTTTCGGAGAACGAATTTTAAGCTCTTCTCGGGCAATTTCATGAGCTTTCACAGGCACCGATCGCACTTGAGTTAAGTTGGCTTCTAAAAACTGTACCAGTTGCGGATCAACTAAAATTTGCGCCCCACGTTCCCCCAAAACAATGATATCACCAATTTTCCCTCGGACAACCCCTGTGCCTAAAATCGCGCCCAAAAAGTCGCGATGGTTAGCGGTATCAAAGAGAAAGTTTCCCGCAACATCTAGCGCCGAAATGGGAACTTGTGATTCGTCTAAAGGTAATTCTGCACGGGCGATCGCCATACGGGTGCGTTCAGCTTGCGGATAGCCTCCCCAAACGATAAACTCAAGATCAACAAGGGGAGAAAACTTTTCTTTCGCTTCTAAAGCGACAGGAGGAGAGAGAAAATCAGTACAAGTGACTTCCCATGTCTTAATAGCTTGCTCGGCAATATCAATGACACGGGTCATTTCTTCGCGATTTTCGACTCCCTTTAAAATATCATCTTTGGGTAATACCATTTTGCTAAAGCGATCAAAATAATGTTGTTGCTGACTTGAGTCTTGGGAACAGTTCCTCTTTCACCTCATAAGTCCCATCAAAGATGGAAAAGCTGGGTAAATACATACTTACCCAGCACTTTGGTATAACTTATAACAAGTTAATTATTTACAGAAGTCCCCAAAAGTGAAGCACTCCTTTACCGCTAAAAAGTTCGATTAGGATGGCTGCGACAAAGCCAATCATGGCTAGACGACCATTCCAGTTTTCCGCAGAAGTGTTGAAACCAAACTTCCAATCGTTACGATTTTCTTCCATAATGACCTCTTGATAACTTAAAAGTGTAGTTTAGTGTGAACTATGTAAATAATTGTAAATGAAAATTGCCAAAAAGCAATCATTCTATAGCAAGGAAACGATTAGAGTTTTACATGGTAATCATTGAATTTATCAAGCATATCTATTTCTCAGTCCAACCGCGCTCAAAAAGACACCAAACTGAGTCGCAACAATACTCGGACCCGAAGGTAAATCAAACAGCGCAGAGAGAATAATGCCCAAAACAGAACACAACACCCCAAAACTGGCAGAAAACAACACATAACGGCTAAAACCCCGACTCAACAATCGTGCTGTACAAGCGGGAATCACCACAAACGCACTCACGAGTAAAACCCCTACTGCTTTGATGGAAACCGCGACAACTAAGGAGAGGAGAACAATAAATAAGGTACGATGAAGAGAAACGGAAATGCCTTGCGCGATCGCGAGGGGTTCATTTAACGTCAGTAATAGTTGAGTCCGTAACGTCAAACCAATAAAGCCAATACAGAGCAGTAAGAGGAAACCCCCTAACATTAAATCTCCTTCTCCCACCGCGAGAATATCCCCAAAGAGCAGACTATCAATGCTTCCTTTGTACTGGTCAACAAAACTGAGAATGATAATCCCTATTGCTAAAGAAGAGGAATAGACAATATTCAGTAACGCATCAGTCCAGAGTTCTGTCTGTTGTAAAAGGTAGGCGATACCAAAGGCAAAAACAACAGCAAAGGGTAACAAAACGAGAGAGGGATTCAACCCTAAGAGTAACCCCAAACTAATCCCTAAAAGTGCTGAATGTCCTAAAGCATCACTAAAAAAGGATAACTGTCTTAAAATAGTGAAACTGCCGAGGATTCCTCCCATTAACCCTGTGAGAATCCCTCCGATTAAAGCCCTTTGCATGAAGGGAAATTCTAATAACTCTAAAGTTCGAGTGATTTCGGTTTCTAAAATCATTAGTTATACCATTTCTAAAAAAGTCTTATCCCCCCAACCCCCCTTAGTAAGGGGGACGAAGGGGGGATCGGTATGTAGCGCAAGTTTAATCCCTACAAGAATGTTGATAACGGACATACTCTTCTCCATAAGCCAAAGCGAGATTTTCTGAAGATAGCGCCGATTCAGGAGAACCTTGACACAAGATTTTGCGATTAAAACAAATCACGCGATCGCAGTGTCGTCTCACCATATCGAGATCATGAGAAATCTGTAAAATTGCCCAGCCCTGTTCTTTTTTCAGTTCATACAGTAACTGATAAAAGTCCGATTCACTGCGAACATCTAAACCAGCGGGGGCTTCATCTAAAATTAACAAGCGTCGTGGGCGTACTAAACAATAAGCAAGTAACACCCGCTTCGTTTCTCCTCCAGAAAGCTGACTAATCGGTTTATGACGAAGAAAAAGCCCCTCAACTCGCCTTAAGGCTTCTGTTACAGCAAGGCGACATTGTTTTTGATGCGACCAAGGAAATTGGACACCTAAACGATGCCAACCCAACGCCACAAACTCTTCTACTTGAATCGGAATCCGTCGATCGAACAGAAAATTCTGAGGAAGATACGCCACTTGTTGACGCACTTGTTGATCTAACTTTCCCTTGCGAGTGAGGGGATGTCCTAAAATAAACACTTCCCCCCGATGACGCGGTAAAATCCCCAAAATAGACTGGATTAGCGTACTTTTTCCAGCCCCATTGGGACCAATAATTGCTGTGTCAGTGGCTGCGCTTAAAGTCAGAGAAACTTGTTCCACAGCAGGAGTATTTCCCCGATACACCGTTAAATCTTGAATTTCTAATACTGGTTGGGACATTTCCCACTCCTAAAATGTTAAGGCGACGGGTGACAAATCTTCCTGTTGTGGTAGCAAACTCGACTGATTATTCTGTTTAAAACCACTCACTAAGTTATCAGCATTTTGGCGCATTGCTTCCAGATAATAATCGGGTTGTAAAGCATCGGAACTACCAGTTTCAATGGGATCAAAGACACTCACACTAACATTCAGGTCTTTGGCTAAAGCAGAAAAAGAATTATCTCCCGCTTGCGGTTCACTCAATAGGGTTTTAATTCCTTTCGCTTTCACCGTATTGATGACAGTTTTCACATCTTCGGGTGAGGGGTTTTCTTCGGGGATATCCACGAGAAATTCTGCTTCTAAGTTATAACTCTCAGCGAAGTAGTTGGCGAAGTCGTGGAAGGTAATAAAGGTTTCTCCAGCATAAGGACTCAGTTGATCAGAAATCTCTTCATCTAATGCTTTGAGTTTTTCGATATAAGCGGAAGCATTCTCAGTGTAGATGGTTTCTCCTTCTGGATCAATTGCAATCAGGCGATCGCGGATGGTTTTCACTTGTTCCATAGCGCGTTTCGGATCAAGCCATACGTGGGGGTCAAATTCGCCATGATCGTGGCTGTGACCTTCTTCTTTATGGTCGTGATCATGGTCATGGTCGTGATCATGGTCGTGATCATGGTCGTGGTCATCATCTTCATAAGCAATGGTTGCGATCCCTTCACTGGTATCAATAACCATGAGATCGGGATTATTGGCATTAGCGATCATGTCCTCTAAAAAGACTTCCATTTCTAAACCATTTTTCACCAAAACATCCGCATTAGCAATGGTTTGGACATCGGTGGGTTTGGCTTGATAATCGTGAGGTCCCGTGTTGGTGGGTAATAGTTGAGTGACTTCCGCGCGATCGCGCGCCACTGCTTTAGTAAAGTGAGTCATCGGTAAAAAGGTGGTTACAATCTGCAACTCTTCTTCCGATGTTGCTTCTGCTGTCTCATTATTCGTTGCTTGGGATTCACTGGTAGGAGTCGAACTGCAGCTTCCTAAACCTAACGCGAGGAGACTCGCGAGAAGAAATGACGATCGATGTTGGAAAAACATAGCTGATGTTGCATTTTATACGAGAATGATTATTATTCTAGAATAAAACCTCTATTTTGTCACCATGAAAACCTCGATTACGCTCAGTGCTTCGCAGGGAACAGGGAACAGATTAAGAGCGAGCTTTTCCCTGATCGTTTTCCCGTGTCGGATCAGTTATTAATCTGTAAATATAGCGTTACGCTAGGACGTTTGGAGTCGCGCTTGAGTGCGACCGTCTCGGTCGCTACTGTTATCATAATGTCCTAACCGAAACCCGTAGGGCTATATTTAAGCGCGAAGCGGTGTAAAAATGTAATCATTCTTGTCAGTGACTTTTTCAGCAAACCTTTGGTAGTGTGGTAGTGATGTCCAACTTTGTTTTTTTATGGACTCTTAGTTCATCTCTATTTTTTTTGATTCCAGCAATTATTTTTAGACTGGGTTCTTTAGAGTTTTTATTTCAATGTGTTGCCCTGGTCGTAAGTGCAGATTGGATTTTATTAGGTTTAGTGCAATGGCGACTATTAAACTCAACTCTCGCTAATGCCTACACTTGGGGAATTGTTACTATCATTAGCGGTACACTGGTCTCCGGTTTATGGCTAATCACTATAGGGTTGGGATATTTTATTTTTGGAATAACCGCTTTCAGTAATCAGAATTATTGGGGGATTAGATTTCTGGTGTTTTTAGGAAATCTCCTTGTCTTCTTTGGCTTGGGGTACTTCTTGGGCTGGTTACAAATACAAGTGCTGAAACAGTCAATCGCTTTCAATGGCACTCATTATTTCCCTTTAAATATGGGTCTGTATTGGCTATGGAATATTCCCCTATCGTTAATAGCTTCCATTGCGATAACCACTTCGATGGAAGCATTTCATAAAAATATACTGTTTTATCTGTTAACCAGCTTAATCACCATCAGTTTGATAGTGATCAGTAATTTAAGGTACAGTTTCAAGGTTGAGCAAATATTAACAATGTCATCCCTATAGCCCTCTTCGTCGGTTACTGGTTATGGCTAAACACCTCTTCCTAAACCCAAAGCGAGGAGACTCGCGAGAAGAAATGACGATCGATGTTGGAAAAACATAGCTGATGTTGTATCTTATTCGAGAATGATTATTATTCTAGAATAAAACCTCTATTTTGTCATCATGAAAACCTCGATTGATATCGCCATTATTGGCGCGGGACCACAAGCCTTAACCCTTGTCACCCATCTATTACAGAAGAAAAAGTCGATGAGGAGTCGTTTTCTGGTTTTCGATCCCTCTGGGAAGTGGATGCAGCAGTGGTATGATCAGTTTGGCGCGTTTCAGATTCCCCATCTGCGATCGCCCTCTCCCCATCATCCCCATCCCAACCCACAAGCTCTCCGCAATTTTGGCGAACATCGTCGCAATGAATTTTTTCCGCCGTATGATTTACCCGGAACTCAATTATTTCAGGACTTTTGCGAAGATTTGATTCAAAACTGGCAGCTACAAAATACAGTATATCCTGCAAGGGTAATGAGTATTGTTCCCCTTGAGCGCAAATTTCAATTACACCTATCCACAGGAGAAACGCTGACAGCGCGACGAGTGGTTTTAGCAGTGGGGTCGGGAAAACCGATGATTCCAAATTGGGCAAAACAACTGTCATCGCTACACTTGCGGGATCACTTGTGCCACAGTAGCCAAATTGATTTACGGAAATTAAATCTGTGCGGTGAAAGAATTTTAATTGTTGGTGGTGGGTTAACCAGTGGACATTTAGCCCTAGGTGCTACCAAGCAAGGAGCAACCGTGATTTTAATGGCAAGGCGCAACTTTCAAGAAAAACTGTTTGATACTGATCCGGGTTGGCTCGGTCCGAAATATCTCAAGGGATTTTGGGCGGAAACAGACTGGTATCAGCGTTTTCGATTATTGGAAACAGCACGAAATGGCGGCTCGATGACTCCCAGTGTGATGACGCAGTTACGGCAACAACAGCATCAAGGTAAGGTGATACTACCTCCCTACTGTGAAGTTGAACAAGCGGTTTGGCAAGAAAATCATTGGCAAGTTCATTGCAATAATGGTCAATTGTTGAATGTCGATCGCATCTGGCTGGGAACTGGTCATCAAACGAATGTGGAGGAATATCCCTTACTCTCCCTGCTTCGAGAAAGATATCCGCTCCAAGTAATCAACGGTTTACCCGTGTTAGATTCTCATCTGCGTTGGCGAGGCTGTGAATTGTTTATGATGGGCGCTTATGCTGGGTTGCAAGTGGGACCGGTTGCGAGAAATATAGCAGGAGCTAGGATGGCAAGTAATTTGATTGTTCCTGCTTTAACGAAACGTAGTGTTGCGCTCACCTGATTAACAAGGTGGGAAAGTTTTTAATTTAAACATTAAATATGACAACTTGTCTTTTGCTTTTTTATTTTATCTGTCTCATAATTTAGGAGTTGATTTCATTGAATTGGCTCCATGATCAAGAAAATAATTGCATTAATCCTTTTAATTTCTTCTTTTTTAATTGCACCTCCTGTTCACGCTGCCCCGAATGCTGGACAACTCTTTCAAGCGAATTGCGCGGTTTGCCATGCCAAAGGAACTAACCGAATTATGGCAAATAAAACGCTGAAAAAAGAAGCGCTTGCTAAATATAATATGGATTCTAAAGAAGCGATTGTTTACCAAGTGACGAATGGAAAACGAGCGATGCCCGCTTTTCGAGGACGCTTAAATTCATCTCAAATTGACGCAGTGGCTGAGTATGTTTTAAGCCAAGCTGAAAAAGGATGGTAATTTTTTAAGTAAGCAGGGTGTATGACTGAAAATGCACCTTGCTATTTTACTAGAGATTTATTTTACCTCTTTGTCGTTAATTTTATTTAAGTCACTATGTTACTATTTTTGCGGAATTGCTTTCGTTTTTTTCTGATTCAATTGAGTTTAATTTTCATTTGTTTACCTGTTAATGCGAGTCCAATAGATGATTTGATTGAGTCAGGTTTACAACAGCTTTATCAAGCAAATTATCAAGTAGCCCAATCTATTTTTGATGAAATTCTAAATAGCAATCCTGAAGAAATTAAAGCACAGCAGTATCGTTGTTTTGCTCATCTTAATCTAGAAAACTACGATCGCGCGATCGCAGATTGTTCCACAGCACTGCAAAAAAATCCCAAGCTGACTCAGGCTTACTTATGGCGCGGTTTAGCTTATTATCGCAGTGGTAACTATCCAGAAGCAATTAAAAATTACAATCAAGTTTTAGCGCAAACTCCCGAACATCCGCAAGCCCTATACAATCGAGGATTAGCTCAAAGCGCGTTTGCGAAGCATGGACGGAGTCCAATCGCGCAGTATGATCAAGCCTTAGCTGATTATAATCAAGCCCTGCAATCTCAATCATTAAATCAGCAGGAAAAAGCCACAATTTATAATGATCGAGGAATTATTTATCTAGAAAAACAACAGTATGAAATGGCAAAAGCTGACTTTACTAAAGCACTGAAACTTGATCAGAATGATAGCCGAACTCATTATCATCTCGGTTGTGCTTGCCACTACTTAGGGGAACATCAAACTGCTATTTTTTACTTCACAAAATCCCTGCAATACTCTCCCGATAATCCTTCCGTTTATGTTAGCCGAGGACTTGCATATCATCAATTGAACCACACACAAATGGCGATCGAAGATTTGGAAATTGCTGTCAACCTCCTCAATCATCAAGGGAAACCGCAAGCAGCCATTGAAGTGCGTCGCTTGATTGATCAATTGCAAACAACACTCACTAATGTCAGTTATGTCTAGAGCAACGCGCTTTGAACTTTGACAGCCTGTATGATTGACAATCGCGCTGGGGTTAGCGGTGGCTTATCTGATTCCTTGGTCAAGGTTACCCGATGTTATTGATTTAGATGAACTAGAAACAGGACAACGGCGGGAAGAGATTTTTTTAAAACTCGCTGAACGCAAACGCAATTCTTCCTAGAAATTCCAACCTTACGGTAAAATTGAGGTTGGCGTTGGTTAATGAAGGATAAAGTGGTGGAAGCCTTAAAGATTGGTCTGTTAGGTTTGGGAACAGTGGGAACAGCAACCGCAAAAATTTTGCTCTCCCCAGAATCCCGTCATCCTCTCCTCTCGGAAATTACGATCGCAAAAGTGGGGGTGAAAACCCTGAATAAATCGCGAGGTGTGGCGTTTCCTGAAGGAGTCTTAACCACCGATTTACAGAGTATTGTCAATGATCCTGATCTTGATCTCGTTGTTGAATTGATGGGAGGATTAGAACCAGCGCGATCGCTGATCCTCCAAGCCATTGACAACGGAAAGCACATTGTCACCGCCAACAAAGCTGTTATTTCTCGCTACGGAGAAGAAATCTACACGGCTGCGGAAAAAGCAGGGGTTTATGTCCTCATGGAAGCAGCCGTTGGTGGTGGAATTCCGATCATTCGTCCCTTACAAGCAGCCCTTAGCGTCAACCGCATCCACAGCATTTTAGGCATTGTTAATGGGACAACGAACTTTATCTTAACAAAAATGGCGACAGCAGGAAGCGATTTTTCCGAAGTCCTCACGGAAGCGCAAGCATTGGGTTACGCTGAAGCTGATCCTAGCGCCGATGTGGACGGTTACGACGCAGCAGATAAAATTACAATTCTCGCCACGTTAGCTTTTGGGAAACAAATTAACCTCGCTGATGTTTCTTGTGAGGGGATTCGCCAAGTTAGTGTTGTCGATATCCAGTATGGGAAACAATTAGGTTTTGAAATTAAATTGCTTGCGATCGCTCAAAAAGACCAAACAGGCTTACAAGTGAGAGTGCATCCCACCTTCGTTCCGCAAGATCATCCCCTTGCTAGTGTCGATAGTGTGAATAACGCTATTTTAGTCGAAGGTGACCCGATCGGGCAAGTGATGTTCTATGGCCCTGGCGCGGGTGGTGGTGCAACTGCTAGCGCGGTTGTATCTGATCTCATGAACATCGCAGCAATGATGAAAACAGGAAAGACGGTTAACCCGCTTCTGAAAATCACTCAACACCAGAGTTGCGAATTAGTTCCGATTCAAGAATTAGTCACCCGCTTCTATGCTCGCATCACTTGCGTTGATCGCCCAGGGGTGATTGGAAATTTAGGAACTTGTTTTGGGAATCATAATGTTAGTTTAGAATCGATCGTACAAATTGATTTTAACCAGGGTTTAGCAGAAATTGTCGTCATCACCCATAACGTTAAAGAAGAAAATTTCCGCCAGGCGTTAGCTGAAATTTCTCACTTAAAAGCCATTGATCAAATTAAAATTCCTAGTGTGTTGAGAGTGCTGAAAGAGTAACTCTTAGAGAAGCGTGGAAGCGTTATTTTCAAGGGATTGCTCAAACATTCTTGATTCACTCCCACGCTTAACAGAAGTCCCCCTACCGATGGGCGATCGTCCTTCTACTGCTTCAAGCAAAGTTTCTCACAGGAACTTCACTGGTATGAACAACTAACATCGGACGAGCCAAACGACTCAACAAGCCAGAAGCAACGCTGCCATATACCAACTGCTCGAACCCGGCTTTCGCGCTGCTGGTCATCGCAATCAAATCAGGCTGACTTTTTTCAGCAACTGCAATAATGCTATCAATGGGGCGACCGTAAAGCAAGTTCACCTCCACATCATAGTCATGCTCTTGGAATTTGTTTCTCCAATTTAAGAGGTAATTTTTGGCAGTTTTAATGCGGTCTAACTCCTGATGTTTGCCTAACTGACTTAACAGATGTTCTGGGACAATCTCTTCTTGAATTTCTTTGTTTAAATTGACAAACGCAGCGCGATGATTCCCACTGCGGATCACCCGCACCAAGATAATTCTTGCCTCATAAAGTCGAGCAATGTGCTGAACATGAGGTAAGATTTGCTCAGACTCTTGAGAGCCATCGATCGGGACTAAAATGCGATTGTTGGTGTTTAAACGGGTTTTTGTGTCAGAACGAGCAATCAAAAGCGGACAAGAAGCCCGATTTAATAAAGCAGCGCTCACACTGCCATAGATCACTTCTTTTAAGCCAGAACGACCTTGACTGGTAATACCAAGCAAATCAATATTTATCTCATCGATCGCGTTAAGAATCGCATCCACTGCCACTCCTCGCAAGAGCAAGATTTCTGCTGACAAGCCATCTTGGACAAATTTTTCTTGCCAACCTTGTAAATAAGTTTTCGCTTGATCAATTTTTTGTGGCTTAAAAGTAACTTCTTGCTCTCGATCGATATTAATAATTCCACTACGAGTAGCTGGTTCAATCACTTGAGCAAAATAGACCACCGCCTCATTATGCTTCGCTAAATTAGCAACATGAGGAATAATTGCTTCGGCTGTTTTTGACCCATCTAGGGGAACAAGGATTTTACGATACATAATCTTCTCACATTCGTTATTGGTTATTGGTTATTGGTTATTGGTTATTGGTTATTTCCCATCTCCCATCTCCTTGTCTCCAGAGACATTCAATCATGATCATTGGGTACGAGCGAACGGCGTTACTCTGAGCCTGTCAAAGAGCCGTTCACCCTTACTTACTGGTCATTGCGATGACTATTCATCCTGAGCAAACTGAGCGCGTTGGCGAGAAGACATGATCATGGCAATTTTTTCTTCTCGTTTTGCTTCGGCTTCGCGCAATTCTGCCATTTCCAATTCTTGTAACTCTTTGCTCAACCCTTGATTGAGGCTATAGCACATAATCAACAGCACCAGTGCAAAAGGTAAACCTGTTGCGATCGCAGCCGTTTGTAAAGCCGTGAGCCCTCCGCCAAGGAGTAAAACCGCAGCAACAACCCCTTCCATCACAGCCCAGAAGACTCGTTGCGGGACGGGAGAATCAAGTTTACCACCAGAAGTTAAATTATCCACAACTAGAGAGCCAGAATCAGAAGAAGTCACAAAGAAAATCGTAACCAAGAGAATCCCAACAATGGAACTGATTGCGGTTAAAGGCAAGTTATCGAGCATAAAAAACATAGCAGTGGCGACATTTTCTTCCACTGCTCCCGCGATATCAGCAGTATTGGTCAGTTGTAGATTCAGGGCAGTTCCCCCCATTGTGGAAAGCCAGAGAAAAGAGAGCAGAGTGGGAGCGATTAAAACCCCTATCACAAATTCTCGGATGGTACGTCCTCTCGAAACCCGTGCAATAAACATTCCCACAAACGGAGACCAAGAAATCCACCAACCCCAGTAAAAGACTGTCCAGGTATTTTGCCAACCGCCTTCTCCAGAGCTAAAAGACTCTGTCCAAAAACTGAGCATGGGGAAACGGGCAATATAGTTGCCAATATTTTGAACAAAGGTGTCAAAAATAAAGAGCGTGGGGCCAAAAACGAGAATGAAGAACATAAAAATGGCAGCGAGATAAAGATTCCACTCGCTGAGTCGTCGCACACCGCCATCTAGACCCGCCATGACAGAAAGGGTGGCAAATCCTGTAATAATCGCAATCAAGGTAACCTGTGTCGGAATTTCAGAGGGAATAGCAGGAATTAGAAAACTGAGTCCTGCTGCCACCTGTTGCACCCCTAACCCGAGAGAGGTTGCCAAGCCAAATAAGTCAGCAACAACGGCAAGAATATCAATGATGTGACCGGGCCACTCATAAATTCTTTCGCCGAGGAGGGGGTAAAAGACGGAACGCATGGTCAACGGGAGTCCGCGATTAAAGGCAAAGAAGGCAAGTCCGAGTCCAACAAGGGCGTAAAGTCCCCAAGGATGGAGTCCCCAGTGATAAAAGGTTAGGGTCATTGCGGTGCTGGCTGCATCAGGAGTCCTTCCTTCTGAGCCAAAGATGGGGGGAGGACTGATAAAGTGAAACATGGGTTCTCCCACGCTCCAAAACATCAAGCCAATGCCCATCCCTGCGCTGAGGAGCATAGCAAACCAAGCGAAAGTGGAAAATTCAGGCCTTGCATCTTGCCCCCCCAGACGGATTCTGCCATAATCACTGAAGGCAAAAATTAAAACCACCCCTAAAAAGATGTTGGCAGCGAGGATATAAAACCAACCACCATAGGTAGCAATGCCATTGAGAGTGGTTTCAAACACTGCTGATGCTTGTTCTTTGAACGCTAGGGTGAGGACAATAAATAGGAGTACCAAACCCCCAGAGATGGGTGCTACTTGGGGATGAAGGTCAAATCCCCATTTTTGGAAGTTGGTGTCTCCTGGATAACGTTCTGTTGATTCTTCGAGCAGTTCTTCTTCTATGTTGTTTGAACGTTTAGATTGTTTAACCATAAATTTTTCTCAAGTTTGAAAAACAGCGTAATTCATTCAGACCTTGATCAAGGTAAGAGGCTGAAGTTTTAAGCGATATCATGGAGATGGTTTGATTTGAAAATAGGTCGTTTTGATCAGTTATAACGAAAAACGATTTTTTATCAAAAAAATGGGTTTAAAACCC
>CAYXDG010000070.1:0-16766 GCA_964463655.1 uncultured Dactylococcopsis sp.
TGCGGATGGCGAGACTCGAACTCGCAAGGCGTGAGCCACACGCCCCTCAAGCGTGCGTGTCTACCAATTCCACCACATCCGCGAAGATGCCACCAGTTTTTTTACAGACCTTTATCAGTGTAACACATCAATCTGCTTTTTGGAAATGAAGCATCTAGAAAAATTTCTTGCTGTCTTGCTTAAACTTGTGTTCCCCTCTTCAGATATGCTAGTAAACGGTGATCAATCGTCAGAATCATTTAGGAGTTATTGTTCATGGTTGGCATAATTAAAAATTTATTTGGTGGTAAAGAAAATTATTACGCAGAGTTAGAAGAAGACCAAGGGAAATCAAGCGAAACTGAGGTAAAAGAAGCGAAAGAGGAGCAAGACGCTCAGTCTGAACCTGCACCAGTTTCCTCCCCTCAGCCTCCAGTAATGGCTCAAAATAATGGTCAGCCCCAAATGGAGGAGTTAAGAGGAGAAACGTTCGCTCCCACTTATTTAATTCCGCAAGCGACGACTCCTCGTCGCCGTCCAGGGGTCAATATGAGTCAGTTTCTCGATTTAGCCCGTGAGATGAATACTCGTCGCAATCAATAACTTTTTCTTCTTCCTTGACTCCCAAGTTTTGGGATGAGTTAAGGTGGGCAATGCCCACCCTACTTGTGCTTAATATTTTTGAATGCAGTGAGGATTGTTACAGGATTTAAGGGGGAAAAACGAGTGAGGTGAGCAACGGGAATCGATCGCGCAATTTGTACCTGTAGAGCGCGATCGCGCCATCCCTGTTCCCTGATCCATTGTCTAGCTTGTTCTAAATGTTCTAAGGTGGCTAAAGCAAAAACAATCTTTCCGTCAGCTACTAATTGATCAGCACAAGCGTCTAAAATCTCGTTTAAATTGCCTCCTGTTCCCCCAATAAAAACTCGTTCTGGTGGTGCAGAATTAGGCAAATGATCAGGTGCTTTTCCTTCAATTACCGTAACATTTTGGACGTTTAAGCGCTGACAATTTTTTTGAATTAAAGATGCTCCCATTGCTGTTTTTTCGATCGCATAAACCTGAGTTGTCGGAAATAAACGAGCAATCTCGATCGAGACAGCGCCTGTTCCTGCGCCAATATCCCAAATAATTTGTTGAGGTTTTAAGGCAAGTTCTGCTAAGATTAAAGGTCTAATTTCTCGTTTGGTCATTAACCCAGGTCGATCGCGATAGGTTAAGAAAACTTCATCAGATAAGCCAAACTGAGGTAAGGTTTCTAAGTTAGGAACAGGAGATTCTTTGCGAATTAAAATCACCACATTGAGGGCTGAAAATTGAATTGCTTTAATTGTTTCTAAATCAAAACATTGACAGCTTTCTTCATAACTTTCTAAATTCTCACAAACCCAGATATGATAAGAAAAGGGTAAATCAAGGGCTGTGATTAACTGCGCGATCGCGCTGGGATTATTTTGATAATCGGTGAGAATTCCAATCTTTTCCTCTCCTCGCTGTAACGCTTTAATTAACGCTTCTGTACTGCGTCCATGTGCGCTAATGAAGGTTGCATCCTGCCAAGGAATTTTGATCCGATTAAAGGCAATTTGAAGGGAGGATAAATGAGGATAAAAGGTTAACTGATGAGGGGGAAATTGTTCTAAGAGAAAGCGACCAAAACCGAAAAATAAAGGATCGCCACTGGCTAAAATAACAATTGTTTCTGAACCATTGAGATAGGATTTAATCAGCGCGATCGCTGCTTGAAAATTTGTTAAAGGAATCTGTTTTGATGCTTGATCCGAAAAGTAACTTAATTGGCGCTGACTCCCCACTAAAACCGTTGCTTGCTTTACAATTTCTCTAACCGTTTCTGTTAATCCTGCTTTGCCATTTAAGCCAATTCCCACGACATGAATCTGTGAATGTTTGCTCATGTTTCCTCATAACTTAACACCAATAAAGCATTAATTATCGCTGCTGCGACACTTGATCCGCCTTTTCTTCCTTGGACAATAATTTTAGGAACATTTATCTCAGAGAGTGCATTTTTAGATTCAATTACTGATACAAACCCCACAGGTGCGCCAATGATTAAACTGGGCGCTGTCATCCCATTTTTAATAGTTTTACAGAGGGATAATAAAGCGGTTGGCGCATTTCCAATCACATAGATTCCTTGGGGATATTCAGCGAAACAATTGAGGATTCCTGTTGCTGTGCGAGTGTTTCCTACAGGAACAGTTTTCACCTTTTCTAAAGCGCAAATAATAGGATTTTGAAAAGTTTTCTGAACCATTCCTTGAATCCCTTGTTTAACCATTCCCACATCGACAATAATCGGTGTTTTTGCTTTCAAGGCTATCATCCCATTTTCAAGGACGCGATCGCTAAAAGTCAAGAGATTTAAAAATCCAAAATCAGCCGTCGCGTGAATCACCCGACGAATGACTTGATATTCTTTTTGGGAATATGAATGTTCCCCCACCTCTCGATCGATAATTGCAAAACTTTCTTCAATAATGGGATGATTTAGAGATGTTTGTTGTTCCATCAATTTGTTCTTAGTTCTTAGTTCGTTGTTCTTCGGGATACCATTTGTGGTAGTTAACACGGGAACAATGCAGGGGAAAGCAACGGGCGAAGCACCATAAACCATGAGCGAATAATTCATTATTCATTATTAATTGTTAGTTGCTTCCTCCAAAGGTAATGGCGGGATAATCAGGTTCGCGAGTAAAAGAAGTCATGTCGGAAAATCGTCTTAATTCAGCGCGATCGATGGTTATAAGTTTCGGATCAGCTTCTAGCCATTGGTCGTTAATTGCGGTTAAAATTGTACAAATCTGATCTCGTTCCGATTCTTTTGGAACTTCTCCAAAATACCCCAAAGTCACATGAGCGAGGAAATGATAATGTTGCTCTAATCCTAAAGCAAGTAAGCCTTTATTTTGATAAATTGCGCGACGTAAATGAATTAATTGCTGATAAGAATTTTCTTCTTTGGGCAACAATCCAACTACGATCGCGCGGGGACGAATAATTAATCCTAATAATTGCCACTGTAATGGTTTAGAAACATAATTTTCCTGCTGATACTGTTCAAAACTCTCAGTAATTTGACTCCGCAGTTGACTTTCAAAATCGGGATTTTTTTCAACCGCAGATTGAAATTCGTCTCCCCAAATTAAATCTGCTAAAGTTAAATGAAAACTGGAAACAGGAACAGGTAAAATAAAGTCTTGGGGTAACTGACTGATTAAGCGTTTTTGTGTTTGAGCAAGGTGATGATAAAATTCCTCATTGCTCGCATCATCTTGATATGGCGGTGTGACAACGCTATAGCCAGGAAATGACCGCGCTTCTACCTGTCCAGATTCATCCCGTTGGAATTTAGGGGACTCCTGAATATTTTTCAGTTGTGTCGGATACAAAGCGGGTTGCGATAACCGTCCCACTTGTTCTACATACTTTTGATACGCTTCGTCCAAGGCTTCTATCTCTCCTATAACCCTTATACAACCACAATAAAGGAAAAATCAACAAAAAACATCATTTCAATTATGCCAGTTTACTTTTTTTCTGGAGAAGATGAATATCGCTTAACTCAGGCGATCACAGCTTTACGAAACAAGGTGGTTGATCCACTGTGGAAAGAGTTTAATGAAGACATCATTTCTGGAGACGACCCCGAGGCGATCGCGCAAGCGCTGTCTCAAGCGTTAACGCCTCCATTTGGCGCAGGAGAGCGCCTTGTCTGGCTTTCAGAGACTACCCTTGCTCAACACTGCTCAGAGGCGATATTATCGCAGTTAGAGCGCACATTTCCTCAAATCCCCAACACTTCTCATTTGCTACTCACCAGCCAAAAAAAACCTGATGGGCGCTTGAAGTCAACCAAGTTACTTAAAAAATATGCCACCATCAAGGAATTTGGGACGATTCCTCCTTGGAAAACAGAAGAGTTGTTAAAACAAGTGGAAACCATTGCGGGCGAAAAAGGGGTAAAGCTGACACAAACCGCTAAAACACAGTTAGCAGAAGCAGTGGGAAATGATACGCGGTTGTTGGCTCAAGAATTAGAAAAACTGTCTTTGTACGGATTAGAAAAATCAGGGGCGATCGATGAACAGGCGATCGCGCAATTGGTGAGTGCTAATACCCACAATAGTTTACAATTAGCAACAGCGATCCGTAGTGGCGACACCAACAAAGCACTCCAGTTAGTTGCTGATTTGTTAAATCGCAATGAACCAGCTTTGAAAATTGTTGCTGTTTTAGTCGGACAATTTCGGACTTGGTTTTGGATCAAGTTGATGCTCGAAAAAGGAGAAAGAGATAATCAAGTGATTGCTAAAACTGCAGAAATTAATAACCCAAAACGAGTTTATTTTCTGCGTCAAGAGGTACAATCAATTTCCTTAGACCAGTTTTTAAGCTCGTTTCCAATTCTCTTAAAATTAGAAGCTGACCTCAAGCGAGGAAGAGAGACAATCACCACTCTCCAAACTAAAGTTATTCAACTCTGTCAGATTTTTATAGCCACTGAATAATGAAACCTTTCCATTTAATCATCGTCTAACCTCCCAAACCTAATATAGCAATCTCGAATGAGTTATAAGTGAGATGGTTTCTCCCCTAACCCCCCTTGAAAGGGTAATCCTCCCTAACCCCTTTTAAGAGTGGGGAAGTAATCAACTTTTTACATTAAGAATTAGAACTGCTATATGAGAGATGAACAAAACTTCTACACTGACCGATCAATCTAAAGCCTCCCTTTAAAAAGGAGGGTTGGGGGGATCATTACTCACAAAAAACACCCATTAACACAGGAAGCACTATGATATTTTTCTATTGTCGAAATTTCATTAAAATGACTTTGATGACTAGCACGATTTGGCTTGCTTTCAATGGGTTAGAGATAGTGCTTAATCAATCTTTCAATGTTACTTTAATTAGGATGAGCGCGATCGCCCAAGCGCAAGAATTCAGTGAGCAGCAGCTAGAAAGTTACGCTCAAGCAATTCTCGCTATCGAACCTCTACGTCAAAAAACATTTCGCGAACTACAGAGGATTCTTGATTCCGAAAAGATTCCAATGATTGCTTGCGATCGCGCTGAGAGCTATGAAAACCTCAATCCACAAGCGCGATCGCTGATCATTAACTATTGTAATGAGTCCAAGGCGATCGTGGAAGAAAAAGGCTTAACAGTATCGGAATTTAACAATATTACCAGTGAGGTCAAATCAAATCCAGACCTCAAGCAACAAGTCCAACAAGAAATGCTGGAGTTAGAGTAAGCACTCGACCAGTTTATTCATTGGTGTCAAGTGTGTTCTCACGGAAATTCCTTGCAAACTCAAAATCTTTATGATATCTTAAGACTCATGCAAAACCTTGCATTTTTTTGGAAAGCATCAAAAAAGGATTGAAAGAATGAACAATTTCCGATATATTGCCCGATTTGCTGTATTTAGTGCAATTATGGGGTTAATGCTACCTGCTAATGCAGTTGCAAATTTTGACAGCATCCGTGTTTCCAATCTTTCAGGAAGCAATGATTCAGCTATTACTGCTAGCGATGACCCAACTGGAAGCAATTTCACAGATGACATCTTTTTAGAGAGTCTCAGCTTTGATAGTGGCAATGCAGTGATTCCTGGCGCTGCTAATTTTGCAGCAGTGGCACGGCTTACTGTATTGAGTGGTCGTGAGGATGATTCAGACGCTAACGTCAATGGTGAGTCTGGAATTAATGATGATAATAGTGATGGCGATCCTGATAACTTTGCAAAAGTAGGGCTTGACATTACCACAGATCAAGAAGTGACCAGCGCTTTTACTCAAGATATTGCTTTATTATCGGCTTTAAGCAGCAGAAGTTTAACCGAAATTGCAGACGGCGAAGGCACTCAACAATATGAACTGCAAATCACCTTTACTCAAGGTATTGTGGATAACGATAATGGGAATGATCAATTCCCTGAACTTGTCATTTTTGAGCGCGGACTTAATGATGGTGATATCGAGATTGAATTAATCAGAGGTGGAACATTTGAAAGTCCAGAGTTTTTTGAGGATGCGATGAATAATCGTCTTCAGTTTAGCGAAGAAAGTAATAACTATGCAGATACAGGTATCAATATCAGAACCCGAGAAATTGGTAATTTTCAAGAGGTTGGTGTTATCGGTTTAGACCTTAGCGAAGATTTTGGCTTAACCAGTGGCGAACCAGTCTTCGGGATTATCCTCCGATCAACAGATGGTGGTGCCGATATCAATGGTGCATTTTTGTCTGCTGCGGATATTAGTCAATTTGTTGATGTTCCAGACGAACTTCATCAACCCATTCCTTTTGAAACTGAGGGAACAATCGGTTTCCTCGCATTAGGGGGATATCTCTGGTACAGAAAGCATAAAAAGCAGAATCAAGGCTAATTGCTTTCAAGTGTTTTTTTTGAATATAAAATTATAAAGACTACTCTCATCAAATTTGGGAAGCTGACGAGAGCTAGCCTTAAGAGTGGTTATGCGATCGCGTAACCTTAAATCCTAACTTACTTAAGGTTATCAGCTTAATTTATTTAAGCCCTGCGCGATCGTGATTTCTTTATATTTCCAAGAGTCGTCAGTTTTGATAAAATCGTTCTTGGCTTTTTTCAGCAATCTTCCAATCCTCATTTTCCCCACCAATAATCAACTGTTGAACATTGAGAAAATCATCACTTAACTGACGCAAAGAATTAATTAAAACATCTAGCGCCACTGGGTCACTTGTTCCTAAATCAAACCAACAGCGTCCCCATGTTTCGCTGTATTCAAATTCTCCCATATTGTGCATCACAGATAAGAGAGAATTGCTTGCGCTTTCATGGTCATATTCTAAATAACTCAGGTCAACCCCTGTTTCCATCACTTGGAAATTTTCAGCGTTAAAACCGCCTAATTTTCCCAGATAAAACCATGAATTAAATAACTCTTCTACATATTGACGTTCGGTAATGGAAGGGATGGTGTCAAACTCAAGCCAAATCCAAACATCAAAGGGGTTAAACTCACGAAATATAACTTCCATATCTAAAGTTTATCAAGTCATTGCTAAAGTTTGCACACTAAAACAGAGCGTCCCATAATAGATAATACCATCTTCAAGTAGGGTAGGCATTGCCCACCAGAAAACCACTTCATACTTATTACTGTAACTTGATTTTCATAAAATAGTATTAATAAATTATCTCTTTCAAGTAGAATTATCTTACAGTTAAACTTGACATTTGTATGAAAACTTCTTCCCCCTCCCTTCGTCAACTGGGAATAAACTTTAATCACTGGTATGTAGTCGCTAGAAGCAACGAAATTAATGCACAGCCTCACGGAATTACTCTCTGGAAACAGCCCATTGTCCTCTATCGTCAGAGTAATGGACAAGTGTGCGCTCTAGAAGACCGTTGTCCTCATCGCTTTGTGAAACTGAGCGCAGGGAAAGTGAAAGGAAACAGTCTAGAATGTGCTTATCATGGTTGGCAGTTTAACGCTGAAGGAAACTGTATTTCCGTACCTTATTTAACGGAAAAACAAAAGTTACCCCCCTGTCAATTACAGTGCTATCCTGTTAAAGAAGCAGATGGTTTTATTTGGATATTTTTAGGCAATGAATCTGAAAAAGTCCCCCGTTTTCAAATGCCAGAATGGGATCATATTAACTATATTGCCACAGTTTCTCTGATTGAAACAAACGCCCATTATTCCTATCTAATTGAAAATTTAATGGATATGTATCATGGGCATTTACATGAAGATTGGCAAGCGTGGACAGATGCTAAATTAGAAAAGATTGAGGAAGATGAGTATCAAGTTCATGGCTATTATCAAGCGCAAAGTTATTATAAAATAGACAAAATCTGGTCAATCTCCCAACTATTTTTTCCTAGTTTAAGACAACTCCATCCCGAACCATTAACAGTAAGTTATATTTATCCTCATTGGGTTTCTACGCTAGGGAAAGACTTCAAAATCTACTGTTTATTTTCCCCTATTGATGAAACTGCCACTCGCGCTTATTTGATTCACTTTACCTCTTTAAATGCCTTTTGGCGACTCCATAAACTCCCAGTTTGGTTTCGTCATCGTCTGAAAAATTCACTGTTTGGATCAGCCCAAAAATTATTAGATGGTTTAGTTGAGCAAGATGTTAAAATGATAGAACAAGAACAACAAGTCTTTTTAGAAAATCCAGACAAACGAGGGTATGAATTAAATCCTGTGTTAGGCAGTGTTCAACGCTTAATTCGTAAACAAGCATCCGATTAATGATGTCTTGTGTCGGTGATTCTTAACTTGCAAAAGGAGAATAAATGATGGGAACAATTCTACGCAAATGGAGTTATCAATATCAATGGTTGTATGATGCGATCGCGCAACTTTCAGCATTAACGGTGGGGGGAGAATCCCGCTTCCGTCAACTCGCGCTCAAAGGACTTTCTCTTAACAAAAACACTCACATTTTAGACCTCTGTTGTGGTGCAGGACAAACAACACAATTTCTAGTGAAATATTCCGATCATATAACAGGGTTAGATGCGTCTCCTCTTGCCTTAAAAAGAGCAAAAAAACGAGCGCCAGCAGCCACTTATGTAGAAGGATTAGCAGAAGAATTACCCTTTTCCGATGGCAGTTTCGATCTCGTACAAACCAGCGTAGCACTCCATGAAATGAAACCCGACCAATTAAACCAAATTCTTCAAGAAGTTTACCGCGTTCTCAAACCTGATGGTATCTTTGCTTGTATCGATTTACATCAACCGCACAATCCCATTTTTCTACCAGGAATTAACTTATTTATGGCGTTATTTGAAAC
Organism: uncultured Dactylococcopsis sp.; assembly: GCA_964463655.1. Lineage (GTDB taxonomy): Bacteria > Cyanobacteriota > Cyanobacteriia > Cyanobacteriales > Rubidibacteraceae > Halothece. Next base: position 8,821 of record CAYXDG010000070.1, read on the forward strand.
CGAAACCGCATGGCAATTTGTGAAAATTAACTTACCTGAAAAATTGAGCGCGATCGGGTTTCAAGATTGTCAGCAAACCTTTTATGCTGGGGGAAGTTTACAAGTCGTGCAAGGGAAGAAATAATTGAGAACGTCAGCAGAATAAAAAACAGTAACTTTATTAAACTCTGTTTGATCCAGCTTACTGGCAAATTCATGATACAATTATTAGGGATTAGTCATTATCAATTATTGAAATGTCCCGCAACCTAGAAAAAGAAATCAAAGACTTTTATGACGCATCCAGTTCCCTCTGGGAAAATATCTGGGGAGAACATATGCACCACGGCTATTATGGTCGCAGTGGAACGAATAAAGTTCCTCGCCGACAAGCACAAATTGATATTATTAAAGAATTATTGCGTTGGGGAAACCTTGATGAAACGGCAACGCCTCCGCAAACTATTTTAGATGTGGGTTGTGGGATTGGTGGGAGTACCCTCTATTTAGCCCAAAAATTTAACGCTACAGCAGCAGGAGTGACGCTTTCTCCTAAACAAGCAAAACGGGCGCAAGAACGTGCTGTAGAAGCAAATTTAGGGGATAGCGTTCAATTTCAAGTGGCTAACGCCTTAGACCTCCCGTTTGCCGATCGCAGCTTTGATTTAATATGGTCATTGGAAAGTGGCGAACATTTCCCAGACAAAGCCAAGTTTCTCCAAGAAGCGTATCGGGTTTTGAAGCCAGGGGGAATGCTGCTGATGGCGACTTGGTGTCACCGTCCCACTAATTCTCTCGCAGGGGAATTAACCGCCGATGAAAAGCAACATTTAGCCGAGATTTATCGGGTGTATTGCTTACCCTACGTCATTTCTTTACCAGAGTACCGCGCGATCGCGCAAGAAGTGGGTTTCCAGAATATTCAATGCGATGATTGGTCGCAAGCTGTTGATCCATTTTGGCAAATTGTCATCGCTTCGGCTTTCACCCCCCAAGCCATCATGGGATTAGTGGAAAGCGGTTGGAAAACGATCGAGGCTGCTTTATCTTTAGGGTTAATGAGTCGTGGGTATCGTCGCGGTTTAATTCGCTTTGGTGTCTTAAAAGGAAACAAAAAAGATGAATAATTATCCAGTCTCACTTGTCAATTATCAAGTCTTGAATAGCTTTTGGAAATTCTCTCGTCCCCATACCGTCATCGGGACAACTTTAAGCGTTTTCTCCTTATATTTTATCGCCATTGCGATTAATAATCTTTCTCCGACAGGAACGAATTTAATCCCCTTGATTTTAGCTTGGATTGCTTGTTTATGCGGGAATGTTTACATTGTCGGTTTAAATCAATTAGAAGACATCGCGATCGATAAAATTAATAAGCCGACATTACCCGTCGCAGCAGGAGAATTTTCCGAAAGACAAGCACAATGGCTTGTGGGAATCACAGGAAGTTTGGCGATTCTTCTCAGTGTCATTTCAGGTCAATGGTTACTCTTGACGATCGGGGTTAGTTTAGCCATTGGAACCGCTTATTCTTTACCCCCCATTCGCTTAAAGCGCTTTCCCTTTTGGGCTGCTTTATGTATTTTTACAGTGCGGGGCGTAATTGTCAATTTAGGGCTGTTTTTACACTTCCGTCAAACCTTGACCCAAGACATTTTTGTTCCTCCTGCAATTTGGGCATTAACACTATTTATTTTAGTCTTTACCATCGCGATCGCGATCTTTAAAGATGTCCCCGATTTAGAAGGAGACAAACAATATAACATTACGACTTTTACTCTCTTGCTAGGAAAACCGACAATCTTAAATATCACTCGGATGATTCTCAGCCTATGCTATCTTGGGATGACGGTGGCGGCAGTTTTTGGGTTATCCGATGTCAATCCTATCTTTGTGGGGATGACTCATAGCGGATTATTCTTGCTATTGTGGTGGCGTAGTCAGACCGTAGATTTAGAAAATAAAGGCGCGATCGCGCAGTTTTATCAATTTATCTGGAAGTTATTTTACCTCGAATATTTGTTGTTTCCGATCGCTTGTTTTTTAGCCTAAAATGTCAGAACTAGAACTTAGTCCAAATACCCTCAAAATTATCGCTTTAGTGACCGTCGCGGTTATTCTTCTCGGAGTCGGGTTTACCCTCTTACGAAGTTACCTTCGCTCTAGACAATTTGAAAAAGCCTGTCAACTCTACGAAGATGAAAAATATGGAGAAGCAATTCCCATTTTTCAAAAAATTATAGAACGCCAAAAAAGTAACGACTTGGCGCAAATATACTTAGGACAATGTTTTGTCGGACAAGGAAACTTAATTGAAGCCATTTCTACCTTTGAAACCTTAACCAAAAACTCTCCCAAAAATATAGATGGATACATGGGATTAGGAAAAGTATATATGCAGCAAGGAAAAATAGATAGCGCGATCGCGCAATTTGAACAAGCTGCAAAAATTAAGCCGAATAAATTCGCTGAACCCCATCGCGTGTTAGGATTAGCTCTAAAGGAAAAAGGAGAAAATAAAGCCGCATTAGCTTCTCTAGAGAAAGCGAAAAAACTGTATTCTAGTCAAAAAGCCTATCCAATGGTCGAAGCAATTGATGAAGAAATTGATACCATTACTGAACAAAGTAAAAAATAGTTCACTTGGGGAAAAAGATGTGCTTATCTCGGAAACCCAAACTCTTCTCAATAACCGCATTATTACTTTGGTTTACTTTAACAGGATGCGCCAATAACCCTACCACAATTCAAAATTCAGCAACCAAACAGACGAATGCTGAAGCCAAGCTCTGGTCACAACTCCAGCAAGCTAAAACTCATTATTTTGTCCTGATGCGCCACAGCTTAGCCCCTGGAACAGGTGATCCTGCTAACTTTGAACTGGGAGACTGTTCAACCCAGCGAAACCTTTCAGAAGCAGGAAGAAACCAAGCGAGACGGACAGGGGAAGCATTTAAGGAAAGAAATATTCAAGTTAAGGAAGTATTATCGAGTCAGTGGTGTCGTTGTTTAGATACTGCTAAACTGATGGATTTAGGGACAGTAAAACCATTTTCTCCCCTTAACTCATTCTTTCGCGATCGATCAACTCAGACCGAACAAACCACCCAAGTGCGAGACTTTATTCTTGAACAAAAAAACATCCCAGGCGTTACAATTATGGTAACTCATTTTGTCAACATCTCAGCCTTAACAAGAAGCGGTGTTTCCTCTGGGGAATTGGTCATCATAAAAGTAGATCAACGAGATCAGCTTGAAGTTGTCGGTCGCATTGATCCCTTATAAAATCTTAGGCTTAAGCATCTTTCGCGCAACCGATAGTACCTGTTTCCACTGCTTTAAACTGGTTAAAAACCCAACATCAACTTCACTTTCATGTTGAGCAGCAGTCTTTTGGAAAACCTCGATCCAATTCAAAACAGTGTCTAAATAAAAATAGGGAGAATACTTTAAAGACTTTTGCAAAACCTCACCCATTTCATCAAAATGATCAGTGTAGTATAAACGCCAAGCAATCCAAACTAAAGTATGATATAAATAAACATTTTTCTGCTGTTTAATGGCTAAAGGTAAATCATTTCTCTTAAAAAACTTTTGACGAACTTCCCAACATTCTTGAGCTTGAATTAATGTATTTAAAGAATCATTTGTCTGATGTTGACGATAACAGGTTGTCACTTGGCGTAGCCATGCGGTCTGGCAACCCATCAGGGCTAAGCGCTGAACTAAATCAACATCGCAGGCTTGTTTAAATCTTGTGTCTAAAATGCCCACCCGATCGAGCCATTCACGCTGAAACATCATCGCACTAAATAAAACAGGCATCCGTTGCAGCCATTCATGTAAATCTAGCAGAGGGGAATCGTGCCAAGGCTCAATATCAGTTAGCGACTCTCCCCACTGATTAACCCGTCGCCAGCCACTATGCACGATTCCCGCCGTTGGTTGTTGCTGAAACACTTCCACCTGCAAAGCTAGTTTTTGAGGGAATAAAATATCATCATGATCTAAAAAATTAATCCATTTTCCCCTTGCCATTTTTAGCCCAACATTACGGGCCGCTGCGACACCTTGATTGTCTTGATAATAGTAACGAATGCGATCGAGATAAGGCTTTAAAACCTGAACCGTTTGATCCGTTGACCCATCATCAATGACAATAATTTCGCGATCGCTGTAACTTTGTCTGAGAACACTTTCCACAGTCTGGCAAATGTACCGACTGCCATTATAAGTTGGGATGATAACACTAACAGATACCATAGGAACAATTCATTATTAATCATTAACAATTCGTTCATGGTCCACCCTTCACCGTAAAATAGTTTATGGTTTATTGATCAATGTTTTACTGAACAACGAACGCATGACTAATCATATATCTTCATGGCGGGGAGGAAGTTTTCTTTATCGACTTGTGGGGTTATTCTCTCCTTGGCGCGAAGGAAGTTATCTCTTGCAATGGGCCGAACCAATTGGTATGGTTATCATTGCCTCAATATTAACTTTAGCACCCTTTGTCTCTTCTACCCTAGTTGGGGTCTTACTCATTGCAGGTGCTGGATATTGGACAATTTTAACCCTCTCAGACAAGAATATCATTGCTTTGACCCCCATTCATTTAGGAGTGTTATTATATTGGGGAGTTGCCACGATCGCAGTTGCCTTTTCTCCCGTCCAAGCAGCAGCGTTTTCAGGATGGATTAAATTAACCCTTTATCTGTTATGGTTTGCTTTATCAGCGCGAGTGTTAAGGTCGCCTTCTCTTCGTAATTGGACGATCGCAGTTTATCTTTTAATTTCTCTGATTATTAGTGTTTATGGCATTCGTCAAGAGATTTTTGGCGTTGAACAACTCGCCACTTGGAATGACCCTGAATCAGAGTTAGCCGAAGCCACTCGCGCCTATAGTTATTTAGGTAATCCTAACTTATTGGCTGGCTATTTAATCAGCGCCATAGCCCTTTCAATTTCAGCACTTTGGGTCTGGCAAACTTGGCTCCAAAAAGGCGTTGCTTTCACCGCTTTACTGACCAATACTTATTGTTTATATGCCACAGATTCACGAGGGGGATGGATCGCATTAGTGGGCTTATTAACCATTTATTTTCTACTGCTTTATGTCTGGTATCGAGACAGTTTACCTAGGTTTTGGCGCATCTGGTTACTTCCCTTAGTGTTCGCCTTTTTTGCAGGATTCTTGTTAGCTGCAATTACATTTGTTGAACCGTTACGCTTACGAATTATGACCATTTTTGCAGGACGAGAAGACAGTAGCAATAACTTTCGGATGACCGTTTGGGCGGCTGTTTTTGAAATGATCCGCGATCGCCCTTGGCTGGGAATTGGCTCTGGCAATGAAGCCTTTAAACAAGTGTATCCTCTCTATCAACGCCCCAATTATACTGCTTTAAGTGCCTATTCTATCTATCTGGAAATCTTAGTTGAAATGGGTATCATTGGCTTTACGGCTTTCCTTGGATTTTTAGGGACAATTGTTTATCATGGTTGGCAAAAACTCACCCGTTTGAGACAATTAAAAGCCAGAGAAGGGTTTTGGGTGATTGGCGCGATCGCAGCAATGGCTGGAATGTTAACTCATGGCTTAGTGGATACCGTTTGGTATCGTCCTGAAATTAGTACCTTATGGTGGTTAATGGTCGCTATGGTTGCTAGTTATTATCCGCAATTATCTGAGGAAAATTAAAGCTCGATCGCCGTCTCGAACCATTGACACTCCTGCAACAGCCTGAATCATTGGTCAGTTAAATCTTTGAGATCATTAAGCAAAAAAAAGAAATATGCGAAAATAGAGATGTCAGTCTAGTCGCGATCGCGCATAAAGGTGTTAGCCCCTTGAATACAATCCGCGAAATTCTCGCTCGTTGGTGGTCAGAATTCACTCTCCAAACCCGCTTAATGGCTGTGGGGACACTGGTTGTCTCCTTGGTCATGAGTGGCTTGACGTTTTGGGCGGTCAACACAATCCAACAAGATGCGCGGATGAATGACACCCGCTTCGGTCGCGACTTGGGACTCCTTCTCGCAGCAAACATCGCCCCACTGGTCGCCGAAGATGACCTCACCGAAGTCGCCCTCTTCTCAGGACGCTTTTATAGTAGCACCTCCAGTGTTCGTTATATCCTCTACGCTGAACCCGATGGAAAAATTCGCTTTGGGATTCCCTTCTCAGAAGCGGAAGGAGACAATACCCTCACCATTCAACGACGCATCCAACTCCCTGAGAGTTATTCCTCAGATGCGGAACAACCCCTTGTTCGTCAGCATTCCACCCCCAACGGGGAAGTCACAGATGTCTTTGTTCCCCTGAACTACGATAACCAATATCTTGGGGTTTTAGCCGTAGGAATTAATCCCAATCCTACGGTTGTCGCTTCTTCTAACTTAACGCGAGATGTCACGATCGCAGTTTTTATCTCCATTTGGGCGATGGTGATTCTCGGCGCTGTCTTTAACGCTTTAACTATCACCAAACCCATCAAAGAATTGTTAGTCGGTGTCAAAAACATTGCTGCGGGAAACTTCAAACAGCGCATCGAACTTCCCTTGGGGGGAGAGTTGGGAGAACTCATCTCCAGCTTTAATTATATGGCGGAACGATTGGCGCGGTATGAAGAACAGAATATCGAAGAATTAACCGCCGAGAAAGCGAAACTGGAAACCTTAGTTTCTACCATTGCTGATGGCGCAGTTTTGATTGATACTAATTTACAGGTCATGCTGGTCAATCCCACCGCACAACGCATCTTTGGTTGGGAAGGAAAAGAGGTCATTGGGGAAAATGTCTTGCATCATCTCCCTCCTGAAGTGAAAATGGAAATTAGCGAACCGTTACAGGAAGTGATCGCTAAAACGGGAGCGGATAAAGGAGATGGTCATATTGATGAATCTTATGGCGATGGCGGAGAGTTTCGGATAACCTTGAATAGTCCCCATGAACGCACAGTTCGCATCCTTCTGACTCGCGTTTTAGACCAATATCGAGAAAGTGTGAAAGGACTGGCGATTACGGTTCAGGATATCACGCGAGAAGTGGAATTAAATAAAGCGAAAAGTCAGTTTATCAGCAATGTTTCCCACGAACTGAGAACGCCTCTGTTTAATATTAAATCTTTCATTGAAACCCTTTCGGAATATGGAGACGAACTCACCCCAGAAGAACAGAAAGAGTTTCTCCACACTACTAACACGGAAACCGATCGCCTAACACGCCTCGTCAATGATGTCCTTGACTTATCCCGCTTAGAGTCCTCTAAAGTGTATCAGATGACCGCAGTGGATTTAAGCCAACCCATTGAACAAACCCTCCGCAGTTATCATCTCAATGCAAAAGATAAAGAGATTGAACTCTTACAAGAAGTAGAAGCAGATTTACCGCCAGTCATGGGAAACTATGATTTATTGCTGCAAGTTTTGGCAAATTTAGTGGGAAATGCGCTGAAATTCACTAAAGCAGGGGGAAGAGTGATGATTCGCGCTTATTTGCTTGATCCTGAAGATCATCCCTACCATCCCAACCCACAAGTGCGGGTAGAAGTAGCAGACACGGGAATCGGAATTGATCCTGAAGATCAAGAAGCAATCTTCGATCGCTTTTTCCGTGTGGAAAATCAAGTTCATACCTTAGAAGGAACAGGATTAGGTCTCTCGATCGTGCGGAATATTGTAGAAAAACATCATAGCATGGTGAACTTGGTCAGTGAATTAGGCGTAGGAACAACATTCTGGTTTGATTTACTGGTGGATGAATCCGCATTAGTGACAAATGAGGATGGACAAGCAACCCTCAAACATGAACAATTAACCATGAAATCAGAATCCAATTAATGGGTCATTTCTTGCTCAATTATCAAAAAAATGGGTTTAAAACCCCGTCCTTCTAGGACGAGCCTTTGTTGGTTCTGGATATACCCTTTAAGTGTCTCTAAAGAAGCGCCCCCTACCGA
>CAYXDG010000071.1:0-16267 GCA_964463655.1 uncultured Dactylococcopsis sp.
GACAAAAACGCCCCCATTATCCGCGAAATTAAAAACCTAACGCGAGAACTCAAAACCAGTCGCAAATCCATTCTTTTATTATCTCACCGTTTGGAAATTCCCCCTGAACTCTCAGAGGAAATGACAGTGTTAGACTTTCCTCTCCCCACCTTTCAGGAGATTGATTATTTAGTGTCGCAACTGGTGACACCAGAGAAACTGAAACTGGAAGGGTTAGCAAAAGAACAATTTCTCAAAGCGTGTCAGGGATTAAGTCGCGCTAGAATCAGACGAGTGTTAGCGAAAGCACTCGCTGCGAAACAGGAAATCAATGAAACCGACATTGATGTTGTTTTAGAGGAGAAACGACAAACCATTCGTCAAACAGGGATTTTAGAGTTTTCTCCTGCACCTGATTCCTTGAAAATGGTGGGAGGGTTGGAAAACCTGAAACAGTGGGTAAGGATGCGGAAAGATGCGTTTAGTGATGAGGCGAGACGCTACGGGATTCCGATACCGAAAGGACTTTTGTTAGTGGGGATACAGGGAACAGGAAAATCTCTCTCTGCGAAAACCATCGCCCATGAATGGCGTGTTCCCCTCTTAAAATTGGACACAGGACGGTTATTTGGGGGAATCGTCGGAGAAAGCGAAAGCCGTGTCCGTCAGATGATTCAGTTGGCGGAAGCGATGTCGCCCTGTATTCTGTGGATTGATGAGATTGATAAGGCGTTTGGTAGTATCAGCAGTGGGATAAGTGGTGATTCGGGAACGTCACAACGGGTATTTGGATCGCTAATTACATGGATGCAGGAGAAAACCCAACCTGTGTTTATTGTGGCGACAGCAAACAATGTGGAAGTGTTACCTGCTGAGTTGTTGCGAAAAGGGCGGTTTGATGAGATTTTCTTTATCAATCTTCCCACAGAGAAGGAACGCAAGGCAATTTTTCGGGTGCATTTACAGCGTGTGCGAGGGTCACGCTTACAAGAGTTTAACTTGGATTTGTTGGCGAAAGCATCTGAGAATTTTAGTGGCGCAGAAATTCAACAAGGGATTATTGATGGGATGCACGCTTGTTTTGGACAGGGAGAGACTGGGAAACGGCAAGATTTCACGACACAGCATATTATTCAAGCATTAGAGGAAACTGTACCATTAAGCTCGATCGCGCACCAACAAATCAAAGCCTTAAAACAATGGGCTGCGGAAGCTGGTGCGAGAACTGCTTCTAAAGACGATAAACTTTTAAAGGAGTTGCGAGATTATCAGTCATCATCAGGAATCAATCCCATTCAAGTTGATTAGTTTTTTTACAATTAAATAAAGGAAGAAAAATTATGTCACACTTTACCACAATTAAAGTTCAAATCAAAAACGGAGAGATTCTCCAACAAGTGTTAACGGAATTAGGTTATGAAGTAGAAAGCAATACTCAAGTTAGAGGGTATCAAGGAAATAAAACCAATGCCGAATATGTAATTCGTCAAAAGAACGGTTATGATTTAGGTTTTCGGCGTAATGGTGAGAATTATGAATTAGTAGCTGATTTTTGGGGTGCAAGAATCAATCAGCAGGAATTTCTCAATCAAATCAATCAAAAGTATGCTCATCAAACTTTAATGCAAACCGTGGAAGAACAAGGGTTTGATGTGGAAGAAGAGGAAGTGTTAGAAGATGGAACTGTAAAAGTAGTTGTCGGGCGATGGGTTTAAGAAAATGAATGAAATGAACGAGAATCGAGAAATAAAAGATGCTGTTTTAGGAGGAAAAATGACTGATCAAAATAAGTTTAGACGTAACCCAAAATTGCAACCCGATGATGTTATTTCTGTTTCTTCTCTGGATGTAGTTAAGCGCAACAGCTTGCTCTTAAGTAAAACTTTTAAGGTTGCAGAAATAGAACGAAAAGTTCTTCCAAAAATTCTTCAAAATCGGGAAATTCGGCAACTAAAAGAAGGAGTTGAAGTTGAAGTTTTATCACCCCATCAACCGTGGCGAAAGGGAAAATTGAAGTTAAAAATCGAGTATGAATTGCAGTTTATTCCAGAAGAAGAATCGGAGAAATCATAAATTTGAGACGGGAGTAATATAGAGAATGAGTGAGGAACAAAAACAGCCGATCGAGCATGATACTCGATCGAGTTAGTCTTGCGAGCTACACCGAATCTACTGCTTTAAATTGCTATTGCTAAAATAATAGCTACAGGAATTGTTAATAAGGAGATGAGTGTCGATCGAGCAAATTCACGGTAATCTAAAAGGACTAAAATCCAGCCAAATTAAACAACTGAAAAGGCTGTACCATCAAAATCAACCGCGCGATCTCGCAACTACTCCCGAATTTGCCCAACGGATCGCGGCGATTAGCACGGAAATCAATCAGTCTGTATCTGTTTATATTAACCGACGAGGACAGGTGATTCGGGTGGGAGTAGGAAACCCTCGACAAACCCAAATTCCCCCCCTAGAATTGCCTCGTTATGGGGCGAAACGATTGTCTGGGATTCGTTGTGTAACTACTGCTCTCAAATCAGAACCTCCAAATCAGCCCACTCTCACGGCGATGGTGTTACAGCGATTAGATGCTCTAGTGACTTTAACTCTAACAGGGAGTGGGTTTCAACGACGAGGAGGCGGTGTGACAGGTTACGTGGAAGCGGCCTATTTAGCCCATCTTGCCCCTGAATCCGATCGAGATTCTCTCATAGAAAATGACGAGGGGATGTATTGGACGGTATCGCCACCATTAAGCCTAGATATCCTCACGAAACAGGATTTTCTCAACCTAGTGGAAGGGTTAGAAGAAGAATTTGAACGGGAGTATGTGGCGCAACAGGTTGATAGCTCTCATCAGCGTGTGGTAGTCGTGGGGTTGATGACCGCAGATTTATCTTTGGAACAGTTACATTGGTACGAGGCGCATGGGGTCGGTCGGCGCAAAATGAAAGTTAAGATACAGCGAATAGCGATGGTGACACTAAAAGCCTAACCCCGATCGAGCGATCGGGGTTAGGATTATCCGAAACTAAAGTAGTCTAGAACTAATTATTCAGTTCCTTCTGTCCAAGAGTTCATATACTTGAGTTGCTCTTGGCTGAGGTCGTCGATTTGAATGCCCATTGCGTTCAGTTTCAGACGAGCAATTTCGCGATCGACTTCCCGAGGGATAGAGTGGAGACCAGGCTCAAGTTTGCCTTGATTCACCGCTAGATATTCTGAGGCTTTGGCTTGGTTAGCAAAACTCATATCCATGACAGCGCTAGGGTGACCTTCTGCTGCTGCTAAGTTAACCAGACGACCTTCTCCTAAAACAATCACAGACTTGCCACTATGAAGAATGTACTGTTGAGTGAAAGGACGAACTTCTTTGACTTCGCTTGCTTTCTCGCGGAGAGATTTGAGATCAAGCTCAATATCAAAGTGACCTGCGTTGCAGACGATCGCCCCATCTTTCATGACATCAAAGTGATGAGACGCGACCACGTGCTTGTTACCGGTAAGTGTTACGATGATATCGCCGATTTTAGCAGCTTCACTCATCGGCATCACACGGAAGCCATCCATAGCAGCTTCTAAAGCGCGAATGTGATCGACTTCGGTAATAACCACGTTCGCTCCCATACCAGAAGCGCGCATGGCAACCCCTTTAGAACACCAGCCATAACCGCCGACCACGACGACTTTACCAGCGATGAGGACGTTAGTAGCGCGAACAATGCCATCGATGGTAGATTGACCAGTACCATAGCGGTTATCAAAGAAATGCTTGGTGTCTGCATCGTTAACGTTCATTGCAGGGAACGTGAGTACCCCATCATTAAACATTGCACGGAGACGGTTAATCCCAGTGGTAGTTTCTTCGGTAGTTCCGATGATTTCTTTGATTTGGTCTTTGCGCTTTCTGATTAACGCTGCGGTGACATCACTACCGTCGTCGATGATGATATTGGGGTGATGATCGAGGGCGATATTGATGTGACGATTGTAGGTTTCGTTATCTTCTCCTTTAATCGCAAAAACAGGAACCCCATAGTCAGCCACCAAACTAGCGGCAGTATCGTCTTGAGTAGAAAGAGGGTTACTCGCGATTAAAACCGCATCCGCACCACCTGCTTTGAGGGCAATGGCGAGGTTTGCGGTTTCTGTGGTGACGTGACAGCACGCGACGATCCGAATCCCTTCTAATGGCTTTTCTTTGGCAAATTGGTCACGGATTTGTTTGAGGACAGGCATCTCGCGACCCGCCCATTCAATCCGTTGCTTCCCGAGGGGAGCATAACTAATGTCTTTTACTTCGTACTTTAGTTGTGTTGCAGTCATGTAGCTTTACTTTTCGTTTTATTTCGCATTGCGATCTCTACTAGGTTACTGCATATTGATCAAATATCAAAATTTTTGCGATAGTTTAACTCAAAGATCATCCTTTTGATTTAGTTGGTTTATGAAGCGTAAACACGGCTTGTTAGCTCTTTTAATGACCATTTTAGTGGTTTTGATGCCACTCGATCGCTCGGTGTTGGCTCAACTGCCTATTATCCCTAATTTTTCTAATCAATCTTCTAATAGCATTGTCTCCGCTTGTATCCGTTTAGATGGACGTTGTGTGGTTGAGGTAGCGGCTAGTCAATCTGATTTATCCAGTCGGGTGACAGAGATTGAGCAGAGACTCAATGATTTCGCTCGTTACTTTTATCAAACCAAATCCTCCGAACTCAATGTTTATCAAGAAGGAGCAGGCTCTTTAATTGATATTCATGTCGCGATCGACGATCGGGATATCCGTTTACTCAGCGTCACCAGCCAAGATGCAGCGCTCAAAGCCATCCGTCTTGAACAGCGATCATTGCAGATGGTAAGAGAGATTAGAAATAGTCTCACACAGGCAAAACGGGAGCGAGAAGCCTCCTTTTTGATTGCTCAGGTACAACACGGCGCGATCGCGCTTCTCCTTCTCATTTTCGCCACAATTGTCCTCTACTATTTTGAAAGAAAGGCCTCGCAACAGAAAGAGACCCTCCACGCTTCCCTAGAGAATACCTCTGCTGAACAGGCGATTTCCACCCAAATCACCCAAAACCAGCGCCAGCAACTCGCTGAAATCAAATATCGCGGTTTGCAAATTACCCGTTTTGGTTTATGGTTAGGGATGACTTTCTACTTAGTCGGTTTATTCCCCCATACCCGTTTTTTGCAAATTTGGATGAGGAATTTTCTTCGCATTCCTTTCCGCTTATTCATTGTGGGATTGGGAGTTTATTTCTTGACTCGTTTTTCTTTTATTCTTATTGATAAATTTACCAGCGTCCTTGCTAATAATTATCTCTTAACTCCTGAAGCCAATCTTCGCTTACAACTTCGCATTTCCACCATTTCTAGTGTAACTAAAAGTATTGTTGTCGTGACTTGGATTGTGGTGGGAATTTTAGTGGGTCTTTCTGCAATTGGGGTTAATATTGCACCTTTACTCGCTGGTGCTGGGTTAATTGGGGTTGCCATTTCTCTGGCTTCTCAAAATTTAATTCGAGATGCTATTAACGGATTTTTTATTATTCTTGAAGATCAGTATGCAGTGGGCGATGTGGTTGGTGTTGGCGATGCAACGGGTTTTGTAGAAGCGATTAATTTACGCATCACTCAACTGCGAGATACTGAAGGGCGCTTAATTAGGGCTTGCTGAAAAAGTTAATTAGTCGGTGAAGACTGTTATTTGTTATTTGTTATTCGTTATTTGTTACTCCCTTTTCCTTGTCACCTTGTGTCTCTCATGGTTCGCTCGGGCTCATTAGCGGTTGAAAGCCTTATTATCCTAAAGGTTTCAGCTTAATTCAGCAGACCCTAATTACCATTCCTAATAGTGAAATTCGGACTGTCACCAACTACACCAGTAACTGGTCGCAAGTGGATTTAAAGATTCCCATTGCTTATCATGCTGATGCGGAGAAAGCGATTAGAATCATTGAAGAAATTAGCGAGAGTATGATGCGCGATTACACTTGGAAAAAAGAAATTTTAGAAAGACCCCTTTTTTTAGGGGTTGATGACTTTAGTAATCTTGGGGTCATTCTGCGAGTTTGGATTAAAACTAAACCTTTACAACAATGGCCAATTTCAAGAGAATATCGCCGTCGGGTCAAACTTGCTTTTGATGAAGCTGGAATTGATTTGGCTCTCCCTCAACAACAGATTTTTATCTCTAACTACCCAACCATGAATAATTAATAATTGGGGCAACTAGGTAGGGTGGGCAATGCCCACCCCTGTTAATCTGTTTGCCCTTTCCCGTTAATCAAACACGGATTTAAAGGGACTTAAAGAGCGCAAAGAAAAGATGAAAAAAACTTAACTGAGTGCTGTTTTGGGAGAGGAGAAAGACGGGTCTTTTTCGGGAAGGGTTGTTTCCCCTTGATTGGCCCACTGACGATAATCAGAAATTAACTGATTCATGAGCTTATTTCTAATCCTCATCAAGACACTTTTGAGTAAACCATTCCCTGTGGTTTCTAACATGGGACGCGGAGTAAACCACAAAGGTGGGGGTAAATCTACATCAACTTGCAAGTCTGCTCTTCCTCGCAGATAAGTTTGACCTTTTTCCTGGATGGGATAGAGTTTCCCTTTCAGTTGTAGTGAAAAGCGATCGTTGAGATAGTCGTTACCAATCACTTCACATTGCTCTGAGGTGAGTGTTACCACTCCGTTACTATCTGCAACCACCTTTAAAACAGCCGAGGGTTGAAAATGGTAAATGTCCAAAAAACTCAGTGAACGCATTTTCAGTTGAAACCGATTCTCTGACAGAGGAGTCATTAACTTAGGATCGGCGATCGCTGCTACTAAGCGTTGCGGTTGACGTAAATAATGCTGAATTGGGGTATTCTCCGACGGAACAACCAGATTAACAGCCTCAGACGCGGTGAATCGTACAGTTTCCATGATTGATTGAGCTAAGACTCTTGCTTTGCGTTCTTTACTACTTCTAATCCTCTCATAATTAGCATGAGAGCAATTATCTAGAAACTCTGTGAGTTTAGAAAACTTCACATTGCTTAATATTTAGGATAGGATGCGATCGCCTTCCTCATCCTCTTTCCTAAGCTGGAAACCGTATTTTTGTCATTAGTCATTCGTCCTTTCTCCTGGGTTGTGCAATCGCTGGGATATCAATATCGGATCACAGGTTTCTAGGAATGACCAATGACTAATAACTAATGACTAACTCTTACATTCCAGGCAATTGTAAGCCACTGGTGAGAGCGTCCATTTTCTCCCGCATGGTATCAGTGGATTTCTGATAAGCATCGCTCATTGCTTCCATGACCAGTTCTGAGAGCGCTTCTGCACCTAAAGTAGCAGCTGCGGGAGAAATTTGTACCCCGCGAGGTTCTTGGTTGCCACTCATGACAACCGTCACTGAGCCATCACTGCTTTGTCCTGCAATATCCATTTGCTCAAGTTCTGCTTGGAGTTCTTGCGCTCCCTGTTGAACCTGTTGCGCTTTAGCAAAAGCATCGCGTAGCTCTTTCATTTTGCCTAAGCCGAAACCAAATCCTTGTTTTTCAGTCATCATTAATTAACCTTAAATCTTGCAGTAATTTAATT
Source organism: uncultured Dactylococcopsis sp. (assembly GCA_964463655.1). Lineage (GTDB taxonomy): Bacteria > Cyanobacteriota > Cyanobacteriia > Cyanobacteriales > Rubidibacteraceae > Halothece. The sequence goes on from CAYXDG010000071.1 coordinate 7,582, forward strand.
TGAAAACTCACCCAACAGTTTAACTTCTGGCTGCAACAAAATTGACCATTGTTGCTCAACCTTTTCTTGGACATACTGAATCAGATGATAGATATCTTGGGCGGTTGCTTGTCCTTGATTGAGAATAAAATTAGCATGACGATGGGCAACTTGAGCATCTCCGACTTGAAATCCTTTTAAACCCGTTTGTTCAATCAGCCATCCTGCTGCCTTTTCTTTCGGGTTACGGAAGACACTACCACAACTGGGTTTATCGTAGGGTTGAGTGCTACGGCGTTTATTAAGATTCGTTCGCGTTTGTCTCATCATTTCTTCTCGCGAGTAACCGGGGGTGAGTTGAAAGGTTGCTTCCATGACCCAACGAGGTTGGTTTTGTAGGTTAGAAGTGCGATAGTGAAAGTTAAGGTCTGCTGGGGTTAAACGTTCGATTGTCCCCTGATTGTTGAGAATTAGGACGCTGATCATGAAATCGGCAATACAAGCGCTGTGTGCGCCCGCATTCATAACGATCGCGCCTCCAATGGTACCAGGAATCCCCACCGCCCATTCTAAGCCCTTCCAGCCTCGTTTTGCTGCCTTCCAAGCCACAGTTGGCAGGGGCATTCCTGCGGTTGCTGTCAGGGTGGCTGCTGCTTCGTTAATGTGTAACTGGCGGAGATTGCGAGTGCTAATCACTAATCCTTCTAATCCGCGATCGCTGATCAGCAAATTCGAGCCAGCGCCTAAAAAGGTAATAGGTAAGGTTTCTGTTTGCGCCCATTGCAGGGTTTCTTGTAACTGTTCAGGGTTGTTTGGGGCGACATACCATTGAGCCATTCCCCCTACTCGCAGAGAAGTCAAGGGAGCGAGGGAAACATCTGGCTCGATCGGGCAATTGGTTTGAGGAAGATAGAGGGTCATGCTGCTTTTTTCTCCATTAAAGTGACCATTGTTTCTGGAATCGTTTGATTAAGATTCCCTGCGCCTAAGAAAAGGGCAATATCCCCAGGACGTAATAGGTTTTCCAAGCAGTAGGGGAGGGTGGATAAGTCTTGATGATAGATGACATTAGAATGATGTTGAGCCATTGCTTGTGCTAAGGTTTCCCCCCGCATCCCATTTGCTTTCTCTCCAGCGCTGTAGATGTCGGTTAAGACCACTAAATCAGCTGCTGTAAAGGCTGTCGCAAACTCTTCTAAAAAGGCTGCCGTGCGGGTATAACGATGAGGTTGAAAAATCGCAACTAACCGCTTAGCTTCTTCACTTTCCACTTGTAATTTTGCACCAGCTAGGGTTGCCATAAGTTCGCTGGGGTGATGGGCATAATCATCTACAAATAGAATCCCATTTTCTTTGCCATAAATTTCAAAGCGTCGTTTTGCTCCCGTAAATTGGGCGATCGCCTCCGCAATGATTTCAAACTCAAGTCCAATTTCTCTCGCCGTTGCAATCACAGCCAGAGCATTGCTTAAATTATGACAGCCTAACAATTGCAGGTTCACTTCCCCAAGGAGATTTCCCCGTTCCCAAACCGTAGCGCTTGTCCCCTTACCATGATAATGAACCTCAGTGACCGTATAATCAGCCCCGCTTTTAGGATCGAGACTATAGGTAATATCGCTTTGGAGAGAGGTGCGAACCGTTTCACAGTCAATGCAACCGACAAGGGTTTGGGTTTGTTGGGCAAAAGTTTGAAAAATCTCCACCACCGCAGATAAACTTTGATAATGGTCGGGATGATCTAATTCAATGTTGGTAACGATGCCAATTTTAGGCTTTAATTTCACCAAAGAGCCATCAGATTCATCTGCTTCTGCCACCAGATAGCGTCCTTCTCCCACTCTGGCATTTCCTCCCCAAGCGGGCACTTCTCCCCCCACAACAACTGTCGGATCAATCCCTGCTTGCAGTAAGACATATCCTAATAAGCTGCTGGTGGTAGTTTTGCCATGAGTCCCAGCTACGGCGATGCTATCATACTCAGCAACTAGCCCCGCCAAGACATCAGAACGATGAAAAATTTGGCATCCCCTCTCTCGGGCCGCTTGATACTCTCGATTGTCAGGATGAATCGCTGTGGAACAAACGACTTGTGGTAAATTATCTCCGTTAGCAGATGGGAAATAATCGAGATTGCTGGCTTCCTGAGAGGGAAAAATATGCGCTCCTAAGTATTGTAACCGTTCTGTAATCTGGCTCGATCGCAGATCAGACCCTGCGATCGGCACTTGCCGTTTGGCTAAAATATAGGCTAATGCTGACATTCCGATACCGCCAATGCCAATGAAATGAAAAGGCTTCCCCTTAAAATCAATTGAATTTGAACAACTCATTACACTTCCTCATACACCACACCCAAAAGTATATTGGTTTTATAACACGCAATCTGCAATATAATTAAAAAAAACTTGTTGACAAGTCAAGAATTGATCACTGAGATCCCTCAAAGGACAATGGTCAAATAGTCTCTCCTCAGTGTAGTTCAGCTATTTGGCTGCTCCCTCAAGTCAAAGAGACAGTGATTGAGATAATTTCTGGGATAGCAGGGCTGACCATCATCATGCTTCTGTTATTGATGATTCCCGCCTGACAATTCCGATTTAGATATAAACACAACTCAGCAACCTTGTCAAGTTTAAATTAACGACTGGCAGATCGTTGGCAAAAAAAATCAAAACCAACGAGCTTGATCTTTCTTAGGGGACAGACTTTACGGTATGATGAGTGTCGTTAAGAATAAATTAATGTTATCGAGCTCAAATTAGGGGGCAATAGATAGTGATTAGAGTAGCCATTAACGGATTCGGACGCATTGGACGGAACTTTTTACGTTGCTGGTTAGAGCGCGAAAATACAGGTCTAGAAGTGGTTGGCATCAACGATACCTCAGACCCAAAAACGAATGCTCATTTACTGAAATATGACTCCATGTTAGGGAATCTTAAAGCCGAGATTACCTATGATGAAGATAGTATCACCGTGAGCGGAAAAACCATCAAGTGTTTCTCCGATCGCAATCCTTTAAATTTACCTTGGGATTCTTGGGGGGTTGACTTGGTGATTGAATCGACAGGGGTCTTTACTTCTGAAGAAAAAGCATCGCAACACCTTGCTGCGGGAGCTAAAAAAGTGTTAATTACGGCCCCAGGGAAAGGGGGAAATATTGGCACTTATGTGATCGGTGTTAACCATGAAGAGTATGACCACGATAAGCATAATGTTGTCAGTAATGCCAGTTGTACGACTAACTGTCTCTCCCCAGTGGTGAAAGTCCTTCATGAACACTTTAAGATTGTGAAAGGGATGATGACTACCACCCACAGCTACACAGGAGACCAACGGATTTTAGATGCGAGTCACCGTGACCTACGTCGCGCACGGGCAGCAGCAGTGAACATTGTTCCCACTAGCACGGGTGCAGCGAAAGCAGTGGCTTTAGTCATTCCAGAATTACAAGGGAAACTCAGTGGGATTGCGATGCGAGTTCCCACTCCTAACGTTTCTGTGGTTGACTTCGTAGCACAAGTGGAAAAACCCACCATCGCTGAACAAGTGAATGAAGTGCTTCATGAAGCGGCCAACAACTCCATGAAAGGGATTCTTGAATATACGGAACTGCCCTTAGTTTCTTCTGACTATCGTGGTAATGATGCGTCCTCGATCGTGGATGGTAGCTTAACAATGGTCATGAATGGCGATATGGTGAAAGTGATTGCTTGGTATGACAATGAGTGGGGTTATTCTCAGCGTGTTGTTGACTTGGCAGAAGTCATGTCTGAGAAATGGCACTCTTAAGCGCTCATTAAAGTCTGTTTGACCAAGAATTAGCCGTGGGAAAAGTCTCTCACGGCTTTTGCTTTTGACATGAGAAGTTGTCGGGTTTCCCTTACCTACCTTCATGATAGGATCAGGAATCTTTCTAACACGATCGACCATCTTTCCGCTACCATAAACATAGCGAATCATACAGTGAATCATGCCAGTAGAAACTGATTTTTTAACCTCTCTTAATCCGTCACAACGTCAAGCAGTGCAACATTTTTGTGGCCCATTATTAGTGGTTGCTGGCGCAGGGTCTGGGAAAACGCGAGCTTTAACTTATCGCATTGCTCATTTAATTTTAAATCATCAAGTTAATCCAGAAAATATTTTAGCCGTTACTTTTACAAATAAAGCGGCGAAAGAAATGAAAGAAAGGATTGAATTAATCTTTGCTCAACGGTTAGCCCAAGAAAAAGAAGGACAACGGTTAGACTTACTCCCCGAACATCAACAAATTAAGCTGCGATCGCAGGTTTATAAAGAGATCACCAAACATCTTTGGCTTGGCACGTTTCACAGTCTTTTTGCTCGGATTTTACGCTACGATATTAATAAATATCAAGACCGAAAAGGCTATCAATGGCTAAAAAACTTTACCATCTATGATGAATCAGATGCTCAAAGTTTAGTCAAGAATATCGTCACAAAAGAAATGAATCTCGACGATAAAAAATTTAATCCGCGTTACCTTCGTTATAGCATTAGTAACGCGAAAAATCAAGGACTTTATCCTGAAGATGTTCTCGCGCAACAACTCAACTATCGAGGAAGAATTGTCTCAGAAGTGTATCAAGAATATCAAGCGCGACTGGCTGCCAATAATGCCCTAGATTTTGATGATTTAATTCTGATTCCAGCGCGATTATTTGCGGAAAATGAATCTGTTTTAGGCTATTGGCATCAGCAATTTCAGCATATTTTAGTGGATGAATATCAAGATACAAACCGCATTCAATACCAATTGATTAACTTACTAGCAACGAACGGCGAAACGAAGAAAAAGAATCTAAAGTGGGAAAATCGTTCAATTTTTGTCGTTGGCGATGCTGATCAATCGATTTATTCTTTTCGGATGGCTGACTTTACCATTTTATTAGACTTTCAAAAAGACTTTGGAGATGGTTTACCTGATGAGGATACACGGACAATGGTGAAATTAGAGGAGAATTATCGATCGCGGGAAAATATTCTTGAAGCAGCCAACAGTCTAATTGAAAAAAATAGTGAACGCATTGAGAAGATTCTTAAACCTACTCGCGGTTATGGGGAAGAAATCTATTGCTATAAAGCAGATAATGAAATCGAAGAAGCCAAATTTGTGCGTCAGCAACTCCTCAATTTAACCAGAGAAAATCCTGAACTGGGATGGGGAGACTTTGCCATTTTATACCGAACTAATGCTCAATCGCGAGTGTTAGAAGAAGCCATTCGCGCTGACATTCCTTATCATATTGTTGGAGGATTAAAGTTCTACGATCGCAAAGAAATTAAAGACGCACTGGCTTATTTACGACTGCTAACCAATCCCAATGATACTGTTAGTTTACTCCGTATCATTAATACACCTCGGCGCGGAATTGGTCAAAAAACCCTCGATCAAATCATCAGTGCGTCTCAACAATTAAATATTCCTCTATGGGAAATTATTAGCGATGAAACCTCAGTTAATACTTTAGCAGGACGAGCAGCAAAATCGGTTAATCAGTTTGCAAACTTCATCAAAGAATATCAAGCTAAAATTGAAAAACTCCCTGCTGCCGAAATTTTAGATGGACTCTTAGACGAATCTAACTATCGAGAAGACCTGCAAAATCAAGGAACAGAAGAAGCAGAAAACCGACTGGCTAACTTAAATGAATTAGACAGCGCGATGAGGCAATATGCAGAAGAAAATGAAGACAGCAGTTTAGAAAGTTTTTTGGTGAATGCGTCTTTAGCGTCTGATTTAGATAACCTCAATGAAGGGGGAGAAAAAGTCTCTTTAATGACCCTACACGCAGCGAAAGGGTTAGAGTTTCCTGTGGTGTTTATGGTAGGTTTAGAACAAGGACTATTTCCCAACCGTCAAGCATTAGATGACCCGACATCATTAGAAGAAGAACGGCGCTTATGTTATGTTGGGATCACTCGCGCCCAAGAACAGTTATTCTTATCTTATGCTAAAGAAAGACGATTATGGGGATCGCGAGAACCCGCCATTCCTTCCCAATTTCTCCAAGAACTTCCCGAAGATTTAATCAATCATAGCTCTCCCCCCATTAAACCGTGTCGTCCTCAAAATAATCCTAGGACAACTCAAAAAACAGTCCTCTCTTCTTCTCACAACTGGCAAGTGGGCGATCGCGTTTTTCATGATACCTTTGGTGAAGGCAGTGTTACTCATGTCCTAGGAAGTGGAAATAAAATCAATCTCGCGATCGAGTTTCCAGGGATCGGACGTAAAATCATTGATCCAAGAATCACACAGTTAGAAGTGCTTTAATCTGTAAGAGGTTCAAAAAAATTTGTAACAATTCATGTCGCATTTTGACCAAAATACTGCAAAGTAGAGAAAGGATACTTTTGTTGAAAGGAGAATATAAACTATGCCACTATCCGATGCTCAAATCCTATTTGCGTTAGCTGTTGCTTTAGTTCCGGGTGTTCTCGCCTTCCGTTTAGCAACTGAACTTTACAAATAGTTTGATGCTTGCGTGTCCCTATGCAGTGGGTGCCGAAAGGCAAACTTAGGGTGAAGGCTGCTTATTAACAGCCTTTACTCTAAACTCTAAATAAAAAAAGAGGGCTTTCACCCTCTTTCTCAAACATTCTGTTGAGAATTTGCTCTATTCCCTGGTAGCCGCCGAAACAATTTCTTCCTCATCTTCTGAAGAAGTATCATTGTCTTGTGATTGATCTTCTTGTGCTTGTGCTTCTGCTTCAGGGGTTGCTTCTGAGGAAGCAGGAGTTTCTTCAGTGGTGACAGTTTCTGCTTCCGCACTGACTTCACTGGTAGGTTCTTCTGTTGTTGTTGTTTCTTCCACAGGAGGCGCTTGTTTGGGTTGCTCTTCACTAGGGCGTTTCCCAATCGGGCCAAATTCTTCATTGAGCTTGGCTTCAATCTCTTCCGAGGCAACTCCTTGGGTTTGCAGTTGCAGCTTACGACGGAAGCGCTGAGCCATTTTATCCGCTTGCTCAAAGACTAATTCGCGGTTGCTGAGCATTGCTCCCGCAATGGGTTCTAACTGTTTTGTAGAGAGAGAAATCCGCCCTCGCTCGGCATCTAAATCAATGATCATCACTTTGAGTTCATCATTGATATCAAAGACACTGCTGGGAGTATCGATATGGTCATGAGAAATTTCTGAGATGTGCAGTAAGCCACTAACCCCGCCAATATCGATAAAGGCTCCATAAGGTTTGATTCCGCGTACTGAACCAATCACCACTTCTCCGACTTTTAAACCGCTCATCTTACGCTCAACTAAGGCGCGTCGGTGACTGAGGACTAAACGGTTGCGCTCTTCATCCACTTCCAAGAATTTTAGGGGCAAATCTTGAGCCACTAAGTCCTCTTTGGGTTGACGAGTGCTGATATGTGATCCTGGAATAAATCCTCGTAATCCTTCAATTCTGACTAATGCTCCCCCTCGGTTGGTGGCAAAAACCCCAGAACGCACAGTCGCGTCTTCTGCTTGCAATTGGCGGACTCGTTCCCAAGCTCGCATGTATTCAATGCGACGAATGGAGAGGGTTAATTGACCGTCTTCATTCTCGTCAGTCAGAATAAAGAATTCTCTGGTTTCCTCGGGTTGGAGAACTTCGCTTGGTTCTTCTACGCGGTTGATTGACATTTCCTGAATGGGAATATAAGCCGCCGTTTTTGCTCCAATATCAATCAAAGCTCCCCTGGGTTCGACACTAAACACCACCCCTGGGACGACATCACCAGGGTTGAAGTGATAGTCGTATTCATCTAAGAGTGCGGCAAAATCTTCATGAGTAAAACCAATGTCCTGATTCGATGTTACGTTCTGACTGACCATGTGTGTTTCGATTCCTATGTTTTGATCTCCGTTGGTTGTAATAATTGTTCCTCAAAGTTAGGTGTACACTTAAGTTTACTGAGTAAAAATATGGTACAGATAAATTATTATAACTAATTTTTAGCTATTTTTAAGGTAGGTGAATTGTCGAAGATTATAAAATCTGAACCACTTAGCTATTCCTCTCCTGAGAAAGAAATAGCTAAAGGATGGCTCAGTTTTCAGATTGAGCGTAAACGCCTCAATTATTTATTGATCCGAGGTGGCTCACGAAATGCGATCGCGAAGAATAAAACCCCGATTCCGCAGGCTAAAATGAGTATATATGCTACAGCTTCCATAATCTTAAATTTTCCTAATCCCTTCACTTAATAGTTTACCAGCAAAAATGGAAATTGTTGGCGAGTAACCATTGTGGCCTGCAAATTTTCTTGAAGCTAGACACATTGACATCTTCTGCCTGGGTAAAGTCAGTGATTTTATCCCTGCCACCGAAGCGATCGTAAACAAATACATCAGCGCCAGCACCGCCTGTATGAGTATCGTTGCCACTTCCTCCAATTAGGCGATCGCTGCCTCCTAAACCCTCAAGAGAATCATTGCCAGAAAACCCCTGAATCACATCATCTTCATCAGTACCAACAAGATTGTCGTTGTTATTGGTTCCGTCAATATTTGCCATTGCTCTGTTTACTTCTCGCCGTGAGACTATTCAATCACAAAAAACTTGATTTGGGGGCAGGATAACGTTTTCCGATCGCGATGTCAAATCTTTAGATGAAGCGAGATCGATGCTTGCAATACTGACTCAGGCTGCTCTTACAATGTTTAATACAGTGCAGTCATAATTCTTAATAATT
>CAYXDG010000072.1:0-16241 GCA_964463655.1 uncultured Dactylococcopsis sp.
GAATCCGTGAGGTCTGGAGAATCCCCACGCCTTTAGGCTGGGGAGTATGTCAATCCAATTAATCTAGCCCAGGATAATTTTTGAGCGCAATCATGATCGCAAGCCCAGACTATACTCATCTTACCTCTGACCAATACCTCCAACTCGAAGCAACTAATCCGATTAAACACGAATATCGGGACGGGAACGCCTATGCAATGGCGGGAACTACTGACAGCCATAACCTTATTGCAGGAAACCTCTACACGATTATTCGTAACCATTTACGAGGATCAGATTGTCGGGTTTATTTTGCCGATGTGAAAGCCAGACTCGAAAGCTGTAACTGTTTTTACTACCCTGATTTGATGGCAACTTGTGATGCTCGTGATGCGGAAACAACGACTTATAAGTCTTATCCGAAACTGATTGTAGAAATTCTTTCTGACTCGACAGAAGCCTTTGACCGAGGGGATAAATTTATTGATTATCAAACTCTCTCTACCCTAGAAGAATATGTTTTAATTAGTAGCAAACAGCAACGAGTTGAGTCTTATCGTCGCACAGAACAAGACTTATGGTTATTTCAGTTTTATCTTCCGAATTATGAGACGTTTCATCTCAATACCATTGGTCTTGAAGCGACATTTTCCGAGCTTTATGAAGATGTTATTTAATGACACTTTAATTGCTTTCTTAGTCAAGAGGAAGTAGTAGTAATTATGACTCAAATTTTAGCAAAAAGCATTACATTTGATGAATTTAATGTCCAATATCTCAACCAAGAAGGACGCTATGAACTCCATGATGGAATTGTCGTTGAAATGCCGAAACCAAAAGGACAACATTCAATCGTAACAGGATTTTTAATGGAAGAATTAATCCTCACGATTATTGAAATGGGTCAACGGGGAAAATGGACAATTCCTAGAGAGTCAATTGTCAAATCAAGTAATGGCAAATCAGGCTATGAACCTGATATTATTGTCATCGATCAGAATGCGATCGCTGCTGAGTCTCGCTGGGAAAGTGAATCAATCATTGAAAAGGCGGAATCAGTAAAGCTAATTGTGGAAGTAGTGAGTACAAATTGGCGCGATGACTACTTCAAAAAACGAGCCGATTACGAAGAATTAGGCATTGCTGAATACTGGGTTGTTGATTATGCAGCATTAGGAGGACGCAATTTTTTAGGCAATCCCAAAGAGCCAACATTATCAGTTTATCAATTAATAGAAGGTGAGTATCAAATCCAGCAATTTCGTGGTGATGATCTGATTATTTTCCCAATATTTCCCGCTTTTAATAAAACTGCAAATCAAATTTTTCGAGCCAATCAAGAGTAATTTTCTCTATTTTGGAAAAAGCGCGATCGCGCTCCTGAATGCTATTTTAATATATGCAGTTGCTTGAATTGATTGTCGATCGCGCCTAGAATCGCAGTATTTATGTTTCAAATAAGTAACGAATCGTTGTCCAGATTAAGGAATATTTAAACCTAATTTTTCAATTGTTTTCATCGCTATCGTCAGCAGTTATCGTAGGGCGGGCAATGCCCACCCTACCAGAAGATAAAGATGACTAATCTCTTAATTCTTTGACTTAAATTAATATTTAAACCTATTCGTTGCTAAGGGATACAACACAGCGCGATCGCGCTCCTGAATGCTATTTTAAGGGATAAAATTAAGACTCTGGCGTTAAAACCAGTCCCCGATAAACTTGCTCGATTTGAAAACTAAAATTAATACTTTTAAGCTCGATCATGTCTCCTTCTTGATAATTAATAATTACCCATTCCCCTGTCTCTTTTTTATGATACAAATCAACTTCCATGCGGGTGGAACTAACTAATAAATAATCTTGTAAAACGGGATTGTTACGATACATTCTAAACTTACCACCTCTGTCGTAGGCTTCTGTACTCTTTGATAAAACTTCAACAATTAAACAGGGATAAGTAAAATAATTGGGGGTGGCTTTGTCGCGATCGTCACAGGTGACACTAGCATCTGGGTAGGTATAGTTATTCGTTTCAGCTATATTAATTTTAATGTCAGAGTTCCCCGTTATACAACCGCTACTCTCTAAATGAGTATCAAACATGGCAGTCAAACGAATCGCAATGCGACCATGATTAACACTTCCTCCCCCCATCGCATAAACTTCACCGTCAATATATTCATACTTTTCGATTTGCTTCTCTTCCCAAGTAAAGTATTCTTCAGGGGTTAACTGTGGGAAGTTATCTTTTGCTGTAACCATAACGATTAATTTAACTCTCCATCATCAAGGTCAATTTCTAATTGCTTCGTTGCTAACGGATACAACACAGCGCGATCGCGCTCCTGAATGCTATCTTAAGAGATAATCAGAATTATTAGTGCAAGGAGAGCCAGTAAAAATGAAAAACGAATCTATACCAGAGTTTCTTGGGATGAACTTGACCAAATGGAAGATTTGACAGATTGGGAGCGAGTTAACAATATGACTGAGGAAGAAATTGAGCAGAATGCACTTGATGATCCTGATAATCCTCCTCTTAGTGATGAAGAAATGGAGCAAATCGAGTCGGTTGCTTATCATGGATTTGAACAGTGGAAAAAAGCTCATGAAGATAGGAGTTAACCAATCTTCTTCAACGCTTTGCCAAATTTACCATAATTCACTTTCACCCCATCATCAAGGTCAATTTCTAATTGCTTGGTTGCTAACGGATATAACACAGCGCGATCGAACTCTTCTAATTCTTCTAATATTTTATTCAGTTTTTGAATGTCTTTGAAGGCTTTATTTTTTTCCGTTTTCGATGCAGATTCGCTGATGCTAACCTGTACGGGCCCCCCTTATTAAGGGGGGAACTAAAGGGGGGATCGACTGTAGGAATTTACAACTGATTTAGGATTGCCATAGAGCATGATGAATCATCATAAATTAGAGGCATAAAAATCATGAAAATTAAAGGCATCAAACGAGGAAAATGGATTGAACTTTTAGAAAATATCTCTATAGAAGACGGAACACAGGTTTCTGTAGAAATTTCTGGTTTTAATCGCGATCAAATCGCGCAATGGAAGCAATTAGAGTCTGTTATTGGACAATGGAAAAATGATCAAGAACTAACAGCGATCTTTGCGGAAATTGATCAACAGCGCCATAACGATATGGGAAGAGTTGACCTAAACAATTGAACCAAGATCAGATTTTTGGTTATACCCACTAATGAGAGCATTGGCTCTGAGTAAGTTAAAACCATAACGTGATAAATGATAGCTTTTTCCCTCAGCCATATTAAACCAATAAACCGAGATTGCTATCATCTCCTGTATATTCTAATGCTGAATTATAGTCTCCACACAAATCAAGATGATCATATAAATCTTGTTTGTCAGAGGTATGATAAATAACTTCTCCCTTGATGAGATTTAAGTTGCTGTCTAATTGAGGATTAATGACTAAAACCCACTGGTTAGGATAATGTTGGCGAATTTCAGTTAAGGTTAATGTTTGATTTCGATTCGTTGTTTGGAAAGTTGAAGGATTCATGGTTAATAAGAGGATTATTTAACCGTAGAATAGCACAAATCATAAAAATTTTGTCACTATTCTCGGTAGGTTAGGGGGAGATTTAGGATTCATTGGGAAGTTCCTACCCAAGTGTTTTAAAGCTGTATTCGTTTACCATTTTGTATCTCAGTAAGCATGGCTTCTCGCATGGCTTTTAAATAGCGATCGAGGTCAGTTTCATTCTCTAGCCACAGTTTATCAAATTCAACTTTTACAGCTTTCTGAGGAATAAATCTCTGTTCTACATTGTATTTTGAACCAGAACCTTTCGCAGAAATTGAAGAGGGTTCAGGTTGCACCCAAACACTCATTTTTGATAATAATGCTGAATATTTTGTTTCTTCAAAATTGCGTTTATTGTCTCGAATGACTGCAATCAATTTCTGTTGAGCTATGGACTGATTAAACTGCTCAAAAGGTTGGCTTATTTCTTGTTGTTTTTCTGGAGACAGTTTAGAAAAGTCTTCTATTTTTTCTAGCTTATTTTTTAAGGCTTCTACATCAGTACGGAAGCGTTTGCATTCATTAACAACGAAAGATATTGCCGTTTGTTCTATTGTCGATCTGTCTTTTTCATTTACAAATACAAAGCAATAACAATAAGTAATTTATATCACTCAACAGTTACTGATTTTGCTAAATTGCGAGGCTGATCTACGTCTAAACCGCGTCGCGCTGCAATGTGATAAGCCAATAATTGTAAGGGAATTACTGTGACTAATGGCGAAATTAATTCCTCAACTTCGGGAACTGGAAGCACATCATCAAAGGTTTCTTCGGCTTCTTGATTGTTCATCACCGTAACACCTATTAACCGCGCATCTCTCGCTTTGGCTTCTTGAGCGTTGGATAAAACTTTCTCATAAACACAACCTGGCATTGCGATCGAAACCACTGGGACTTTGTTATCCAAAAGCGCGATCGGTCCATGTTTCATTTCTCCAGCAGGATAACCCTCGGCGTGGATATAGCTGATTTCTTTCAGTTTCAAAGCTCCTTCTAAGGCAATGGGAAAATTAATGCCGCGTCCTACAAAAATAAAGTCTTGAGTCTCAGCAAATTCGTGAGCTAACTCTTCAATATATCGTTCCTGAGTTTCTAAAATGAGTTCAATTTGGGCTGGAAGATACCGTAAATGATCTAAAATTTCCTCAATGCGTTCTTCGGGGAGAGTTCTCCGTTGATAAGCCAGGTCAAGGGATAAACAATAGAAACCGATGAGTTGCGCGATAAACGTTTTTGTGGCAGCCACTCCGATTTCAATCCCTGCGTGAGTGTCAATGACTTCATCCACCATTTGCCCTAAAGTGCTTTCAGGGCGGTTCGTAATGCCTAATAAGTGGGGCTGAAACTTGGTTTCTAAGTTACTGCGACGACGTTTTTCTAAATCTAAAGCAGCGAGAGTGTCGGCGGTTTCCCCTGATTGAGTAACACCAATGGTTAGGGTATTAGCGGTAATGGGGGCTGGTGCGTAACGAAATTCTGACGCATACTGGACACTGGTGGGGATGCCTACTAATTGCTCTAAAAGGTATTTTCCCACTAAAGCGGCGTGCCAACTGGTGCCACAAGCGAGGATTTGGATATGTTCTAGGTTTTCGGTAAGTTGAGGGGAGAGATTCAGGTGAATGGGGGAACTCTCACGGTTTTGATTGGGGGGCAAGTCTTTATCGAGATATGCCTCTAAACAGGTGCGAACGACCCCAGGCTGCTCGTAGATTTCTTTGAGCATGAAGTGACGGAAGCCTTGTTTTTCTACTACAACGGGATTCCAGTCTAGGGTACGAGGCACTTTTTTCAGGCGATCGCCATTTTGATTATAAACTTCCACACCCAGAGGAGTTAACTTAGCAATTTCTCCATTTTCAAGGGGTAACACAGCGCGAGTGTGAGCAATTAAAGCAGGGGTATCAGAAGCACAGAAAAATTCTCCTTGTCCAAAACCAATGACCAGAGGGGCTTGTTCCCGTACGATCACAATTTCATCAGGATAATCCGCACAAATTACTGCGATCGCGTAAGCCCCCTTTAAGCGTTGTACAGCCTTTTGTACGGCTTCTAAAAGGGGTGAATTACTTTCAGGTGTAGTCTTCAAAATTTCTGCAATGAGATGGGGGATGACTTCTGTATCAGTATCAGAAACAAACTCATGTCCTTGATTTTTTAATTCTTCTCGTAATTCCCGATAATTCTCAATAATGCCATTTTGCACCACCGCCACTCGTCGCGCCATATCGAGGTGAGGATGGGCATTATGTTCTTCAGGTTTGCCATGAGTCGCCCAGCGCGTGTGTCCAATGCCAATTTGTGCAGGATGATGATTTTGTTCAACTTTGGAACGGAGATTGTAAAGTTTTCCTTTCGCGCGAATGCAGTGTAATTCGTCTTCAAAAATAGTAGCAATTCCTGCCGAGTCATATCCCCGATATTCCAGTTTTTCTAAACCTGAAATTAAAATCTCTGGGGCGGTTTTTGTGCCAATATAACCAACAATTCCACACATGATTCTTCTCTCCTCACCATTTCCTTATAAGTTTTCTATGACCTTATCATCAAGCTATCTTGTTCCCAAGATTGTTTTTTTTAGTAACTGGTAACTGTTCACTGATCAGAGCTAGGATAGTCGATACAGTTTTTTTAACATACAAGCTTCATAGATGACACATCAAGCAATGAATTATAACCTTTCTCACTTTGGCGCACAAATGTCTCAACTAACTGGCGTGCGGGCGATTATGAAAGACATTATCGAAACTCTCCGTCAAGCGGGAGGACGAGAGTTTATTAATCTGAGCGCGGGAAACCCAGTCATTCTTCCTGAAGTGGAACAATTATGGCGCGATTGTACCGCAGAATTATTAGCCAGTCCAGACTATGGCGAAGTCGTGTGTCGCTACGGCTCATCCCAAGGTTACGCGCCTTTAATTGAAGCCATTGCCAATGATTTTAACCAACGTTATGGCTTAAATCTCACTGACAGAAATATTTTAATTACTCCAGGTTCCCAAGCGCTTTATTTTTATGCAGCCAATGCTTTTGGGGGATATGCTGAAGACGGCTCTCTCAAACAGATTGTCCTTCCCCTGAGTCCAGAATACACAGGCTATGGGGGAGTTAGTTTATTTAAAGAAGCCCTCCTAGCCTACAAACCCACCCTCGATGTTGATGAAAGCGCCCATCGCTTCAAATATCGCCCTGATTTCAATCAATTAGTAGTTAATGAACAAACGGGTTGCGTCATCCTTTCTCGTCCTTGTAACCCCACAGGAAACGTCATTTCTGATGAGGAATTAACGAAGATTACTGAACTCGCTGCGCCCTACAATGTTCCTGTTATTTTGGATGCTGCTTATGCCCCTCCCTATCCTGCTTTGAACTTTACTGAAATGCAACCACACTTGGGCGGGAATTTACTACACTGTCTCAGTTTATCAAAAGCAGGGTTGCCAGGGGAACGGATTGGGGTTGCTATTGGTGATCCAGAATTAATAGAGGTGTTAGAATCTTTTCAAACAAATCTATGTATTCATTCTCCTCGTTATGGACAAGCGATTGCAGCCCGCGCGATCGCCTCTGGTAAACTGGGAGAGATTGCAGAAAATGTCATTCGTCCTCACTACCAGCAGAAATTTACCGTTGTCGAAGAAACCTTGGATAAGACCATGCCTAAAGAAGTTCCTTGGTTCTTACATCGCGGAGAAGGGGCGATTTTCTCTTGGTTATGGCTCAAAGATTTACCCATGAGTGATTGGGAATTGTATCAAGAATTGAAAAACTATGATGTCATTGTTGTTCCAGGTAGCAGCTTCTTCCCAGGTTTGAAAGAAGAATGGCAACATAAACATCAGTGCATTCGGATCAGTTTAACGGCAACGAATGAAGAAATTGCCACTGGAATGCGTCGGTTAGCCAGTGTTGTGGATAAGGTTTATCAAGGTTCTGTTGTCGGTGTTGGTTCTAAAGCCTAATTCAAATCTTAAGGACTCGATCGTAGGGTGGGCAAAGCCCACCTGACATTGACAGTCTGGAATGAGTTATGAGATGGTCTCATCCCAAAGTTTGGGGGAACTGGGTTAGTTGTGAAAACGCGATCGCGTTTATACTTATTTCTCTAATTTTGTCAAGTCTTATTTATAATTTGTCACAAATCCAAATTTTGAACTTGTCTTTCGTCTTCGCTCTTCAATCTACTGATTCTGACTTGCCTTAACGGAATGTCAACGCTTAGACTCCTGTTTTTTGAAATTTAGACACAAATAGAACCCATACAACTTAGATTAAATAAATCGGATGTTATTGTCAAGGGCGATCGCGCTCAAATCCACGTTTTTCATTGCTAGTTAAGAAACGTGAAGCAGCCGTGGTGATAGAAAATCCTTATCGTGAGGGAAAAATGATTCAGTTATACTTATTCAAATTCTGATCAGTCATCGCTGTTCTTAAACGGGTGAGTGTAGCAATTGCTCCGACAACGTGGGAAAATAAAAGACACAAAAAAGCCTAGATAAAATCATGTTAAGAGCAACCCTTGGTCTATTTTTTTTAATCTCTAGTTTGACCCTTTTCGGTTGTAGTGACCCGAGTGGGGGACTACAAGGTTACACCAACAGCACCCAAGGCTATGAGTTTCTTTATCCCAATGGTTGGCAGGAAGTGAAGGTGGATAATAATACGGCTGGCGTTGATGTGGTGTTTCGAGATTTGGTGGAACAGACGGAAAATGTTAGTGTTGTTGTTAGCGATGTTGCTGAAGGAAGAGAACTAAAAGATATTGGAACGCCCACACAAGTGGGTCAGCGCCTGCAAAGCACGATCGCACCCCCTGATTCTGAACGCGAAGGAGAACTGATCCGCGCTGATGAGTTAGAAAAGGAAGGAGAAACCTATTATCTCTTAGAATTTCAAGTGACATTCCCTGATCACAGCCAACGTCATAATGTTGCGAGTGTTGCGGTAAGTCGTGGTAAACTATTTACTCTCAATGTTTCGACTCCTCAAAGAGATTGGAACAGACGTTCTAACCAGTTTAACGCGATCGCTGATTCGTTTAAGGTCTATTAGAAATCAAAATGCAGTTGGTTCTTGCGTCCGCCTCTCCAGCCCGTTTACGTCTTCTCCGCCGTGTTGGGATTGAACCGGTGGTCTGTCAAAGTGGTTTTAATGAATCCCAAGTACAAGTCAGTGAACCCAGTGCCCTAGTCACGGAACTGGCTAAGTGTAAAGCAGAGATGGTGGCTCAATATTATCCTGAGAAGATAATTCTTGGTTGTGATTCGGTGCTAGTAGTCGAGGGAGAGATTCATGGGAAGCCAGAAACTGAAGAAAATGCGATCGCGCTGTGGCAGAAAATGCGCGGGAAACAAGGACAACTCTACACAGGACACGCTATAATTGATCGGCAACAGAAGCAAGTCTTGATACGCTATGGCTTAACAATTGTCCATCTGAGTTGGATCAGCGATCGCCTGATTGGGGAATATGTAGCCACAGGAGAGCCTTTAAAGTGTGCTGGGGGATTTGCCCTTGAAGGGCGCGGAGGCTTGTTTGTGGACAAAATAGAAGGGTGTCATAGCAATGTTATCGGCTTGAGTCTCCCTCTCTTTCGAGAGATGTTAGGAGAATTGGGATATTCAGTCACAGATTTCTGGGACAGTTAGTTTGATAGTTGTTTGTTGTTTGTTGTTTGTTCCTCCCTTAGAAAGGAGGGCTAGGGGGGATCGTCATTGGTCGTTAGATAACGAACGAGAAACAAGGAAGGACATTGTTAATTGCTGAATCAATATTTTAGATCAAAATTGTACCGATGACTCAATTGGATCAGGAAACTTGGGTAAATGAGATATTAGAAGGGTCGCAAGCGAGTCCAGTGGGAAAACAACTTCCTAACGCTTTTTACATCCATCTCAGCGCCTTATCCATCCTTCCCCCACAGTTACAAACTTATGAACAACAAGCACGAACTCCTGTCGCCAAGGACATTGAAAAGGCAACCCTGATTAAGTTTAACTTCAGCGAACCCAAGGTGTCCTATCTGTTTTATCCGACCTTTGATGAAGATGCTCATCCCCCCTTGAAAGCCAGTTTACAGGTAGATTTACGCACCCTTCAGGTCAGTTACCGCAGTTATGAAGGAGTAGTCAATCCCCCCATTCTTCATCGCAAAGAAACCCTTGTCAGTCCAGATTATCCTGGTTATCATGAATTTGCCCAACTCACCGAACAAGAAGTTAAATTAGGATTATTGAGTCAATCACGGGGAATTGGAACCAAGCGAGAGTGGGAACAGCGATTGCGCGATCGCGCCGTGGAAATCAGAGGACATGAAGTCATTGTCCATGAACTCTCAGAAACCACCAAAAAGCCCAAAATCGAACGGCACAAAGCAGCGATTGTTCGTCAGCAACTCTCTCGTCCTGTCCGTGTTGCGTTGGAAGCAGAATTATTCACTCCTGAAAGCACTTTTTTTGATTATGGTTGTGGACATGGGGGAGATATTGCACAGATTGCAGAAAAAGGATATCAAAGTCAAGGCTGGGACCCCTATTACTGTCCTGACGCGCCCTTAGTAGAAGCAGATATTGTTAATCTCGGATATGTGATTAATGTTATTGAAGACACAGCAGAAAGAAGAGAAGCATTACTCAATGCTTGGCAATTAACCCGTCAAGTGTTAATTGTCTCCGCACAAGTTTTGATTAATGATTCAGCAAACCGTCAAGTGGCTTATGGGGATGGGGTGATTACCCGTCGCAATACCTTTCAGAAATATTATGAACAAGAAGAACTCAAAGCCTACATTGATCAAGTTTTAGAGGTGGATGCAGTTCCCATTGGCTTAGGAATTTATTGGGTGTTTCGCGATCGCGCACAAGCTGAAACCTTCCGTGCTAGCCAATTCCGATCTTATGCTGCAACCCCCCGTTTACGCAAGCGTGTGCGTCGCTTTGAAGACTATCAAGTCTTATTAACCCCTTTGATGGATTTTATGACCGAACGGGGACGATTGCCCGCTAAAGGGGAACTGGCTGAAGAATTCCCAATCAAATCGGAATTAGGAGGGTTACGGAGGGCTTACCGTGTGATTTTACAAGCCACCAACCAAGAAGACTGGAACGCGATCGCGCAACAACGCACAGAAGAGTTAAAGTTATATTTAGCCACTGCTTTACTCACCCATCGTCCGAAATTGAAAGACTTTTCTGAGACCATTCAACAGGATATCAAAGGCTTATTTGGAACGTTTAAACACGCTTGCGCCGAAGCAGAAGCCATGTTATTCACCCTAGGTGATCAAGCAGTGATTGAAGAGAAGATTAATGAGAGTCAAATTGGGTTAAAATTGGGGAAAAGTTTACTGGTTCATCTCAGCGCTTTAGAAGAATTAGACCCTTGGTTACGGCTTTATGAAGCCTGTGCCAGTCGCACCATTGGGCGATTAGAAGAAGCTACTATTATCCAATTTTACATGGGAAAACCGAAAATTGCCTATCTGTCTTATCCCGAATTTGAAAGCGATCCGCATCCTGCCTTAACCGCAAAAATGGAGATTAATTTAGGAGATTTAAACGTTCATTACACAGAATACGATCAAACCAATCCTCCGATTCTCCATGAGAAGGAAAAGCTGGTGAGTAAAGACTATCCCCTCTATGAAAAGTTTGCGCGGTTGACGAAAAAAGAACGAGACTGGGGACTTTTAGATGACTTTAAACGAATTCGCGATCGCCGAGGCTGGTTAAAATGTTTAGAACAGCATGGTGCAGAATTAAAAGGTTATCAACTGCGCTGGCGCAAAGACCTCGATCCCTATCGCTTAAAGATTCTGAAAAACCAAGTCCAACAACGGCGACGACTGGACAATCACAGCGATGTTAGCGAATCTTGACATTTCCCCTCGATCGATGCGGAAGGAATGATCGAGGGGCTGGCGGAAAAAGTTCATTGCTCAATTAATCCTACCGAATCCTAACAAACCCTGCCTCTTCAACTAAATTTTGTCCCTGATTCGTGAGGATGAGACGCGCATAAGCCTCTCCTGCTTGTTGATCCAAGCTACCATCTTTTTTCACGATGACAAACAAGGTGCGAGTGATGGGATAATCAGCATTCTGAAACACAGAAGCATTTAATACATCTCGGATACCTTGATTCTCACACACTTCCTGCGAGACGGGAGAAGCACCTTCATAAGGAGGAACTAAGGGTCCACCTGTCTTACCGAGTGGAAGCGTCTTCACGCTACATTGTGGCACAACTTCAGGGGCAGAAGCGTAATAAATTGCGCCGAGATTTTTCGAGACTTTTTGCAAGCCGGGGGTGGTACTGTAAACATATTCAACATTTGATCCGAAGGGTTTTTCCCCAAGGACATTTTCTTTGAAAAATTCCACTGTTCCCCCGTCTTCCAATCTTCTGGAATAGGGAATGATCTTTAAGTTCGGTCCTCCAACTTCTTGCCAATTAGTAATGCGACCTGTGTAAATGTCTTGTAACTGTTTTACACTTAAGCCAGAAACATTAAGATCATGATTAACCGCGATCACGATTCCATCCAAGGCGACAGGAATTTGTTCTAAACTGTATCCTCGCGTTTGGGCTATTTGGTATTCCTCATCATTCAAGGGACGGGAGGATTGAGAAAACGCCAATTGACCATTCAACAACATCTTAATCCCATTTCCAGACCCTGGAGTCCCAGTGAGGGGGTCAGTGTAACGTAGATTAAAGTCTGGATGCGCTTGCTTGATCAAAGGGTCTATCTTCCCTCGAATCGGGGCCAAAGTGGTACTTCCTCCATGATTAAACAATCCTGAAGGAACAGTTGTCATGCTAACAAAGTCTTTCAGGGTCTGAGAAGCCTCTTCTTGATTTTGGGTGAGATCAGGTTGATTTGGAGCAGTATTTCCTTGATTTTGGGTGAGATCAGGTTGATTTGGAGAAACTGGGGTGTTGTCTCTTCCTAGTAACCACCAAAGTCCACCGCCAAGAATTCCGACAGTAACCAAAAAAGAAGCAGCAAGAGTTAGGGTTTCATTTTTTTGTGTCATGGCTCATAACTTATTAGTAAGAGGATCAAGTGATGAAGTTAATCAAGTAGAATTAAGGTTGGGTTTAGCTACCTTCTACAAGAGCCTACCTAAATCATGGATTTAAGGAACATGGTCTGCATGAGAAAGAACTAAATTGAGTTTAACCGTTTATCTGCATTGCGAGGACAGGCGATCGATTATTTGAAATAAAGTCATGAACGCGATCGGGCTAACACTACCAGTTATTTAATGATAAATTACTCTTGATACATAAATTTAATCGAGTCAAGCTCAAGAAAAACTTTGGCACAGGTCTCATCTTTTGAATTACTCGATCGATAATTAACCAAATTTTCTAAATTAAACATAGGAATTCCTAACTCTTCTAGCTAAAAACTGTTTAAACTCATAAGTTCGGATTGGGTTTAAGAGGATAAATAGAATCGCGTTCTAAACTCATAAAGGTTTTGCCTCATTTAAAACCCGTTCTCGAATTAGAGGACTTAACCCTTGTTCAGTGACAATATCCACTTTACAACCTAATAAATCCTGTAAATCAGTAATCCACCTGGAAACCAAGGACTTGTTTTTGTGCAATCATAGTCAATTAAAAAGTCGCAGCAGGCTTCTGTCTCTTCTTGACGAACGGTTGAACCAAACACTCTGACATTAAGTGCGCCATGTTGAGAAGCGATTTTTAGGATGTCATCTCGTTGTTCTTCTAATCGTTCTATCAGGGACATGGTTGAGGCTTAGTCATCGACTATTGGAACAATAACAATTGTAGCGCGATCGGCTTCGCCAGTGCGCGGAGCGCAATCGCGCTACAAAGACAGAGTCTGATCGTGCAAGACTTGTACTTAGAAACAATTTCTATAAAGACCTTACCTTACTCAATTATTTTTGCTGAAAATTTTCTGCCTACTACTAGCTACAGGGATTGCTTGATTTTTCTGTTGATAGTCTTCTTTCACTAACTCCCAAGCAATTTTTAATTCTTCTAGAGCTTCTTGAGGCGTATCTCCAAAGGCAGAAATATTTTGCATTTCCTGAAGATGGGCAAGCCAGTCTCCTTGTTCATCAACATATAAATTAATAATAAAACCATCAAAATTGTAATTCTCTAAAGACATTATTTTTCTTTCTCTTGATAATTAAGAAATTGTTGGAATAGATGTTTCTTCTCTAGAATTTTTGAGCTTACCTTCATAAATATAAGGCGGTGGTAAATGGATAAATGATTCACCTGCACCCTTATAAATTGGTTGCCCAAAAATATTTTTTTTCTTTACATAAATTGGGGTCGGAAATTGAAACGAATTCTTTTCTTTTGTCGCAATAAATATTAATCTACGTCTCAGTTGTGGCGTTCCAAAATCAGCAGCCAATAGTTCTTGATGCTTAACTTGATATCCAATTTCACCAAAAGCATTGTAAATTTGCTCCAAAACATTGGAACGTTTAACTTGCTTTAAACCATATACATTTTCCATAATCACAATTTCTGGAGCTAGAATTGAAATGTGATCAATATAATGTCTATAAAGTTGTCCAAGTGAGTCCTGAGTTCCTTGCTGTTTTCCAGCCACACTAAAAGGTTGACAAGGAGGCCCACCAATAACCACAATAGGATTTTTACTAATTTTATTTAAAACCAACTCACCAGAAAAAGAAGTGATATCACCAAGAAAAAAATTCCATTTTGGGCGATTAAACTGAATTGTATAACCACAAGTTTTATCTATATCTGTGGAAAAGATAGTTTGAAACTTAACTAAGTCAGTTGACGCATATTCAAATCCTAAATCTAATCCCCCTGCTCCACAAAAATATGATGCAATTGGGATTTCTCCAAATATGTTTTTTTCCGTTAGAAAAGTTACCACAGATTGCGCGATCGCTTGTGCCAATTTTACTGGAACTGCATTACCAATTTGATGATGTACTTCACCTAGTCCACCGATAAATACCCAATCATCTGGAAAATCTTGAAGACAAGCTGCTTCACGAGGTGTAATATATCGATTTTCTAAAGGGTGAACAAATTTATTAAAAATGTAAGCAGTTACAGTAAGACTGGGACGCTCCATCTCCAGTCTTACTAATCGTAAATTCGGTCCACCCGTTTTTTTAGCTCCAGTTCTTACAAAACTTTTATGCTGAAGATGAAGGGGTAAATCTCCCATTTTTCCACCTAAAGGAAGGTGTTTCATTCTTTCCAAGACAAGACCCGTATATTGTCTGGTTACATGATTGTGAATCATATTAACTCCCCTCTCGTATAAGCATCATCTAAAGCAATTATGTAGTCAAATGGTCTCTTTAATCTGGCTTTTTACAAGAAAATAATCCTTCTGATTCTTCCATAAAAGAACTTTCTTGTCCCCAATAAATATCGTAGAATGGCTCAATATACTCACTCCCATGTCTGTATGCAGGTAGATTGGAAATGAGTGCTATTTTTAAATTTTGATGAGGAAATTCTTTATGAGATTCTATACTCAACTTGAAGGTTTGATAAATGCCCTTTTTAATATCATCTGTTCGATCTAATCCTGCGCTAGTTTTAGAATCAGAAATTGATTCTTTGGGAGGCCAGTTGTATGCTTTTTTAGCACTTTTTGGAGGATGTCCAGAGGCATTAGCAATGTAGTAGAAGTAGGAATCACGATTTTTATCCCGATAGGCATTTCTAATGGAATTCCAGATTTCGATAAATTGATTTATGGTGGCAGTATTCTCTGAGCTTAAAAAGAAGTTTACAATTGGAATAAAAGGCCATAAATCATCACTAGGTTTTCCTAAAGGAATGACTTCATTGCAGTGCATAAATAATGCACTATCATAAGACTCTACTTGTGTTCGGGTTAATTGCTCAGGTTTTTTAGTTCCACTTGGAACATCAAATAAAAAAGGAAACGTAGTAAGTGGTGATGCTTTAATTTCACCCAGAATAATTCGTCCATCTTTATGGAAGAGGACTGCATCAATTAATCCAGAACCACCAATTGATTGAACTTTACTCAAGTCATCAAAGTAAATCTCAATACATTTAAGGATAATTTCACTGGTAAGTTTACCAATTGCTCCTGATTGTGGTTTAGCTGCTTTTTGGAAATGCCATTCATTTTTTCTTAGTAGCAGAGGAACGCATAAATTAGTAAAGCCTAAATAAGCATTATACTGCTCCCAGAGATCATCATAAATTTTAAAGTTTTTCTGAATATTTTGGATTGTATCAATGTAGGCAAGACTCATCAAAATATCAAAAATGAAAGCACGATGAGTTGGACTCTTCTCTTTAGCCCAAAGAATTAGTTTTTCTGCACAATTTTTCCAAGGATAGGTGACTAATGGACTATTCCCACTTTTTCCATGTAATAAATCTTCAGTTATTTCACTCATGTCGTTTTTTTGAGCAGAAAAATCCTATCATAACTTGAATTGTAACTCAGTAAGCTCTGACTGCTATTAAGGTTATAATTACCTGTGCTTAATTATCTGCAACTAACTGTTTCTCATTCACAGATTTCGCTTCTTGCTTACCACTCGATCGCTGATCGCCATAATACATCAAGGGAATAATAAACAGCGTCAATGCAGAAGAGGTTAACATCCCTGTTAATAAAGTCCATGCTAACCCAGACCACACAGGATCGCTGAGAA
>CAYXDG010000073.1:0-9415 GCA_964463655.1 uncultured Dactylococcopsis sp.
ATCAAAGAGTGAAGGAATTGATTATTGAAGCAGTAGGGGAGATAAATTGTGAAATGATTGCTTTAGAAACGCATGATGATCATGTTCATCTCTTCGTTAATGCTCACCCTCGATTAGCTCCCTATCAAATCATGCACAAGGTTAAAGGATATTCTTCTCATTTTTTAAGAAAGGAGTATCCTTGGTTGAAACAAAAACTTCCCAGTCTCTGGACAAGAAGTTATTTTGTCTCTACTGCTGGCAAAGTTTCAGGTGATACGATTAAGCGGTATGTAGAGGCTCAGAAAAGCCACTGATTGGATTTGTTAACTTCGGGATATCGTAGGCGCGAAGCGACTTCTCGCAGAGTATCCCTCAGTTAACCCGCCTTAGATGAGGGGCTGTCATCTGAGGTCTCTGAGGATGTTTATACGCCCCGTCCAAGGGCTAAAAGCACGTTGGCACGTGCGGTGCTTTCTGTAAGATTAGATGCGCTCAATCAGGTAGGAAATGTCAGCCTAGGGTAGAGCGTAGGAAACTTGGTTTGTTATTCGTCATAATTGGCTAGCCCAAGTTTTTGCCCAGTTTAAAATTGCTCTCACTTGCTGATCATTGTCGGCTTCACAATAAAGTCGGAGCAGGGGTTCTGTGCCACTAAATCGCACTAATAACCAACTGTTATCAGCAAGGCGGAATTTATAACCGTCAACGGTTTGACAGTCTTTAACGGCTAAATCAGCAATGGTTGTGGGAGGATCGGTCGCCAGAATATTCTGGACTCGTTGCTTACTGGCTTCATCAGCAAGAGAAAGATCAATGCGATCATAAGCAGAATAAAAGTTGACTTGGTTTTGCAGTCCTTGGTAAAGGCGACCTAAGTCTTTTTCCGCAACCACAACCGCCTCGATCGCGTACAAAGCCGATAAGAGCGCGTCTCGTTCGGGAATATGACTCCCATAACCGATTCCCCCTGATTCTTCTCCCCCTAACAACACGGGCGCGTCTAACATTCGCTCCGCAATATATTTATACCCGATCGCCGTTTCATACACAGGTCGTTGATAATGCTTCGCCACCAGAGGAATCAAATCTGAGCCACTGACGGTCTTGACCACTTCCCCGCTCAACCCGTGATGATTTACCAAATGCTCAATTAAAATGGGAATCAACACCTGTGAGCTTAAGAAATTCCCTTCCCCATCAACAGCAGCAACGCGATCGCTGTCGCCATCAAAAACTAATCCAACTCGCAATTCATCCTGATGATTTTGTTTGGCGGTATTAATGGCTCGAAACAGGTCGGGAATATAGCGGGGGAGGGGTTCAGGAGGATTCCCACCAAATAAGGGATCGCGATCGCCGTTAAGTTCCATTACCCCATCTCCCAGCAAACGAGACAGCCCCCCTGCGGCTGCGCCGTGCATCACATCCGCAAAAATCCCTAACTTGCCTTGGGCGATCGCCGCTTGAATCCGTGCTACATCCACTTTTGACTGTAGGGCAGTGGTGTAACTATCCCAAGGATTAAAAAACTTCAAGCTCCCCGGGGAATCGGCGATCGAGCTTTCTCCTTGAGCGAAGCGCTCTTCAATTTCGGCTGTGAGTTCGCGAGTAACAGACCCGCCAAACGCCCCTTTCACTTTGAGACCCAAATATTCTGCAGGATTATGGCTGGCGGTTAAAACCAGCGCTCCCAGGGCTGATTGGTCTTTCACCGCCCAACTTAAGGCGGGAGTTGGGGAATAGGTTTGAGCAAGCAGGACATCAAAGCCAGCACTTTGGATAGCTTCGGCAGTAGTTTGGGCAAACTTTTCCGCGAGAAAACGGCGATCGTAGCCGACAATGATTAAAGACTGTTGCCCTTGCTTAGCGTAGTATTTTGCTAATACTCGCGCTGCTAACTTGGCCACCTGAGCGACTCGTTCAAAGGTAAAATCCGCAGCAATGATCCCGCGCCAGCCATCCGTTCCAAATTTTATGGTTGAAGAACTCATCTTAATTAATCATTAATTTAAAGTCAATCTATTGGCGAATCGTGATTACTGTCTAGATTGTGAGGGTGAGCATCCTTCTCACTAAATTCTAAATGAATCAGCAGCGATCGCAGCTTCATCCGTTCAATATAAGGCCAACCGCCCTTTTCTTCAATCTCGCGCAAGAGTTGATACAATTCATGGCGAGTATTAGGAAGAGCCGGACTAAACAACTTTTCCCGAATTTGCCAATGGATTTGTTCAACGACACGCAACAGAGCCAGCAGCGCGGAGCAATCCCCTTGATACTTTTCAGCAATCTCTAAGATCATAGACTGCATGAGAGCCACTTCCTCTGTCAATTTTTGATTTTCCTTCTCATCCATTAGAACAAGTTACAAAACTTAATTTTCAAGCGAGACTTAACACCTTTCCTCGTAGGAAAAGCAACAGTAGAGTGTACAATGCCTAATTGGAAGTTCAACAAGTTTTCGGATTCTCGTAAGATTCTGGCAACCAGAAAGACTTAGGGAGTTGAAAACCGATTGGACACAATTGCGCCCTAGTGTGCTTAACTCAAACCTACCATTATCTTATCGAGATCAGGGTTCGAGCCAACAATTTCACCGCATCTGGTGGGCGCAAAGCATCAACTTGCTGTCGCGGAGAGTATTTGAAAAGAGGAATCAAAACAATTATGAAATATCGTGCAATCATTGCCACCGTCTTGGCGCTGTGTTTAGGAGTTTTAACCGCTTGCTCAGAAGAGCCTAGCGACTTTGTAGATAAAAGTCAACTCACCTACGACCAAGTATTGGGAACAGGATTAGCAAATAAGTGTCCTCGATTAGCATCAGGCCGACGAGGAACAATCGAAGTTTCCACTGGGGAAACTTATAAAATCAAAGATATGTGCTTACAACCCATTGAGTTTTTTGTCAAAGAAGAGCCAACCAATCAACGTCGGGAAGCAGAATTTGTTTCTGGCAAGCTGTTAACTCGATCATCTTCTAGTTTGGATCAAATTACGGCTAACTTAAAACTGGAAGAAGATGGCAGATTCTTCTTTGAAGAAATTGATGGCATTGACTTTCAGCCAGTGACGGTGCAACTGCCGGGAGGAGAGCAAGTTCCTTTCTTGTTTACCATTAAAGGGTTAACGGCTCGTACAGAAGCAGATTCCCAAAACATTACCACCTCTACTGACTTTGAAGGAGACTTCCGAGTTCCTTCCTATCGGGGGGCTTTATTCCTTGATCCGAAAGGACGGGGGGTTGCTACAGGTTATGATAATGCGATCGCCCTTCCCGCTCAAGCCGATGACGAAGAACTCCAACGAGCGAATGTCAAACGCTTTGTGGAAGGGAAAGGACACATTTCTCTACAGGTGGAAAAAGTGGATCAAGTCACTGGGGAATTTGCAGGTACTTTTGAAAGTGATCAACCTTCTGATACCGACTTAGGGGCTCAAGAGCCAGAAGATGTAAAGATTCGTGGCATTTTCTACGGACGCATCGAAGAAGCAACTAGCTAGTCTTCAGCAAGGGGGAAACTTTTCCCCCTCCAATTAATACAGTCATATCAAAATAATTTTTCAGTGATCCTGTGTGAGGAGTGAATCATGGTCTTAAGTTGGGAGCAATCAACCCCCATCAAAACTCTCTTAGAAACCTCGATTCCCACCCAACGTGCTTGGGTAACCATCAACGAAACCGCTTTATCCCATAATGTCAGAGAAATCAAGGGATTACTTTCTCCCCAGACTCACTTGATGGCGGTGGTGAAAGCAGATGCTTATGGTCATGGCGCAGTGAAAGTGGCAAAAACTGTCTTAGCTGCTGGGGGAGAAGCCTTGGCTGTGGCAACCTTACAAGAAGGAATTGATTTACGTCTAGCTGATATTCAAGCGCCGATCTTGGTTTTAGGGGTCATCAACAGCGTTGAAGAAGTGCAGGCACTGATCCGATGGCAGTTAGACGCAACGTTATGTTCTCCTCAACAAGCGCGGTTGTTTGGGGAAACCTCAGAAGCGTTGGGAAAAACTTTACCTGTTCATCTCAAGTTAGACACAGGAATGTCTCGTTTAGGGGTCTTGTGGGAGGATGCGGTTTCCTTTGTGCGCTGTGTGCAAGGGTTTCCTCGTTTAGAAATTAAAAGTGTTTATTCCCATCTAGCTACTGCCGATGAAGAAGATGATACCTTTATGCAGGTGCAAAAACAACGTTATGATAGCGCGATCGCCCAATTAAAAACCATTGGCTTTACCCCTCCTTCTCTTCATCTAGCTAACTCAGCCGCCACCCTGCGTAACCCTCGGTTTCACTATGATTGGGTGCGAGTGGGATTAGCGATTTATGGGTTGTTTCCCTCCCCCCATTTAAGCGCGATTTGCCACCTGAAACCCGTTTTAGAGGTAAAAGCTCGAATTACCCAAATTAAAAGCATTCCTGCAGGTGCTGGGGTGAGCTACGGACATCAATTTATCAGCGATCGCCCTTCCCGCATTGCTGTTGTGGGCATTGGTTATGCCGATGGCGTACCTCGTAATCTGTCTAACCGCCTAGCAGTGCTATTGAACGGAAGACGAGTCTCTCAAATTGGCGCAATTACAATGGATCAGATGATGCTAGACTTAACAGACTGTGCAGAAGTCCAGACTGGCGATCTTGTCACTTTAATCGGAACAGAACGAGAAGAGATCATTACAGCAGATGATTGGGCGCAACAGCTAGGAACAATTTCTTGGGAGATTTTATGTGGGTTTAAGCACCGTTTGCCACGTATTGCCATTACAGCAGACTAATCAATTGCAACAACAGCATCAGGAAACTGTTTTTTCAACGCGGGAAAGAAGGGAGAAGGCTTTTTATCTTGCAATGAGTTTCCCCCTTTGAGGGCATACTGATTCCAGCGAAAGGGCGCTTTTCCAGCAGCAGATAGCCAGAGGAGACGTTTTGCGCGAGTCATGGCTACATAAAAGAGGCGATACTCTTCAGCAGTGTGTAATTCTCCCGCTTTTTCCCAGTCTGTTGTGGGAGGGTTGAAGGCGATGGGTTGGTTTTGATATTGAGCATGGACAATCCCCCGAATGCGCGATCGCGCCACTTCTGATAAAGTAAAATCACCGAGGAACTTTTGGGGAGTCGGAACCCGATGCTGACCTGGGAGATTATCTTCATGAAGGAAAGGAATAAACACATAATCCCAGTCTAAGCCCTTTGCTTTGTGCATGGTAATAATCGTCACCTGTTTGGCTTTAACATACTGTTCATCGCTGTCTTCATCGATGCTGGTAAACTCTTCTGTGTTCATCATCTCCTCTAGCACTGGGATAATTTCCCCTAGAGAACTCTGTCCTTCTGTCTCCAGACGAAGCTGTTCTGATAATTTATGAACCGTTGCTAATTCCGAGGCGTTATAATTGAGGGTTAATCCTAAGAAAGAAATCAATTGATAACTATGAAGTCCGATACGGGCTTTGAGTAAGTTTCGGCAGTATTGCGCTGCAACCAGTGCTGGTGCTGGGGGTCTGGTTTCTAGGGGAGTAGGATATAAAAACCGTTCGGGATAAGTCGCAAGGGCGCTAAGGTCTTGTTTTGGGATTAAATTCCGTTTGGTTAATACTTCTAAGGCTGCTTTGATATAATCACTCGAATGAGGCTGATTGAGAAATTGCAGTAGCTTTAAGATTGCATTGGGAATTTCTGAGGAACGGTTACTCTGACTGACTTCATAAACGCCAATGTCATGATCCCGTTGGAGATGGCTTAAATTCTCAGCCAGAAATGTTCCTTGACGGTTATTTCGCACTAAAATCGCTGCATTATGATCAGGATTAGCGGTGAGGAGAGTCTGAATGCGATCGCTGATGCGTTCAACTGTTTCCAAAATATCCTTTGGGGTATGAATTTCTAAACCCTGATCTCTCGGAGAGGGATTCGCATCTGGTTGGGGGTCATCGGGGGGAACAGGATGAATATCTTGGACGCGAAAGGGAAGTTCTCGGGGATGATTTTGGTTTCCCCAGCGTAAGAAAAAATTTGCAGCCTCGATGATAATCTGGGTGCTACGTCCTGCTTGATCCATCTGTGCTAACCGATTCTCCTGTTGACAGCTTTCGCAAAACAGACGGAAATAAATCGGGTCAGCAGGGGTAAAGGTAGAATTAATCGCTTGATTGGGATCGCCTACTCGCACTAAGTTAGGGGGTGTTTCAGGATGATTGATATCGCTGGCAAGGATTTCTAAGAGTTGTGCTTGTAAGGGACTAGAATCTTGCGCTTCATCTTCAAAGATGCCATAAATTTGTCCCTGTAGCTGTTCCGCGATCGCAGGAGATTGCAGCACTCGCAACGCCCCTAAAATCATATCATTGTAGTCGATTAAACTGCGCGATCGCGCCGTCTCTGTGTAAAGTTCATACAGTCCAGCCGTCACCCCAAGAATATTATAATTATCTCTTGTATGAGCGCTTAACTCCCACAACACTTCTGGAGATAAACCAGAACTTTTTGCTTCTTGGACAGCCGTTTTCGTTAACTTGGGTAATGTCTCGGTGCGTAACACCGACTGACGACGAATCTGTTCTGTTTCCTCCCCATCAAATTCATGACCCATGAGGAGGGTTTTATAATCATCGGGATATTTCATCATCCATTGTTCAACGGTGTCTTTAATCAGACGATGACTTTGAGTCGGATTAACTAAAGTGGTCGTTTCAGGATTGAGACCTGATAAATTGGGATAACGAGACGCAATTGTTAACGCTAGTCCATGTAAGGTATGTACTGCAAACCCTGCAGGAGGATAGTCTAATTGTTGCAGATAGCTGGTAATTTTCGTTTTAATACTGCTCGCAGCAGACCTTGTAAACGTAACAACAATTAACTGTCGTTTCGGATTAAGATCATGCTTAATGATCGCGATCGCAGCTGCGATCGCCATTCCCGTTGACTTTCCAGCACCAGGCACCGCAGACACGGCTAGTTTTCCCCCTTCCCAGTCCGCTAACGGCTGTTGTCCCACTCGTAACTGATTTCTCAGCTTGATTAATTCTTCTTCCATACTACTCAACTCTATCCTCTAATCTTCAGGATAAATCAGAAATAGCAATCAGGTTCTAATATTTGGATACAGGAAGTAAGCATCCTATCCTCTCATTCATACCCATTATTGGCTCTCTGGTTGGGTTGGGATTCTAAATTAGTGATTGAAAAAAGAGATGATCACGAACGCGATCGCATTGTCTTTGCGGGACGCATTGGACATGAGGATTTAGGGGATCACTACTCAGCAGCAGATGTAACCGTTGTTCCTAGTCACTATGAACCGTTATGAGGAACTTATACAAATCTAGACAGGTTGCGGAACAATTAAGTCTTATTTATCGTCAATTGTTGGCGCAATCTTTGATGGGAGAAACCCCCTTACCCCAACGACAAACTGATCCTTATCGTCCAGTTGCTTTAGCTTCTTAAGACCTTTAATCTAGCTTAAGAAAAGCTACAGTTTTCGCGTTAGGGGTTGACTTTCACCACAAAAGTTGGGCAACCTAGTGGTTAGTTAACCCCTGAATGAGGAAGTTAGAAAATGACCATTTCTTTGAAAAAAGGTGAAGGAATTTCTTTAGAGAAAGCATCTCCAGCTTTAGAAGCAGTATTTGTCGGGTTGGGATGGGATGTCAATCAAAGCACAGGAAGCGATTTTGATTTAGATACATCCGTTTTTTTGTTAGGAGAGAATGACAAGTTAGTGTCTGACCGTCATTTTATCTATTTTAATAACCTGAAAAGTCCCGATCCAGACCATTCTGTTGAACACATGGGAGATGATTTAACAGGTGCGGGAGAAGGGGATGATGAGGTCATTATTGTTAACTTAAAAAAAGTCCCAGAGGAAGTCCAGAAACTGACTTTTGTGGTCACGATTTATGAAGCAGAAAAACGGGGTCAAACCTTTGGACAGGTCAATAATGGATTCGTTCGTTTGGTGAATGTGAAAACAAAAGAAGAAGTGGTTCGCTATGATTTAGATGAAGAGTATTCTAACGAAAAAAGCATAATCATGGCAGAAATCTATCGAAAAAATGGACAATGGGGAATGAGCGCCATTGGTCAAGGATATGAAGGAGATTTAGGGAGTATCTTAAGTCGCTACCAATAAGGGGATAATCCCTCTCAAAAGTGCGATTCAATCCTGACCTTTTGGGTCAGACGCGATCGCGCTTTTGAGTTATAATTTGAAAAAATTCATGATGACAATCGAGGTTTAAGTATGGGAATTTCGTTACAAAAAGGACAACGGGTTTCTTTAGAAAAAGTGTCTCCTGGTTTAGAAGCAGTATTTGTCGGGTTGGGATGGGATGTCAATCAAAGCGATACGGGAACTGATTTCGATTTAGATACTTCCGTCTTTCTGTTAGGAGAAAATGAGAAACTGGTTTCTGAAAACCACTTGATTTTTTATAATAATCTGAAAAGTCCCGATCCTGATCATTCCGTTGAACACATGGGAGATAACTTAACAGGTGCGGGAGAAGGAGACGATGAAGTCGTGATTGTGAACTTAAAAAAAATTCCCGAAGCTGTCCAAAAAATCACCTTTGTTGCCAGTATTTATGATGCAGATCGACGGGGTCAAAATTTTGGACAAGTTACTAATGCGTTTGTGCGATTAGTCGATGTGAAAACGAAAGAAGAAGTTCTCCGTTACGATTTAACAGAAGACTATTCTATTGAAACTGCTATGATCATGGGGGAACTTTATAAGAAAGATGGACAATGGCGGATGAGTGCGATCGGTGATGGTTATGAAGGAGGATTACAAGCTATTTTACATTATTATAGTTAGTTAAGAATTACTTTCCCTACTCCCCCAGTGATGGGGGAACTGAAATCAGCAAAACTGTATTGTTTATAATAAATAGCGTAATCAAAGTCGCTTATGAACAGGTCAAGGGAAGAGAAAAATCAGGTTAAAGAAATCATTGAGAATGGGTTACTAATTGCAGTGTTGGTGGGAACAATTCTTGCGATTCAAACTCAACAAATCGCTTTCGGGTTAATTCCCAGCGCGATCGCGCTAACGGTGAATCAATGGTCTTGGAAACAGCAACGTCATCATCAAGAAAGTTTAATTCAAAATCGCCCAGGTGAATCAGTTTCAGAGTTAAAGCAGCAACTAGAAGTCTTACAGCAAATTGTAACAGAGTTCACTCAGCGCGAAACATCCTCAGAAATTGAAAGACAGGATGAGTTAGAGAGACAACTGGAAACTTTTACTGAGACAATACAGAGATTAGAAACTCAGTTACAAGAGGAAATATCTACATTGCGATCGAATCAAGATATCATCCAACAGTTACAGGAAGAAATATCTACATTGCGATCGAATCAAGAAACAATCCAAGAGTTACAAGAAGAAATATCTACATTGCGATCGAATCAAGATATCATCCAACAGTT
>CAYXDG010000073.1:9515-16042 GCA_964463655.1 uncultured Dactylococcopsis sp.
AGTTACAAGAAGAAATATCTACATTGCGATCGAATCAAGATATCATCCAACAGTTACAGGAAGAAATATCTACATTGCGATCGAGTTTGGAAGCTACCCAAAAGTTACAATCTTCCATCGAACAAATCAATCAACGTCAAAGAGAAGACAATCTTTATTATCAAAAAACAATCCAACAGTTACAAGAGGAAATATCTAGAGTGCGATCGAGTTTGGAAGCTACCCAAGAGTTACAATCTTCCATCGAACAAATTAATCAACGTCAAAGAGAAGACAATCTTTATTATCAGAAGTCTTTCCAACAGTTACAGCAAGAGATAACTAAGGTACGATCAGATCATGAAAGTATCCAAAAGTTACAATCCTCTCTTCAACAGCTACGAGAAGAAATCGCGACAGCGCGATCGCGCAATGACATCATCCAAAAGTTACAATCTTCTCTTGAACAAATCAATCAGCGTCAGACAGAAGATAGTTTTTATTATCAGAAGTCTCTCCAAAAGTTACAACAAGAGATTACTCAACTGCGATCGCGCAATGAAACTTGAGAAGTTAACTCTCAATTTATCTTATGGGATGTGAAACAACAGCAAGAAATCAGACGATTTCAAGGACATGAAAACCAAAATAGAGTTTATAGCGTTGCTTTTCATCCCAATGGAGACGCGATCGCCTCGGGAAGTGAAGACAAAACCATTAAACTTTGGAATGTTCACACAGGAGAAGAAAGATTAACTTTAAACCAACACCAAGAAGCCGTTTTAAAAGTTAGCTTCACTCCTGATTGTAACAGTTTAATCAGTGGAAGTCAAGACAACACAATATTAATTTGGGAGAAAAACTTGTCTAACTAAATGGACATTATAGAGTTTGCCTTGTCCATATTTAGACCGATCTTCTTGATAGCCATCTAAGCGCAGAAATAGCAAGGAAACGATAAAAAGGATGAGTAAACAAGTTTATTTAATTCGTCATGGAATCGCACTC
Source organism: uncultured Dactylococcopsis sp. (assembly GCA_964463655.1). GTDB lineage: Bacteria > Cyanobacteriota > Cyanobacteriia > Cyanobacteriales > Rubidibacteraceae > Halothece. Next base: position 10,503 of record CAYXDG010000073.1, read on the forward strand.
GATCTCGCTTTATCTGAAATTGATGAAACACGACCCTTAACAACAGAAGGGGAAAAGAAAACCCAGAAAATCGCGCAAGAAATTCAAGCAATTGGTGTTACCTTTGATCTGATTTTAACCAGTCCTTTGCTGAGAGCAACCCAAACAGCTGAGATATTACGAGATATGGGATTAACGCAAACCATAGAAACTTTTCCCCCGCTTGCACCTGATGGGAAGATAGAAAACTGGTTAAATTGGTGGGAAACTTGGCAAAAAAATAATATTGCTTTAGTGGGTCATCAACCGAATTTAGGCAATTGGGCAGAGTTATTAATTTGGGGGAAAGCAGAGGGTAAAATGGTGGTGAAAAAAGCAGGCATTATTGGCTTAAATTGTCCTGAAACGCGATCGCCCTTGGGAGAAAGTGAGTTATTTTTGTTAACTTCTCCCAAATGGTTGTTGAGAGATTAATTTAGGTGAATGGCAGTAATGAGGGCAATTCTAGATTTGAGATTAAAAACAGAAAATATTCAGGGTATTGCCTCATGATCCATGCTGAGACAAAGAGGAGGGTAGAGAAGCCAAAAGTTGCCCAGATGATTGTTTGTTTTGACCAAGGAAGCTCAAAATATTTTTCAATCACATAAAGAAAGAAAAAAGTTCCGCCTATTCCCTGTAATTGTGGAATCATTTTCATCGTTCCTAAAAACAGCGCGATCGCCCCTGACAAAATAGTGATTGGTTGTAAGAGTCTGTATTCTAGCTTCTCCTGACAATACCATTTAGATGACCAAATTAAGAGTCCAAGAAAATAGACAAATGTTCCGACAAAGAAAACCCCGGGAGAAAAGATAGCAAAATAAGGCAATTGCAGAGAACTTAAGCGCCAAGTGAGATAAACTGTTAGCAAGATTAGAGAAGAAATAACGGCTCTTTTTAACAGCGATCGCTTTGTAAAACCCAACAAATATATTCCAGGTAAGCCAACAATTAGAAAGCCTAAATAAGCCTCTAAAGCAATGACTGCAATGAATCCGATCGCGGTACTTTCATATAAAATCGCGATCGCACCCCAAGAAAGTGTCATGAATAAACATCCCAAATAATAGCCATCTGTTTTTAAGGCTTGGTATAATTTTTTAAGGGAGCGAGAGTGCAAATAATCGGATAAACTCCAGAGTCCAATTAAAGCCAAACAGCTAGGAAAAGCAAGATATTCTCCTAAAGGAGGCTTTAACCAATATCCTCCAACTAAAAGCGTTAAGGTAGTTAAATAAGCGATGATTTCGTAGGCGATCGCAGGAATCGACTTTAAGAGTGACCATAAATAAAGATTAATTAAACCACCCAAAGAAATAACTAACAGAATACTAGAAAAAATCCAAATAATATTAGAAAGTGTGAAAATACCTTGGATACGTTTTAAGAATTTTTGTGTGCTGCGATCGGGCTGTTGTTGATAATACTTCCGTTGTTGTTTAGCTTCTGTTGGCGTTAAAATCTCTCGGTTTTCTAAATCTTGAATAATTTCTAAGCGGTCACTTGTGGGAATCGTAAAAATTTTGGATTCGTCAGCGATCGCACTTTGAGTTGAAAATAATTGCCAGCAACAAAAGAGTGCGATGAAGAAATTAAGCCAAGGAAAAAATTTACTTCTCATGATTAGGTTTCTTCAAAACAAAGATCATATAATATGAAATACCAAAAAGTCTGCTATACTTGTTAGCCACCAAATCCCCTAATCTTGGGGGGCTTTAGCTAGTGTATTTGTAGCAACTATGAGAGTATTTCGTACTATATTGTGCGAGAGAAGGATTACCCTTGTCAGAAGGAGGTAACCGATTTTTAAACTGTCTAGGGGACGATTCTGATTCTATGACTGATGATCGCGCCCTTGTGATAGAAATCTCTTAAAAATAGAGCTTTTTTAGGTTTAGTTTATGTCTGATAAAATAAATTCATTGCTAAGGCAAGCCCGAAGATTTTTTTAATAACATAATTCGCAAAGAAGAAAGTTGAACATTCCAAGGAAACGGACGTGCTTTTAATTCGTTCCATTTTTCCTTAAAAACTTCTGCTTGAATCTGATAATCTTCAGGATGGTTTGTAGGTTCATTGATTTTTAAATATAAGGTAATGCGGTGTTGGGTTTCGCTGACCGTTGCTAACCAACAAGGAAATGTATTACTATCTTTTGTGTCTGGAAAAGTGATTTGATGAGCGCGAATTCCCACATATTCTAAATTGTCTGGGATGGGTTCAATCACTTCTAAAACACAATTCCAATCGATCGCGCTGATTTGATTTGAAGACGTTGCAACCCCACGGGAAAAGTTTTTACAACCTGTTAATTGTGCGGTGCGCCAGTTGGGAGGACGTTCAAAAATCTCTTCTTTTGTCCCATTGGCGATGACGTTTCCCGCATCAATAATTAATAAGTTTGGACATACGCGATAGGCTTCTTCTAAGTTATGGGTAATAAATAAAGTGACACCTTGATAGTAGCTTAAATTGTTACGGAGGAGTTTTTCTTGTTGATCGCGCAGATAGGTATCTAATGCAGAAAACGGTTCATCTAAGAGTAACATTTCTGGCTGATTAATCTTCGCCCTTGCTAAAGCCACACGCTGCTGTTGTCCTCCTGAAAGTTCCCCTGGGTAGCGATCGCCCATTCCCTCTAAATTAACGGCAATTAATTCTTTTTCAATCTCTTGTTTAATCACACGATACGGCTTTTCTCTTGACATTCCAAAGGCGATGTTTTCGGTGACCGTGAGATGAGGAAATAAGGCATAATTTTGAAACAAAAACCCACAAGCGCGATCGCGAGGAGGAAGATTAATTCCTCTTTCAGAATCATACAAAACTTTTCCATTTAAGATAATTTTACCGCGATCGGGGCTTTCTAAGCCTGCAATACAGCGCACGATCGTACTTTTTCCCGCACCTGAAGCGCCTAAGATTCCTAATGGGGTTTGATCGGTGGTAAATGCAACATCTAAGTTTAAATCAGAAAGTTGTTTTTGAATCTCGACAATTAATTCTATTTTTGTAGGGGGGATAGGATAATTTCTTGTTGGTTTACGTCTGGAACTAGCTGTATTTGATAGTCTGGAAAACAGAGAGGTTAAAATATTGCGATACCCATGACTTTTATTTCCTTCTGTCCAATAATTCACCGCAGTAATGACTCCCAAAGAGATTCCCAACATGATTATAACGAGGAGGAAAGCGCGATCCATTGACCCCCCTTCTGCTGCCAAAAAAATCGCGATCGGGATAGTTTCGGTTTTCCCTGGAATCGCACCTGCTAACATTAAAGTTGCGCCAAATTCTCCTAAAGCACGGGCAAAGGTGAGTAAAGTTCCTGCAATTAAGCCAGGTTTAGCTAAGGGTAAAATAATCCGCCAAAATATGATCCATTCTGATGCGCCGAGGGTTCTCGCACAGGCGATTAAATTGGCATCAATTTGTTTAAATGCGCCAAAAGCGGTTTTATACATTAGCGGAAATGCAACAACCGTCGAAGCGATCACTGTTGCATACCAAGAGAAAATAATTCTCATGTCAAACGCATCTAAAATCTGACCAATAACCCCATTTTTCCCTAAGAGTAACAGTAATAAAAAGCCAACCACTGTGGGGGGAAGGACTAACGGCGCGGTTAAAAAGCCTTCTAAAAGTCCTTTAAGTTTTCCTTGCCATCCTAACATCAATCGTGCGATAATAATCCCTAGAAAAAAGGTGATTATCGTTGCAGTAATGGCAGTTTTAAGGGAAATCCAAATGGGAGAAAAATCAGTCATTTTTTCTGAGCGACAATATGAAAAACGTGCCAGTGTCGGTCTTCGCCGAGAGGGGTTTTTCCGGGGTGTTCTTCTTCTTCTAAGAGTTCAATTGTGTAAGGTTTCAGGAGAGTTTCTACTTGGGAACGAGTCTGACAGTTAATTAAACCGCCCTCTTTCCAAGAATCGCGATCGCCGAATAAATGTCCAGAAAAACGACCGCCAGTGATTAAAGATTCAAAAATGTTTGTCCATAGTTTTGGAAACGCATCAGGAGAACAAAAGGGTAAGCAAAAGCTGGCGTTAATTAAACTAACCGGTTGGTTAATTTTTAACTCCTCAAACTTCGCCACTTGTGTGGTTAGGCGAGGATGGGAAGGAAAGTTTGCTTCTAGTTGCGCGATCGCGCTAGGCTCTTGATCAATGGCTAACACTGTCCAATTTTGTTGTAACATTGGTGCAGTATCGCGTCCGATTCCGCAACCGAGATCGATCGCAGATGCAGGTTTTTCAAAGCCAGCAAGGGCGGTTAAAACAGTTTTTCTGGGAGGGCGATTTTCGATCGCTTTGTAGTAATCTTTCCAATCTCGTTTTGTATTAGTCATTTTGGGTTTGTTTGTTGTTCTTAGTTCATTGTTCAATTCCCCCCTTTCAAAGGGGGGAGTAGGGGGGGGTTAATCACTGGTCACTGTTAACAGGAACAAATCCATATTCTTCAAAGATAGCTTGTGCTTCATCAGTGCTTAAAAATTCGATTAATTCTTTTCCCATTTCTGGAGTATTGCTATCTTTAATCACAGCAACAGGATAAATAACAGGAGAATGGCTATCTTCTGGCGCGACAGCAACAATTTCTACATTATCAGAAACTTGTCCATCCGTTCGATAGACAATCCCTGCTTCCACATTCCCCGTTGCTACATAATTTAACAGTTGTTGGACATCTTTTCCATACACTGCTTTTGCGTTCACTTTATCCGCCATATTGAAATAGTTTAAAACGTCTTGGGCGTATTTTCCTGCGGGAACACTTTTGGGTTCACCTAATGCAATCAGATTAACTTGATCAGTTGTTAAATCTGAGAAATCCGTAATATTCAGATTGGCTTTATTTCCTGCTTGAATCACCAAGACCATTCGATTTTTCAAAAGATCGCGCCGAGTTTCCGTGAGGATTAAATCTTTCTTTTCTAGCGTATCCATTTTATCAACCGCAGCCGAAATAAAAACATCAACCGGTGCACCTTGTTCAATTTGGCGCTGTAATGAACCAGAAGAGGCGAAATTATAAACAATTTCTCTGTCTGGATAGGTTTCTTCGTAAAGGGGTTTAATGGCTTTCATTACCTCTTGCAAACTACCTGCTGCTGAGACAGTTAATTCTGTATTTCCTGATGTATCTGCTGTGGAATTATCAGGTTGTATGGTTTGTGCGGTATTGCATCCTGCTAATAATATGGATGACAGAAGGCAAAGGCTGAAAGTGCTTATAATTTTGCTAGGTTTCATTGTCTTTTCTCTGACAAATTTGGTGTATAATGCTTTTAGTCTCAAAATTAGTAAGGATTGAAAGATGGAATTAAGCACTCGGAATTGTTTCAAAGGAACGATTAAAAAAATTGAGTTAGGCGCAGTCAATGCTGAAATTACTATAGAAATTGCACCAGGACTTGAGGTGGTTTCTGTGATTACAAAATCTTCAGCAGAACGCTTGCAATTAGCAGAAGGAAAAGAAGCGTATGCTTTCGTTAAATCAACGGATGTCGCGATCGC
>CAYXDG010000074.1:0-10675 GCA_964463655.1 uncultured Dactylococcopsis sp.
TGTCCTTTTTGGTCGGTTTTGTATAAGTTTATCAGAACGGATGATAGGAAAATTAGCTTTAGTGATGAATTAAATTGGGTCTCAGAAATAAGTCCATTGATCGGTGTGTTTAGGGAACGGGGAACAGAAACTTCAAGGTTCGATCGTTGTGCAAAGTATGTTGATTTCCTTGCACAATTTCGGCTCAGTAACGGTTGAAAAGCTGATATAGTAACCGTTTCAGCTTCATTCAGCAACTCCTAAATATCGACTCTCTAATAGAAAAGCTCCGTTTTGAAAACGAACTGCCCAATATTCTCCGGGACGACGGTCTAAAATCGTTCCTTCTTCCCCCACTTTTACCACATTTGGCGGACGTAACATGGGCATGGGGTCGGCAGTTTTAATATACGGTGGGGATTCAATTAATCTAACTTTTTCGCCAACAGAAAATTCTTTCATTTTTGTTCTTGGTTCTTAGTTCTTTGGGAACAGGACATCAAGAAGTGAGCAGAGAGAATTTAGAAGTGAGTTGAATTGTCTAGTTTTCTGTTTTCTCTCCACTCGTTTCTTAATGATTGGTCACTGGTTAGTGATCTTTACGGTGCTTGCCAGATTTTCTGATGATATTGTTCTACATCTGCATAGGGATCAACGGGTTCATGGTTATGATCATGATGATGATGATGATCATGTCCATGATCGTGGCTGTGTCCATGACCTGTATTTCCAGAAAGCGCAGCAAGGCGAAACTTGCACATTTCACAGTTCATTTTGACTTCTCCCGTTTGGGTTTCAATTTCCCGTTCTCTTAAAACTTGTAACAGACTCGGATGAATCCCCATTTCGGGTAAACAAGTCATTGAAATGTCAGGATATTGTTCTTGTTGTTGAGCCGTGATATTATAAATTTTCTTCACTAAAACGCCTGTAAACAAGAAATAAGGCAACACAATAATCCGCTTGGGTTGATAAAAACGAGCGCGGTTAAATCCTTCTTCTAAACGGGGATGGGTAATGCCAATAAAACAGGTTTCTACTGTTTTATAACCACTTCCTTCCCACACCATCCTTGCTAGTTTGCAAACATCGCCATTAGCATCGGGATCGCTTGATCCGCGTCCGACAAAGAGTAAAACGGTTTCCGATCGCGAAATTTGATCAGGATTATTTTCAGGAGAATCTAACTGAGCGAGTCGGTCTTTCCACAGGTCTAAAATGCTAGGTGTAATCCCAAAATGACGACCATAATTAAAGGTGATTTGTGGATAACTTTCGCGGGCGCGATCGAGTTCATTGGTGACATCAAATTTATTATGTCTCGCTGCGAATAACAAAATTGGCAACGCTGAGAAATCTGTATAACCCTGTTGAACAGCTTTTTCCACTCCTTCTAAAATCGTCGGAGTAGTTAGTTCTAAAAAACAAGGAATCACAGGTCGAGAATGATCTATTTCTTGATAGGCTTCGGCAAAATCAATAAAGGTTTGTCGTCCTTGGTCATCTTTCGTCCCATGACCGATGAGTAACAACGGACGGGGGTTGGGTAAGGGGGGAAGTTCAATGTGGGTTTCGTGGGTAGATAGGGAATGAACGATTTGGTTCAAGGTTAAAACTCCTTGTTCACTACTTTGATTTTAAGCAGGTTATGAGTGCGTTGCTATCTTAACGGATTTTGAGGTGAGCATAAATACGGGGGAGGGGGAATAGCCACTCATAATGGATAATTAATAATGAATAATTAATAATTGGGGAGATTCAGTGATCAGTGACCAATGACCAATGATCAAATCAATCCTTAAGGAAAAGATAATAAAGTTGTCCAGTCCAGTCAACAATTCCAGCGCGACGACCTGCGTTTCTTCCTGTTCCCATGAAAATATCAACCCTTAGTGGTCCTTTGATGGCGCTTCCTGTATCTTGATCTAAAACGTAATGACTGACCAGAGGGGTTTCAATTTCATCGGTTTGTGTAATTTGGGGAAATTGGGTGTAGAGTAGAGCTAGCGCTCCTGGTGGCATGAGAGACTTATCGGTGGCGATGCTGCGATCGCGGGTTACAGGAACACTTAAACTCCCTGTTGCAGGTGCGCCTTGAGTTTCGCGAAAGAAGACAAAACTTTCATTGCGAGGGAGATACTTGTCTAACTGTTCGGGATGTTGACGGAAATACTCGATTAAACGAGGGAGGGAAAGTTCTTCCCGTTTCAAGATTTCATCACGGATTAATTCCCCACCGATGCTAGTGTAAGGATGATCGGTTTTTCCCGCATAACCAACAGAGAGAATTGTCTCATCTCGTAATTGTAGCCTTGCTGAGCCTTGAACGTGGATTAAAAACGCTTCTAGGCGATCGCGCAGCCAAGCAATTTCCAGACCTGTCAAGGGGCTATTTTCGCCCTCTCCGTTAATCCCTTCCAGTTGGGCGCGGGTAGGATGGGGAGAAGTCCACTGTTTAAGGCTAGCAGGACGGCGATAGAGAGGATAGCGATATTCCTCAGTTGGGATGCGACTGGCTGCATAAATAGGTTCAAAATAGCCTGTAAAATGAACGTCAGTCCGTTGATTTTGCCCCACAGCTTGATAAAAGACAAACTCCCGTCTCACCGCTTCTGCGAGTGCTTCTGGGGTGGGAGAAGTGCGGAGCAGTTGGCGAAAGCGCAATAATGAACGATAAGCGCGATCGCGGGTAATTTCTGGAATCGGATAATCTCTGTAGGCTTTTTCCGCGCTGGGGGTTTCCAGATAGCGCAGACTTTGATTAATCGCTTCGATTAGGGCTTGTTTATTCTCCCATTGCGAATCAATTCCGATCACAGGAGACATCTGTTGCGGAGAAACTCTTTCCAAGGGAAACCCCACTGCAACCGAGGAAGTTGCGAAAAAGATGCTTAATGTTAGAAAAAAGCGCGAAGCGCATCGCCAACCGTTCATCATTTCTCCTAAAAATCTCGATCGACACTACCAGCAAAGAAAGGTTCGACTCGAATCGCTAGAATACTCGCAGGGCGTACTACCATGTATTCTCCTTGAATATTCCTGATTGGGACACTAATAAAATCATTGGAGTCGCCTTTCGGTTTTAATTCATCCTTATACCATTTTTGGAAATCTTGGATTGTGGGAAAGCGAACTTCCTCTCGATAACCACCTGCTAAGTACAGATAGACAGAATATTCATCTGGGGTCAGTGGCATAATTTTAACTCCTTTTCTTTAAACTATGGCAATCCTATATCGGTTGTCAAAAGTGGGCTTCGCTGAAGACCCCCACACTTAAATTAGAGGAAAGCGTGAAGATCTCTTATGGGATTGCTCTATCATCTCAGATAAATGTTAGCCCTGATGAAACTACTTTCGGGATTTTATCAGCGATCGCCCAGTCTTTTAGATTTCGAGATTGTAGCAGTGCCGAAGGCGATCGCGCAACCGTCGATCCAACGGCTCAAAGATGATGGTATAAAAAAGACGTTTCTTTGACCTAATTAGGGATACGATAAAATCAAAGCGCGTCCCCACTAGCTACGGTGATATATCTTATGTCAAAAGCAAAAACAGAAACTCCTATCATTAATCTCAAAGACCCCGAATATTATTTTAATCGTGAATTAAGTTGGTTAGAGTTTAATCATCGTGTCCTTCATGAAGCTCTTGATCCTAGAACTCCCCTTTTAGAACGTCTCAAGTTTATGGCAATTTTTAGCTCAAACTTAGATGAGTTTTTTATGGTGCGAGTGGCTGGCTTAAAACAACAAGTGGCTGCTAATGTGAATAAACTAACTCCTGACGGACGGACTCCATCTCAGCAAATTAATGATATTGCTGAAAAATTACGTCCCATGATTGCCAAGCAAGACCAGCACTTTGAACAAGTTTTAAGAGGGTTACTCGCCGAAGAAGGAATTCATCTTCTCAATTATCCCGAGTTAAATGTGGAACAACAAACCTATCTCAAAAACTTTTATGAAGATCATGTTTTTCCAGTTTTAACCCCCCTTGCGGTTGACCCTGGCCACCCTTTCCCCTACATTTCTAATTTGAGTCTAAGTTTAGCGGTTGTTGTCCGCGACCCGAAAACAGAAGATGAATTATTTGCACGGATTAAAGTGCCAAAAGTATTACCTCGTTTTGTCCAGTTGCCAGAAGAATTCGGTGTACATAATCAAAAAGGAAAACCAGTAACTTGGACAGGAATTCCTCTTGAGCAAGTCATTTCTCATCACTTAGAAGCTCTCTTCTCTGGGATGACGATTCAGGAGTGTTACCCGTTTCGGATTACTCGCAATGCGGATATTGCAGTTGAAGAAGATGAAGCGGATGATTTACTCTCAGCTATTCAAAAAGAACTGCGTAAACGTCGTATGGGTGGGTCAGTTGTTCGGATGGAAATTGACCATTCTGCACCCGATCAAATTCGCAATATGTTAATGCGAGAAATGAAATTAGAAGAACAAGATGTTCATCGGATTAACGGGTTACTGGGATTAAGCGATTTAATGTCATTTATGAGTTTACCCTTACCCGAATTAAAAGATAAAAAATGGACGCCGATCGCTCCTCCTCCGTTTCAATGGTATCGCAATGAAGAAGAAAGTGAGGCGACACTCTCTTTAGAAGAAAAAAGTGAAAGTTTCTTTGGGGAAATTCGGGCCTCTGATTTACTCGTCCACCATCCTTATCATTCTTTTAGTGCAACGGTTCAAGAATTTATTGAACTGGCTTCTAATGACCCGAAAGTGCTGGCGATTAAGATGACTTTGTATCGCACTTCTGGGGATTCTCCCATTGTCAATGCTTTGATTAATGCAGCGGAAAATGGCAAACAAGTTGCGGTTTTAGTGGAGTTAAAGGCAAGATTTGATGAGGAAAATAATATTGTTTGGGCGCGGAAATTAGAAAAATCAGGGGTTCACGTAGTTTATGGATTAGTGGGCTTAAAAACCCATACAAAAACCACGCTAATTGTTCGCCAAGAAGAGGATAAAATTCACCGCTATGTTCATATCGGTACAGGAAATTATAATCCGAAAACAGCCAATCTTTATACAGATTTAGGGCTATTTAGCAGTCGTGAAGAATTAGGGGCTGATCTAACAGATTTATTTAATTTCTTGACAGGACATTCTCGTCAGCGATCATATCGTAAACTATTAGTCGCTCCTGTGAGTTTGCGCGATCGCATGATCGCATTAATTCAAAGAGAACGCGATCGCGCTAAAAAAGGTGAAAAAGCCCAAATCATTGCTAAAATGAATGCACTGGTTGACCCAACAATTATTCAAAACCTTTATGAAGCCTCTCAAGCAGGGGTAGAAATTGATTTAATTATTCGCGGAATTTGTTGTTTGCGCCCAGGCCTTCAAGGGTTCAGCGATAACATTCGGGTCATCAGTATCATTGGCCGCTTCCTTGAACATTCCCGTATTTTCTACTTCCATAATCAAGGGGAAGAAGAGATTTATATTGGCAGTGCTGACTGGATGCAACGCAATTTAGATCGGCGGATAGAAGCCGTTGTTTCCATTGACGATCCCAAGATTTTTCAAGACTTAAAAGAACTTTTAAATCTGATGCTTTCTGATAATCGTCAGGCTTGGGAATTGCAATCTGATGGTCATTATATCCAAAGGAAACCTGAAGATCAAGAAGCAGTCATCAGCGCCCATGAAAGTCTGATGGAAATGGCTTTACAAACTTCCACAGTGACCTAAAAATTAGCAATGGTAAGCCCAAATTTAGGACAATTAGGAGAGCAACTAACAGCGCAATGGCTAAAAGAGCAAGGTTGGGAGATTTTAGCCTCTCGCTGGCGTTGTCGTTGGGGAGAATTAGATTTAGTGGCTTACCATCCTTCTCCCCCGAATAGTCAAGAAACTAGCCTAATTTTTGTAGAGGTAAAAACCCGTCGGATTAAAAATTGGGATGCGGACGGTTTATTAGCCATTAATCCTCAAAAACAAGAGAAATTACACCGCGCAGCAGAGATGTTTTTAGGGACTTATCCTGACTATTCTGAAGTGAATTGTCGCTTTGATTTAGCATTAGTCCAAGCACGATTAAATCAAAGAATTACTTCTTCTCAAGGGCGATCGCTGTCTCAAAAAAATCAGAATACCCTAGAAAAATTTCCGTCAGTTATTATCAATTCTCCCGTTTTTCATCAAGGCTATGAGTTAACCTTGAAGTGGTACTTAAAAGATATATTTTAGCCTCAGCAATCCCCTATTATCCAATAACCAGTTATTCTCATGTCTCCCTTTCAACCTCATCCAGATTCAGAATTAATCAGGGTTAATTGTGCCGTAATGACTATTAGCGATACTCGCACTCCAGAAACCGATCGCAGTGGTCAATTAATTCAAGAAATGTTGATAGAAAATGGTCATAAATTATTAGAATATGTTATCATTAAAGATGAACCAAAACCAATTATTAATCAACTGAAAGTTTTAGGAAACTCTACCGAATTAAATGCCATTATTTGTAACGGGGGAACAGGAATCGCCCCGCGAGATACCACTTATGATGCACTAGCAGCAATTTTAGAAAAAACCTTACCAGGGTTTGGGGAAATCTTTCGCTATTTAAGTTATCAAGAAATTGGATCGCGGGCGATCGCGTCACGGGCGATTGCTGGGGTTTATCAAGAAAAACTGTTCTTTTCGCTCCCCGGTTCTAGTAATGCGGTGAAATTAGGCTTAGAAAAGTTAATTCTCCCAGAATTGGTTCATTTAGTTAAACAACTTAGTGGGGAAAAAATATAAAATGAAATCCTGAAATGCTTGCTAACTCCCCTAATTGAAGTGTGTAGCGAGCGTTTTGGTTTGAGATAATTTCTTGCTCAAAAAACCTACCCAACAGAAAAAAGAGTTGTTATTATAGTTGTGCCATGTTGTGGGGTTGTAGCTCAGCAGGATAGAGCGAGCGCCTCCTAAGCGCTAGGTCGCCAGTTCGAGCCTGGCCAACCCCGTTCTTCCACTCTCACTAACTCAGAGTTAAATTTTGTTAAAAGAAAGCCTTGCTATTGATTGCCATAAGTAAACTTCTAGTTAGGTTAGTTGAAAATGATTTTTAACCAACTTCAGTTGTTTTAGTCGTCCCGACTCCAAAGATAAGCGTGAACTTTTCATTCCGAAAACGCAAACAAAACCAGTGCCAAGCAGCGAAGGAAACTCCTTACTTGTCTAACTCCCCACAAGCTGCTGAAAGCAACAAGAAGGCAGCAAAAATTGTAAATGAGCAAGGATATCCCCTGACATGGACGAAAGCGGGTCAGCAAGTGCAATTGGTGGGAATGCGCCATTGCAAAATTCAACGCTTACTAAATAAAGAACTCGTTTTGGGTGACGTTCTAAAAGTGCTGAATGTGCGACCGAGTGGTTCGATCATGGTTGCCGTTGGAGACGCACAGCTTTGTATTGGATCAAGTCTGGCGCAAGATTTGCTAGTGACGGAACTGCCAACATCAGCAGTAGAAGCAACCAGTCAAACCTCCCTCAATGAATTAGCTGTGGGAGAGGTGGGAAAAGTGGTGAGTTACACCCAAGCGGCCCAAGGCTATAAAGGAAGACTGCTTTCAATGGGACTGACCCCAAGCACAGAGTTTACTGTTACGCGAGTCGCACCCTTGGCTGATCCGATCGCGATTAGAGTGCGGGGATTTCATTTAAGTCTCCGTCGTCAAGAAGCGGTTGGCGTAATTGTTGAACGGCTCAATGTGGCAAAGCAACCCCCCTGTGGAGATCACACCACAGGAGGAGACAACACAGTTGACTAAAAGCGCGGGGTCAGCAAAATACATGAAAACTCCAGAAAACCGTTCATTATTCATTATTTATTGTCATGATTCTCTCACAATTACAATCCTATCTTTCAGAACGCGATCGCGCTTCCTTAGCAGAATTAAGGATTCACTTTCACACCGACGCAGGAGCGCTGCGACCGATGTTAAAGCTCTTAATGAGTAAAGGGAGAGTTCGCCAGTTATCAAGTGCCAGCAAATGCAGTGGCTGTTGTACCTGTTCTGAGGAAAGTTTGGAATTATACGAATGGATCAGTCCAGTTTGATTCAGCGATCGACCATTAAAGCGGAAATGCCCAATCTGAGGAAATCGTCTATTGATTTTTCACGATTTGCCCAAAGTCGGCTAAAACTCGCCCATGATTCCGCAATAATCCCAATAAGTTTAAACGATTCTTTTGAATTGCTGCATCTTCAGCCATCACTAACACACTATCTTCCCCATCAAAAAATTCACTCACTGTTGGAGAAATCTCTGCTAATCCATCTACCAGTTGTTGATAATTGCGTTGTTCAGCGCTGGCTTGCGTTTTCGGAAGCAGTGCGATTAAATGATCGTAAAACGCCCGTTCTGAGTTTTGTTCAAACAAGTTCGGATCAATGATTCCTTGGGGAACAAGAGTTTGGGTGTCTAATGTTCCTTTCTCTGCCAAACGAGTGGAACGGTTGACAGTTTCATAAATAGCATCTAAAGTTTTATTGTCTCGTATTTCCTGTAAGAATTGCGCCCTTGCTTGCACATCTAACACTGTCCTTAGAGCCCGCTGTTTGTATTCTTCATCATTCTCTCCTAAGACTGCATTAATTAAGTCATAATCAATGTTTTTCTCTCCTAAAAGAGTGCGTATCCGTTGTAAGAAGAACTCTTCTAGTTGGGATAAGAGAGTAACTGTGTGTTCGCTTGCGCCAAATGTCGTGATGAAGTGATTAACCCCTTGTTGAAGAAGTTGTTGAAGATTCAGAGGAAGATGCTTATCCCAGATCAGAGTGATGATACCATTAGCAGCACGACGCAATGCAAACGGATCAGATGAACCACTGGGAATCATTCCTAACCCGAAAATGCTAACTAGGGTGTCAGCGCGATCGCTGATAGCAACCACCTGAGCAATCATCTGATTGGGAAGATCATCATCCGCGCCTTTCGGGAGATAATGTTGAGCGATCGCACTGGCGACAACTGCGTCTTCTCCACTGGCGAGGGCGTATTTTTCACCCATAATCCCTTGTAACTCAGGAAACTCTCCCACCATTTGCGTTACCAGATCAGCTTTACACAGTAGCGCTGCCCGTTGGATTTGATTGTTTTCTGTCTCAGAAAGGTTTAACTGTTCACACACCCAGCTAGCATAATTTTGGATGCGCTTGACTTTATCTCCCACTGAACCCAATTTTTCTTGAAATGTAACTGTCTCCAACTGCGGGACATAATCTACTAAGGGTTTACTTAAATCTGCATTGTAGAAGAATTGACCATCGGCTAATCTCGCACGGATCACTCGTTCATTTCCTCTAATGATCATCTCTGCTTTTTTCGGATCGCCGTTGGCTGCGGTGATAAAGTAAGGTAATAATTCCGTAGCGGTTTCATCCTTCCACACGGGGAAATAGCGCTGATGGCTAATCATTTCGGTGGTGATGACTTCTGGAGGAAGATTGAGAAAGTCTTGATCAAACTTTCCCGTCACAACAAAGGGAAACTCAACCAAGTTAGTGACTTCTGTTAATAAGTCTTCCTTTAGGACAGCATAGCCTCCTGTGGCTCTTGCTTCCTGTTGTACCTGTTGCGCGATCGCGCTCTTTCTTCCTTTGGGATCAACCGTTATTTGAGCTTTCTGTAAGGTCTCCCGATAGGCTTCTGGCTGCGGAATCGGAATCTCATAAGGGGATAATACCCGATGGCCCCAAGACCTCTTCCCTCCCTCAATCCTCTCCGATCCATTTTCTAGGGTCACAGGCAACACCTGATCATTCAACAGCGTTACTAACCAGCGAATGGGACGGGGGAAGCGTAAATCGCCATCTCCCCAACGCATAAACCGCTTTCCCTCTAGCCCAAAAATCCATTCTGGGATTAATTCCTGCAAAATCTCAGCAGTTTGACGACCTTTAATGGTTTTTTTAACAAAAACAAAGTCTCCCTTCTCTGTGGGGCGAATTTCGAGGTTTTCCACTGCAACCCCTTGTTTTTTGGCAAACCCTTGCGCTGCTTTTGTCGCTTCTCCGTTTTTAAACGCAGCACCAGCGGGAGGCCCTTTGACTTCTTCTTCGCGGTTTGCTTGCTGATCAGGCAATCCTGTGATCACCACTGCTAAACGCCGTGGCGTGCCATAAAAGGCAGTGGTTTGGGGAGTTAAAAACTGTTTCTGGAGGGTGTTGGGAACACGAGTTTCCCACTGGGCGATCGCGCTGTCGAGAAAATCTGCGGGGAGTTCTTCCGTGCCAACTTCTAAAAGAAAACTTACCATAACAAGCCGTCCAAAAGTCCGTTCCAACAGTTTAGCAAGTTGTGGGGGCATTGAGAACAGAAAAAAATTTCTGGACCCCCTTGTCAAGATGATAATCCTATGTTTATAATGGATTACTGTTGCTAAAAAACGCAGTTCCCGCTATCCTCAGTAGCTCAGCGGTAGAGCGATCGGCTGTTAACCGATTGGTCGCAGGTTCGAATCCTGCCTGGGGAGTTTTAAGAATGAATAATGAGTAACTAAGTGTTGCTGTGTGCAACAGAAGGAGTAACTGGTTGTGGTTGTGCGATCTAGCAAAACTAAGCAATACAAGGCTCGATCGCGCTGAATGAAAACGCTATCCTAGATTAAGGAAGTTAACAATTTTCTAGAAAAATGCCAACCGAAACAGATTTTGCTCGAATTTTAGAAAAGCTGGAAGAAAAAAT
>CAYXDG010000074.1:10775-15968 GCA_964463655.1 uncultured Dactylococcopsis sp.
GGACAAGCCAGACTTGAAGAAAAAATTGACCAAGTGATGATCCGCGTTGAAAAGTTAGAAGTGGGACAAGGCAGACTCGAAGAAAAAATTCAAGGCCTGGATCAACGTTTTGAAACCTCCGAGAAACGCCTTGATCGCCTAGAAGATACCCTACAGCGTCAAGATAACCGCTTGTGGGGATTTTTAGTTACTTTTGGCATTGCCCTGTTAGGTTTGCTAGTCAGGTATGCTTTTTTTATGCCACAGGCTTAACATCATTGTTCAGGGCGATCGCGTTAAAAAAGCCACCTACTGCGAGTAGGTAGCTCAAGTAGATTGAAAGGGGAATAGAGATTTATTTAAATCCCACCGCAGCTTGCCAAACAAAGGCAAGGAGGAGAAAGAAAACGGGGATGAGAGGTAAGACATCCACTAAGGGGTCGAAGATTGAATAGGCTTCTGGTAATTTAGCGAATAATAAAGCAGCTTCCATTTGTTAACGATTCCTGACCAACGCAGTTACTTAAGATATCGCCACTTATCTTAACATGATTTTTGTGTTTGTTGGAAAAATTAGTGACCCAATAATAAATAACAATTATCAATTAATCACAGCCAATGAGCAAACTCGGTGGTGAAGCGATCTTCTAGAATAGCCGTGCGGATGCGTTCGGTGAAACGAATTAATTCAGTAACGTTATGTAAAGATAATAAGAGATAGCCTAACGTTTCTCGCGATCGCACTAAATGGCTCAGATAAGCGCGAGAGAAAGTCTGACAGCAGTAGCAAGGACAATCTGGATCAAGGGGTGTAAAATCTTCTCGAAAGCGGGCATTTTTTAAGTTCCAGCGATCGCCTTTTACTAGGGCTGTGCCATGTCTTCCTAAGCGAGTGGGAATCACACAGTCAAATAAATCGATGCCATGTGAGATCGCGATCGCCATTTCGCGGTAAGTTCCCACCCCCATCAAATAGCGAGGTTTCTCCCAAGGTAAAAATGGGGCAGTTGCAGCAACAATTTCATGGATTAACTCAGGGGGTTCCCCCACACTCACCCCGCCAATCGCATAACCTGGCAGATCAAACTTAATTAACTGCTTGGCTGCTTGCGCTCGTAAATCATGATAAACTCCCCCTTGAACAATCCCGAACAGCGCCTGGGTTTCGGGACGTGCATGAGCCTGAATACAGCGTTCTAACCAGCGTTCCGTGCGCTCTGTGGCCAATAAGACCGCTTCGTAATCGGCTGGGTAAGGAGGACATTCATCAAACGCCATAATCACATCAGCACCGAGGGCTTTTTGCACTTTCATGGCGTGTTCTGGGGTAAAATTAATAACCCGTCCATCACGGGGCGATCGAAACATTACCCCTTCCTCACTAATCTCTCTTAAATCACTGAGACTAAAGACTTGAAAGCCACCAGAATCGGTTAGAATGGGCTTTTGCCAGCCCATAAACGAATGTAGCCCACCTGCTTTTTCAACAATCTCCTCTCCTGGTTGCAAATGTAGATGATAAGTATTCCCTAAAATCATCTGTGCTTGTGCTGCTTCTAGTTGGGCAGGCGTTAACCCCTTCACCGTTCCCACTGTTCCCACAGGCATAAAACGGGGCGTTTTCACCTCACCATGAGGCGTTTCAAACGTTCCCGCACGAGCTTGAGTGTGGCGACAAGTGTGTTCGCAATGAAACTTAAAAGAAATACTCGTCATCCTCCTCATCTAGTTGCACGTCATGGCGTGCCGAGAGAACATCTGTGACCATTGCAGCAAGAGTGGATTGGTCTAAGTTACCATCAACAGCTTGATAATTAAGGGGATTGGTCATGGGAAGCAAGCGTAAGGTACGCTGTTCTTGTACTAAGTCAAAGTAGGTCTGCCCTTCAGTTGTGGTTTCTAGTTGGAGATAATCAAAACTCGATAAGTTGAGGTAAATGCTTTTATTCGCAATCAAAGTTGCTTGCTTGAGGTCATCGAAGACCTCTATAATGTATCCTTCTCCCTCACCTTTACATTTTCCGTCTAGGTAATGAAAATATTTGACATGACCTAAATCATTTAATAAACGATAGATATCTTCTTGATTGACAATTAAGCCATTGTCAATGATGCAGGGGGCAAGGACTTGGGGAAAAGATTTATGATTAGTCATAGGTCGATTTGAAGTTTCGGTTCATCGTCAAGGTAGGGATGGGAGAAAGTGAGAACTTTTCCCACTTATCATTTAGGGATCAAGAAAAAAAATTGGGATCAAGAGTTTTATGAATAATACAGTAAGCGATTACACGCACACTCCTGACTAAAACCCACTGGGGTTAGTTAGAATTTTCATTAAGTTTAATAGGAATTGCAGCTACGACATAATCTTAGCCCAACTTTTGGTTTCTGTTTACGTTAAGTATGAAAAAATTTATAAGTTTTTTTCGAGAAATCACAGAATCTTTGTGGGGAGCAGTTGCCTTTTATACCATATTCCCTCTGCCTTCCCATTGGTCGCTTCAACTGGGTCAGATTGCTCGTTTTGCACCTCTCATTGGCATTTTAATTGGTTGTTTCTTAGTGTTGGGAGATTGGCTTTTAGGGGCTTGCCATGTGCCGAATTTAACACGCTCAGCTATATTGGTGGCAAGTAACATTGCTTTAACGGGAGGGTTACATTTGGATGGGGTGATTGATACGACGGATGGGTTAGCTGTCTTCGACCCACAACGGCGTTTAACGGTAATGAAAGAGAGTACAGTTGGGGCGTTTGGTGTGATGGCAGCTGTAATTATTATCTTATTAAAAGTATGTGCTTTAAGTGAAATTAATCAGTATCGTTGGTTGATTTTAATGACCAGTTTGGGTTGGGGGCGCTGGGGGCAAGTGTGCGCGATCGCGTTTTATCCCTATTTAAGATCAGAAGGAAAAGGCAGTTTTCATAAAGAATCTTTTCAGTTTCCCCAAGACCTTTTAAGCGGATGGATGATTGTCGGCTTGATTTCAACTATTGGATTTCTTTATTTAGATTTAGGGGTATTTTCTGTAATTCCTTTAATTTTTGGAACAGGTATTCCTTTATTGGTTGCTTGGTGGTTTAATCGCCAATTAGGAGGGCATACTGGAGACAGTTATGGGGCAGTTGTTGAGTGGAGTGAAGCCATTTATTTATGTGCTTTAACCACGTTATCTTTTTAAGAGATAGGGGATAGAAAAACAAGTTTGTAGGATGGATTGAGGTTTAGAAATCCAACATCAGTCCATCCTACAATTGATAAATTGTTAATTATTAATGGTTAATTTCTCCTCGCACAATCGCGCTACTGCTAATCCTTTTTTCAGGGCTTCTAAGCGATCGTCTAACCATTTTTCTTCTGAAATTAAGCGAGAAATTCCTAAACTTTCTAAGCGTTTTCTGATCTGTCCTGTTGCGCCGACTATCATGACCTCTCGCTCTGCGTCAACCGCTTCTTGGATAGCATTTTCTAAGGATAAAGAAGACGTAACCCCTAACATGGGAACTTCGCTTAAATCAACGATTAACACATCATAATTGTCGATCGCGCGATGCTCTCTGGCAATGGCTTTGGCTACACCAAAAATCATCGGACCACTGAGATGAAATAATAACACTCGTCCTTTGGCTAAATTTAAGATTTCACGTTCTTCTGGGGTAAGGACAATTTGATCGTCCGCATCTGTAATTGCTGTAACGGAATTGGATTGTAATTGCGATAGGCGATCGATGGTTAGAATATTAGCAATAAATACGCCCACAGCAACCGCAATCATTAAATCCACAAAGACAGTCAATAAAACAACACCATAGACAATTCCTGCAGCTTTCCAAGAAATCTTATGCACCCGTTTTAAGAAGCCCCAATCAATAATATTAATCCCCACTTTTAAAACAATTCCTGCTAAAACAGCCAGAGGAATTCCTGATGTTAATGGTGCAGCCCAGAGGACAATAATTAATAGCACCAGAGCGCGAGTAATACCTGATACAGCCGTGCGTCCTCCTGCTTGGATATTAACAACAGTTGCGGTTGTTGCTCCTGATCCTGCGATTCCTCCGCCTAATCCTGTGATGATATTAGCAATCCCTTGACTAATTAATTCTTTATTGGATTTATGCTCTTGACGGGTTAACCCATCTGCGACTAAACAAGTCAGTAAACAGTCGATCGAGCCAACGATTCCTAACACCATCGATTCCACAAACATTAAGCGTAAGTTGTCAGGGCTAAAGGTGGGAAATTGCAGTTGCGGTAAGCCTGGGGTAATTTCCCCAATGGTCGCGATCGTTCTGATTTCTATGTCTTGAAAGAAAATCATTGAAACGATTGTCCCGATGATTAAAGCAATCAGTTGTGGCGGAATAACTCGTTTTAGTCGTGGAGGATATAAAAATAAAATTGCTAACGTCAGGATTCCTAAAAGCGTCTCCCAAGGATTAATATTGGCAATCAGCATCGGGAAATTGGTAATCACGCCAATAACGCCTCCTTTGGGGGTTTCTTGTCCTAAAAACGGCGCAAGTTGGACAAAGATTAAAATGACCCCAATGCCTGTCATAAACCCAGAAATGACGTTATAAGGAAGCATTGTGATATAACGTCCTAAGCGCAAAACCCCGAATAGAATTTGAAAACCTCCCGCCATCATAATTACTGTAAACGCCATTGCTAAGCCCGTTTCTGGGTTATTTGCGGTCAATTCTGCGATCACTGCGGTGACAATAACGGTCATGGGACCTGTTGGCTCAGAAATTAAAGCGGGTGTCCCCCCAAAAAGAGCAGCAAAAAATCCGATTAAAATCGCGCTCCACAACCCTGCTGCGGCCCCCGCGCCAGAGGCGATACCAAAAGCGAGCGCCATTGGGAGGGCGACAACGGCTGCGGTTAACCCGCCTAGGATATCGCCTCGCAGGTTACGAAAATGAATGGTATTGGTAATTTTCATAAAAAAACTGAATGAACCTAATGAATTGACATCCTCCCCGCCCTAAAAGGCGGAGATTCCTACTAGAACAAACTTAATTGCTTGCTCTTTTGGTGGGTTGACGCTTCAACGGGAACAGCTACCCAATCGGTAGTCTCACACTCCCTCCAACATCCGTTTTGAGTCTCAGACTGACCGCCCGCGACTTTTAAGATATTTCTACTGGCGTTAAGATCGCGATCGTGAACCGCTCTACAATTTAAGCACGTCCACTCCCAAACATCCAAC
>CAYXDG010000075.1:0-15855 GCA_964463655.1 uncultured Dactylococcopsis sp.
GCATCATTCTGTGAAGGAAGAATCCTCTCGCCTTTAGGCAGAGGAGTTGTCAACCCACATTCGGCACCCTCATCAAGCATGGTACAAGTCCCAGAGAAAAAATCACATTGGAGAAGTTTCTAAAACAACCAGAAACATTAATCTCTGTTGCGATCAAGACAATTCTCTTTCGAGCAGCGATCTCGTAACAGTAAATTGTGAGGTTTCGAGCATAGCTTTTTAGTGTGACCATTACCATTGAAAAGTCACGCCAGCCAATGTGTAAATTTAGTTAAATAATTTTACGCAATTGCCAATCTTGCTGTAGCATGGACAGAAACCTAGGTAAGCATCAAAGCAGTGTAAAGACACTATCAATTCATAGCAGACAAGGCAATTTTAATCATGTCATATCTTATTGAGGAACGTCGTTTTAGTTGTAACCGCATCTTTCGTCATCTGATGTTCTATCATCTCAAAGAATTAAGCGGAAAACTGATCATTCGTAACCTGAAAAATGATAAAGTGTGGAACTTTTATTTCTCTCAAGGAAAAATAACATGGGCTTATGAAAAAGATTATCTTTGGCAACGATGGCAAAGACAATTTCTAACTGTAACTGGTCAGAAACCTCAGCCAAATAATTTTGATTGGAATGTTGAATGTCCAGACTTTAAACAGCTTAGACAGTTGACAGAAAACCAGAAGATTAATGCTGACCAGATTAAAAAAATTCTTCAAGGAACTCTGGAAGAAATTTTATTTGATATGGTTCAGGCTTTTGAAATGCCACTTTATCAGTCCATGAGGTATGCAAAATGTCAAACTCTACTGCCTTTGTCTGCATTAACTGGAATTGGCGATAACATCCAAATAGAAATAAAAGAAGGTGTTGAGGTTGATCCCGACTATCACTTATCCAACCGTTTATTTCCTGCGATACAATCTTTACAAAAAATGGTCTTTAAAAGCTGGGAAAAATGGGTAGAATTGGGGTTATCTCAAGTTTCGCCTAATGAAGCGCCGTTACTGGTCAAGCCAGAAGCCTTAAGGGGTTACGTTTCTGAAAAAGTCTATCAAAATATGCTAACCCTTTTACAGGGAAAAAAATCTTTCCGATCGCTTGCTCTAAAATTTAAGCACGGTGGTAATTTCCTGAAAATAGCAACGATTTTAGCCCCTTATATTCAGCAAAAATCAATTGCCTTAAAAGTTATCGATTCCCAATCTAGCAGCGCAGTTCCTGAATCCTCTTCTCAAATCACCCTCCCTCAAGAGAAGCAAAGCAATCTTCTCCTTTTATTAGTTGAGTTAAGTGTGGAAAAACAAGAATTTCTGGGTAAAGTTGCACAAGAGCAAGGCTATAACTTACAAGTAATTGAGAATAGCCTTGAAGCAATTTATCAATTGGCTAAAACGCAAAAGCTGAAACCACATTTAATCTTTGCAACCGATCAAATGTCAAAGATTAGTACCGTGGAGTTTTGCCGTATTATTCGGGAAACAGAATCTTTAAATCAAGTTCCTGTGTTAGTTTATAGTAATCTGTTCCGAATGGACAAACAAGCCCAAGATATTTTTCAGGCTGGTGCAACTGAATTAATCAACGATAAATTATTTACGCCATATCATCTGAATTCAATTTTCAGGATGTATGCAGGGATAAGTTGCCATGATTTCGTAACCGCTAAAGCACATCATGACCATCAAGAACTTAACTGCGAAAAGCCAACCTTAGTCTCCTACTAATCTTTACGTTAAAGCCCCCAACCCCCCAATTTTGGGGACTTAAGTGGTCGATACTGTAGAGCCAATCTATCAAAGTGCTATTAATTAAGGCAAGAAGATTACAATACTCAAAGAAAGCACTTGCCAGGAAATAGCAACCAATGGTTAAATTGCCAACTCCCGATCAAGAGCGCCCAGAAGGAGTCTCCACTCAGCCTGAAGCGAAGAAACTGGGAACATTTGGAGGCGTTTATACTCCGTCGATTCTGACGATTTTAGGGGTCATTATGTACCTCCGCTTTGGTTGGGTGGTGGGGAATGTAGGTTTGTTAGGGACATTAATCATTGTTACCCTCTCCACATCCATTACCTTCATTACATCCCTTTCCATTTCCGCGATCGCGACGGATCGGGTAGTGCGAGGGGGGGGAGCATATTACATGATTAGTCGCTCCCTAGGGATTGAAAGCGGGGGCGCTGTGGGAATTCCTCTCTACTTTGCCCAAGCATTATCCGTCGCCCTTTATACGCTGGGATTTGCAGAAAGTTTGGTTAATGTCTTTCCTCAGTTGAATCAGCTTTATGTTGCTCTGATTGTCACCATATTTGTTGCTGGAGTAGCGATCGCCTCTGCGGATGCTGCCATTAAAGTTCAGTATGTGATTATGGCAGCGATCGCCGCGTCTCTCCTTTCCTTCCTCTTAGGAAAACCCATTGAACCCACAGGAATTGAACTTTGGGGCGCTCCCGATCGACTCTCTGAACCATTCTGGCAAGTTTT
This sequence comes from uncultured Dactylococcopsis sp., assembly GCA_964463655.1. Classification (GTDB taxonomy): domain Bacteria; phylum Cyanobacteriota; class Cyanobacteriia; order Cyanobacteriales; family Rubidibacteraceae; genus Halothece. Next base: position 2,489 of record CAYXDG010000075.1, read on the forward strand.
TGCTGTGTTTTTCCCCGCCGTAACAGGAATTATGGCTGGGGTGAATATGTCAGGGGATTTGAAAGACCCCACCCAATCAATTCCGATCGGGACATTAGGCGCAGTGGGGACAGGATATATCATTTATATGGTTTTACCCATAATCATGGCGATGCGAGCCAACGCAGAAACTCTCTTGGAAGAGCCCTTGATTATGATGGAAATCGCGTTATGGGGACCAGCGATTCTGTTGGGAGTCTGGGGGGCTACTTTGAGCAGCGCGTTAGGAAGCATTCTCGGGGCCCCGCGAATTTTACAAGCCTTAGCCAGAGATCAGGTTTTACCCCGTTGGCTCAGGTTTTTAGGGAAAGGGAGTGGGGTCAATGATGAACCTCGTGTGGGAACTGCGGTTACGCTAGTTGTTGTTATAGCAACGGTTTTTATTGGTGATTTAAATTTAATTGCACCAGTGCTAACGATGTTTTTCCTGACGACCTATCTAGTGTTAAATATTTCGGCCGCGATCGAGGCGTTTTTGCAAAGTCCTTCCTTTCGTCCCCAGTTTAAGGTCCATTGGACATTTTCTTTTTTAGGCGCGATCGGGTGTTTAGTAGTGATGTTTCTCATCAACGCGATCGCCACAGTGATTGCAGGAATTATTAGTCTCAGTATCTATTTTTGGTTACAACGGCGCGCATTAGAAGTGACTTGGGGAGATGTGCGTCGTGGCGTGTGGATGGCTCTACTTCGGATCGGAATTTATAAACTGGATCAAAGTTATCGCAATGAAGACGCAAAAAATTGGCGACCCCACATTTTAGTTTTATCAGGCGCACCCACTAAACGCTGGTCACTGATTGAACTTGCTGACTCTCTCACTCACAAACGAGGATTAATCACGGTTTCCACCGTCCTTAAAAGCACATCTCGCGATCTACTCAAGCAAGGAGACAGTGAAAAACGCATCCGTAACTATTTAGAAAAAAAAGGGATTCAAGCTCTTGTTCGCATTATCACGGCCGATAATATCTTTTCTGGGGCTGAGCATTTAGTAGAAACCTATGGTCTCGGATCAATTGTTCCCAATACTATTCTGCTGGGAGACAGTGAATCTTTTGAACGTCGCCAGAGTTACTGTCAGATGATCGCGCAGATACACCAAGCTAGACGCAATGTAGTGATTTTTCGAGAAAACCATGAACAGGGGTTTGGAAGACGACGGCGCATCGATGTTTGGTGGGGAGGGAGTATGCAAGCTAATGGGGGATTGATGTTACTCTTAGCTTACCTGCTCCGTAGCGATATTCGTTGGCGAGAAGCTAATATTTTCCTAAAACTGGTGGTTAATCATCAAAATGCAGTTCCCCCAGCGCGAGATAACTTAAACCAACTGCTTTCAGAATTACGCATTAGGGCCATACCTCAAGTTATTGTCGCTGATGGCCGATCATTCGATCGCATTCTACAGCAAACCTCTCGCAATGCTGATATTATTTTTCTGGGAATGGCCGTTCCTGATGAAAATTTTACACAATATTATGAATCTCTCCAGAAACGAGTGGCTAGCCTACCTTCAACGGTTTTTGTCTTAGCAACCCCAGATTTTTCCTTTTCTGAAGTGTTTCAGGATTCAGGAATTAGCAAACCATGAACAATGAATCAAAATGGCTTAGGATAGAAAGAACAGGTGTTTAAACGGCTTAGGGAGAAGCAATTATGGCGGTGCAACTACGAAAACCAATTTTGATGACAGGTGTCGGTTTATCCTTCCTCTTATGGATGGGTTCAACTATTCCAGATTCTTTTTTGATCGGTCTGGGAGAATGGGGAATCTCTGGTGCGATCGCGATCGGAACAGGAATCTGGTGGTGGAAATCACGCCAACAAAAATCAGAAGCCAGTGTGATTTCTTTGCCCACCATTGATGCGAAAGCCGTAAAAACTGCGATCGCCAAAGCACAGACGATCTTAGACCAAATTACCACAGATGCCCCAAAAACCGATGTTTCCCCCCTCCAACACCCTCTCAATCAACTTTTAGAAACTCTCAACCGAGATAGTTTGCAAGTTGCGATCGCTGGCGGAAAAAGTGTTGGCAAAACTCGCCTTAAAGAAGTGCTTTCTCTCCCCTCTCATCAGATCATCGAAACCCCAGCACTGTATCAAAAGGAGAGTCACCCCGAAACCATTGAAAAAACTGCCCTTTCCTCGGAAATCGTGATTTTTGTGGTCAATGGGGACCTCACGGATTCAGAATATCAAACCCTGCAAAAATGGCAGCAATATCAACAGAAATTATTGGTTGTCTTTAATAAAAAAGATCACTATTCTCCCGAAGAACAAGCCGTGATCTCCAAACAGCTGCGAACCCGCCTCAATCAGATTCTCCCTGCAACTGATATTATAAGCGCGATCGCAGCCCCCGCACCGATGAAAGTCCGCAAGTTTCAAGCTGACAGCAGCTATGAGGAATGGCAAACCCCAGCGCCAGAAGTTGAAACCCTCAAAACCCGCTTAAACACCCTACTCAGCGAAGAAAAACAGACCCTCCTTTACCAAAGTACCTGGCGCAAAGCCTATTTTCTCCAGAAAGAAGCAAAAGCCCTCCTCAATGATATCCGTCGTCAAAGGGCGCTTCCCTATATTGACCAATATCAGTGGGTTGCTGCGGGAACTGCATTTGCCAACCCTGTCAGTAGTTTAGATTTGCTGGCGACAGTCGCCATTAACACGCAATTGGTTTTTGATTTAGGTAAAATCTATCAACAGAAGTTCTCTTGGCAACAAGCGCAAACCGTCGCAGGAACACTAGGAAAACAAATGGTACAGTTAGGGTTAGTGGAATTTTCTACCCAAACCATGACCAGTCTTTTGAAAACCAATGTCTTTACTTATGTTGCAGGAGGAACTGTCCAAGGTTTCAGCGCAGCTTATCTGACTCGCATTGCTGGGTTAAGTCTCATTGAATATTTCCAAGAACAAGAAATCAGCCAAGAAACAGGAAAAGAGATTAATCTTAGCCAACTGCAAGAGAAACTACAGCAAGTCTTCCAAAATAATCAACGGAGCGCTTTGCTCAACAGTTTAATTCAACAGGGAAAAGATCGGCTGTTTAACCGTCAACAGTTACCAAAAAACTCGGTTTAAAGTCCTGCCCTCTGTAATACAACCTGGAAAAGCGGGAACTTCTGCCCAGTAGCTTCCCTCTTCTGCGGGATGAATAATTAATGGCTTTAATTTTCATATTTTTCTATCCTAAATAATGATAATCATCCCTTAATTGTAGCCAATGCAGCAGGTACAAATTAAACCGTTAACCAAACCCTACCTAAACCAAGTGGTCAAGCTCGATCGCGCTTGTTTCGGGGGACTGTGGACAAAAGGCGCTTATGAACGAGAAATTGATAGTCCGAATAGTCTTCTTCTGGCTATGATTGCCCCAGAGGACAAACTCATTGGGCTAGGCTGTTTTTGGGCAATTTTAGAGGAAGCTCACATCACACTGCTGGGAATTGATCCTGATTATCGCAGACAGGGGTTAGGAGAATTGTTGCTCTGTCAACTCCTCGCAGCGGCGATCGCCTGGCCCCTAGAACGGGCAACATTAGAAGTGAGAGTGTCCAATGAAGGCGCGATCGCCCTCTATCAAAAACTCGGCTTCGCGATCGCAGGACGCAGAAAAGATTATTACCCGATTCCCCCAGAAGATGCCTTGATTCTCTGGCATTCTCATCTCGATGATCCAAAACTTCAAAAAACGTTACAAAAATTACAGCAAAAAAGAGGCACTACCCTCTTGACGAAAAGCAAGGATATCTTGCAAAGTAGTTAAGGCGAGATTTTTAAAAATGTGTAAAATCTCTTGTTATGCGCTAATTGCCCCCAAAAAGTGCGGAAAACCCTAGCAGAATCCCCCCCTGTCAGCCCTAAGTGAAGCCACAAACTATGGGATCGCCTATGTTAGAATCATCGTAATAAGGGCACGCAGCAGGTGATAACAATAGGCTATGTTTGAACGCTTCACAGAAAAAGCAATTAAGGTGATTATGCTTGCCCAAGAGGAAGCACGTCGCCTCGGTCATAACTTCGTTGGCACAGAACAAATTCTTCTCGGATTAATCGGAGAAGGAACAGGAGTGGCGGCGAAAGTTTTGAAGTCAATGGGGGTTAATCTTAAAGATGCTCGCATTGAAGTGGAAAAGATCATTGGACGAGGGTCTGGCTTCGTGGCAGTGGAAATTCCTTTCACTCCCAGAGCGAAGCGAGTCTTGGAACTCTCCCTCGAAGAAGCTCGGCAACTGGGACACAACTACATCGGCACGGAACACCTCCTCCTCGGTTTGATTCGCGAAGGGGAAGGGGTTGCCGCGCGGGTCTTAGAAAACTTAGGCGTTGATCTCTCCAAGGTTCGCACACAAGTGATTCGGATGTTGGGAGAAACTGCCGAAGTCTCCAGTGGTTCTAGTCAAGGTCGGACGAAAACTCCAACCTTGGATGAGTTTGGCTCGAATCTCACCCAATTGGCGGCTGATAGCAAACTTGACCCTGTGGTCGGTCGCCAAAATGAAATTGAACGAGTGATTCAAATTTTAGGTCGTCGGACAAAAAATAACCCAGTTTTAATCGGGGAACCTGGCGTTGGGAAAACCGCGATCGCAGAAGGGTTAGCGCAACGCATCGGCAATGAAGATGTCCCCGATATCCTCGAAAATAAACGAGTCGTTACCCTTGATATTGGCTTACTGGTCGCAGGAACCAAATATCGCGGAGAATTTGAAGAACGACTCAAGAAAATTATGGACGAAATTCGTCAAGCTGGAAACGTGATTCTGGTAATTGACGAAGTTCATACCTTAATTGGGGCTGGTGCAGCCGAAGGCGCGATCGATGCAGCAAATATTCTGAAACCCGCCCTAGCTCGGGGAGAATTACAGTGCATTGGTGCAACAACCCTCGATGAGTATCGCAAACACATCGAACGGGATGCAGCCCTAGAACGTCGTTTTCAACCCGTAATGGTCGGTGAACCTTCCATTGATGAAACCATCGAAATTCTCTTTGGTCTGCGCGATCGCTATGAACAGCATCACAAACTGAGAATTACTGACAGCGCCCTGGAAGCAGCCGCCAAACTCTCTGACCGCTACATCAGCGATCGCTATCTTCCTGATAAAGCCATTGACCTCATTGACGAAGCAGGATCGAGAGTACGCTTGATTAATTCCCAACTGCCCCCCGCAGCAAAAGAATTAGACCAAGAATTGCGTCAAGTCCTCAAACAAAAAGATGACGCAGTGCGCTCCCAAGACTTCGATCGAGCCGGGGAACTGCGCGATCGGGAAATGGAAATCAAGAGCGAAATTCGCGCCCTTGCTTCCGCTAAAAACAACACCGAAACCAGCAAAGAGGATCAAGCCGGTCCCGTGGTTGGTGTAGAAGAAATTGCCCACATTGTCGCTTCTTGGACTGGAGTTCCTGTCAGCAAAATCACCGAAACCGAATCGGAAAAACTGCTGCACCTAGAAGACACCCTCCACGAACGTCTCATCGGCCAAGAAGAAGCCGTCAAAGCGGTTTCTCGCGCCATTCGTCGCGCTCGTGTCGGTCTGAAAAACCCCAACCGTCCCATTGCAAGTTTCATCTTCTCTGGCCCGACTGGTGTTGGTAAGACTGAGTTAACGAAATGTTTAGCCAGCTACTTCTTTGGCTCAGAAGAATCTATGATCCGCTTGGATATGTCCGAGTTCATGGAACGTCATACCGTTTCCAAGCTCATCGGTTCTCCCCCAGGCTATGTGGGCTATAACGAAGGCGGACAATTGACCGAAGCGGTGCGTCGTCGTCCTTACACGGTTGTCCTCTTCGATGAAATTGAAAAGGCACACCCCGATGTCTTCAATATGCTTCTGCAAATCCTAGAAGACGGTCGCTTAACAGACGCGAAGGGTCGCACGGTTGACTTCAAAAACACCTTGTTAATTATGACCTCTAACATTGGTTCTAAGGTCATTGAAAAAGGGGGCGGTGGTTTAGGCTTTGAACTTGACCAAGATCAAGCCGAATCCCAATACAACCGCATTCGTTCCCTCGTTAACGAAGAGTTGAAACAATACTTCCGCCCAGAATTCCTCAACCGTCTTGATGAAATTATTGTCTTCCGTCAACTCAACCGTGAGGAAGTCAAAGAAATTGCCGAAATCATGTTACGAGAAGTCTTCTCTCGTCTGACTGAACAAGAAATCAAGTTGGAAGTAACTGAGGCGTTCAGAGAGCGATTAGTGGAAGAAGGATATAATCCTAGCTACGGCGCTCGCCCACTCCGTCGGGCCATCATGCGTCTGTTAGAAGATATTCTTGCTGAAGAAATTCTCTCGGGTCGTCTTAGCGAAGGCGATACTGCTACGGTTGATGTCGTGGAAGGGGATGTTAAAGTCTTTCCTCAAGAGAAGAAGAAAGAGTTACTCCCTCAAGGATCAGATTAATTAAGTCAGGTCATCTGTCAATTCCCTAATTAAGTTAAGGATTAGCGATCGAACAAAATGCTCGATCGCTTTCTCTTTTATTCCCCTTCCCCTTCCTGTTCTTCGGCTGGGGGAACTAACGCCACCGCAGCGATCGCATCGTCTTCATCGAGTCGTTGCACCCGCACCCCCGTTGCTTGGCGAGACTGTCTGGGAATGGCATCAGTTCCCTGACGGATAATGATTCCGCGAGTGGTCACCAACATTAATTCTTCCTCGGCGTGAACCACTTTCAACGCAGCCAAACAGTCTTTTTTACGGAATTTCATCGCGCTTAAGCCTTTCCCCGCCCGATTTTGCAGGCGAAACTGGGTAATCGGAATCCGCTTACCATATCCCCCTCTAGTAATTGCTAAAATCCAGAGAGTTTCTTCTGTTGTGCTTTCTTCTACTTTCTCTTCCTCTTCTGTCTCCTCTTCCTTCATTTCTGCGATCACCTGTGCAGGAAGAATATCCATGCTGATTAACTCATCGTCGTCTTTGAGTTTCATCGCTTTTACCCCCCGTGTCGCCCGTCCGAGGGGTCGCAGTTGTTCATGGCTGGCGCGGAAATGAATCGCCATCCCTTTGCGCGATCCAATAATAATACTGTCGCTTTCCTTGGCGAGGCGTACCCAGCGCAGTTGGTCTTCTTCAGCCAGGGAAATGGCAATTAACCCGTTGCTGCGAATGTTACTAAACGCAGAGAGGGAGGTTTTCTTGATATTCCCCTGCTTGGTGAGCATAATTAAATAGTCTTCTTCAGTAAATTCCCGCACGGACAGAACGGTGGTGATTTTTTCTTCCTGGCTGATGGGTAACATCTGCAAGAGAGGCGTTCCCCGAGCAGCGCGAGACCCGATCGGAATCTGATAAGCATTGAGGGCGTAAACCACCCCGCGATCGCTGAAAAACAAGAGATGATCGTGATCGCAGCAACTAATAAAATGTTCTATCTCGTCGTCGTCTTTCATTTTCGTTGCCGATTTGCCCCGTGTGGCGCGATTTTGTGATCCAAAGGTATCCACGGGCATCCGTTTGATGTAACCCTGTTCCGTGAGGAGAATAATCGCCTGTTCATTGGCAATTAAATCGAGATCAACAATCTCGCCATCTGCGCTTTCGATAACTGTTCGCCGAGGGGTCGCATATTTTTCTTGAATCTGGGTCAGTTCACTTTCAATAATGCTTTCGATGCGTTCCCGTCTGGCGAGGATGTCTTGATAGTCGCTGATTTTAGCCAGTAAATCTTCGTGTTCTGCTTGAATTTTTTCTGCTTCTAAGGCGGTGAGTCGTCGTAGCTGCATTTGCAGAATCGCATCTGCTTGCACTTCTGAAAGTCCGAAATGTTCCGTTAGATTGGCTTTCGCCGTTGGGGTATCAGCAGCGCCTCTGATGATGCGAATGACTGCTTCAATGTCTTGGAGGGCGATTAATAACCCTTGTAAAATATGATCGCGCTCTTGGGCTTTTCTTAAAAGATAGGTGGTACGACGGGTAATGGTTTCAACGCGAAACTCGATGAAGACTTCCAGAAATTTTTTCAGGTCGAGAAGTTGCGGTTCCCCTTCCACCAGCGCCAGCATATTCGCGCCGAAGTTCATCTGGAGGGGGGTTTGTTTGTAGAGGTTATTGAGAACCACGCGAGGATAAGCATCTCTCCGCAATTCAATCACAATCCGCATCCCCGTGCGATCGCTCTCATCTCGGATATCCGAGATACCGTCAATTTTTTTATCATTGACCAGTTCGGCGATTTTCTCGATAATTGAGGCTTTATTGCTTTGATAAGGAAGTTCCGTGACAATAATCGCTTCTTTATCCTGTCGTCCAGGTTGGGAAATGGTTTCAATGTCCGCCACTGCCCGCATAGTGATTGATCCGCGACCTTCGGCGTAAGCGGATTTAATCCCGCTACGTCCTAAAATCTGCCCACCTGTGGGAAAATCGGGACCAGGGATATATTGCATCAAGTCAGATGAAGTCAGTTCTGGATCATGAATGAGCGCGATCGTGCCATCGACTAATTCTCCCAGATTGTGAGGGGGAATATTGGTCGCCATTCCCACAGCAATTCCCGAAGACCCGTTTAATAATAGCTGGGGAAGACGAGACGGGAGAACCATCGGTTCTTGTTGCGACCCGTCAAAATTATCGACAAAACCGACGGTATCTGATTCAATATCCTGTAAGAGGGCATCGGTGGCAAGCGCCTGCAAGCGACATTCTGTGTAACGCATTGCTGCAGGGGGGTCATTGTCGATCGAGCCAAAGTTCCCATGACCATTAATCAGGGGATCGCGCATTGAAAATAGCTGCGCCATCCGCACCAGTGCATCGTAAACAGCGGTATCGCCATGCGGGTGATATTTCCCTAATACCTCCCCCACCACACGGGCGCATTTGCGAAAGGGACGGTCTGCGGTGAGTCCCAACTCGTACATGGCATAAAGAATGCGTCGATGGACGGGTTTCAAGCCATCCCGTGCATCTGGTAACGCCCGACCGACAATCACGCTCATTGCGTATTCCAGATAACATTGAGACATTTCATTTCGCAGTTCGGTGGGGATAATGCGCTCTTGGGAAGGGGCCATAATTTTAATAAACTCCGTTATAATCAGAAGTCACACAAAAAAAGGGAATCAGCCCAATTTTTTCTGATTCGTGCTACTATTTCAAACGATTTACCTTCCCATTATAACTTAGCTAGGGAAAAGACAGTTCTCGCCAGACTTGCCCCCTCTTGCCTTAGCCATTGACCATTGATAATTAACTATTAATAATTGGGAGAAACTGTTGTCAAAAATAAATAGATAATATTTTTAGCGCGATCGAGTTTCCTAAGCGATCAATTCTTTTTAAATAATCAAAAGTGATAGGGTGGGGGATGCCCACCCTAAAAAAATTAAAATTAAGCGGATTCGCTACCACCTAGGCTACCAAGAATTTTGAACAAAATTTGCATTCCTGTCAAGGCTTGCCAACTAAATAAGCCAAGAATGGCAACATTAAATACAATGTGTGCATTACGGGCTAAATTGTTTCCTTTAGTCATCCAAGGAACTAAAGCGGCTGAAGCTGCAAAAAGACCAAGCATTCCTAAGCCAACTAATAGGTGAGGTCCCACAAACAATTTACCATTATTGATGTAAGTAACTGCCATTCCTCCTAAGTTTCCGAGGACGACTAAGGCTAACAAAATTGAACTTAGATTGTAGTGTTTCTCTCTAAGTTTTCCTTTCTGATCTTTGATTCCCTCCGCACCATTGCGGGCGCGACGATATTGTATTCCTAAATACAAAGTGTAAACGGAAGCCCCAAGTAAAACCCACATAAAGGCGGGATGGAAAAATTGCGACCACACTTTCACTGATTCTGGTAAGTCCATAATTGTCCTCTCTCTCGTTCTCGTTAAGGATTGTAACAATTCTCTATTATATTAATCATCGGCTAAAACCGCTAAAACTGCTTTAGGAGATAATTTATCTTTGAACCAAACCACCTTGGCGGGAACATTGTTAAAGTTAACCCCTGCTTTGTCCAAATTCAAGCGTTCGGAGATGGCTAAGATGAGATGATCCACCTGTGCTTTACGGACTTGATAGAATTTCTTTCTTAGGTATTCTGGTCGCCAATAGCCAACAATCTCTAACAGATATTCCTCGCCGTTGGGATGGACAATGCGAAAGTCTGGAATCATGACGCTTCCGGGAATGGGAATGAGATCAACTTCTCTTTCGAGTTTCCATTCGGTTTTCTCTTTCTCCCAACGCTTAGCAAATGATTCTTCTAGCATACTATCGTAGGGCTTTCCAGGGGGATAGTGCGTGACTAACCCGCAATGACTATCAAGACTAAATCGTCCTTTTTTCAGGGCTTTACTGTAGCGATCGCGCTGTTCTATAATCACTTTTAATTCCCATCGGCTGACGTGCAATAAGGCGGGAAGCAGTTTCGCCAGCGCCAACCCGTAGCGGGTGCTAGACTTAAAGACGCTGGCGGGTCCGTCAATGGTAATGGTAAAGCCATGATCCGCATCGCCTTCGATATACGCCATCAGTTGAAACAGTTTCAGATAACGGAATAATAGTTTATACTGTCCTGGAACATTGCGATGGGCGTTGATTTCGATATCGGTGGCGCGATAGAGAATTCCTTGGACTTGGGAGAGGTTGTAGCGGTGAAGGAGGGTTTCGGGTGCGGGAGTTTCAAACTGTGTCAGGATGCGATTTTCTTGTAAGTCTGCATAGAGTCCCTGTTGAATCTCAGAGACGACAACGGTTCGGTTTAGTTCCTCGCTGAGTTGACTGGCGATCAGTTCGAGGGTAAGCTGGCGGTTGTGTGGAGTGGGAGTTGTGTTTGCTGCTGCACTAAAAACGCGATCGCGCAGGGTTTGGGGTTCCAGAGGGCTAATCACTTCAAAAGTGGAGAAATGATTCTTTAACAGGTGCGCTAAGCCTCGTTGGATGCGATAATCGGTGTTATCTCCTTCTTGTTCGGATAAAGCGCGATCGAGGTCTTTTTGCGGTTTTCCCACAGCATTTTTAAAGCAAACAATGAGTTCTTCTGCTAGTTGAATCGCGCCATTGTTATCTTCTACTAGCAATTGTTTGGGGACAATACTTTCCCCATTTTGGCGATGAATCAGATGGTCACTTTTTAGCATTGATTATTCATCAATTTCCACCTGTTTTATTTTAGAGGATAAGCCAGACTTTATTCTAACTTGCGACTTTTTAACGTTGTATTCTTGCGCGAGAAATTCCACTAATTCTGCATTGGCTTTCCCTTTAACGGGAGGAGATTTGAGACGAATCATTACTTCGCCATTCTCCCCGATTTCAATTTTCTGCTGCTTGGAATTGGGCCTAACTTTCACCGAGAGTTTTTTCATTGTTTAAGGCTTAGGAAACTTGGTAATCTGCGCGATCGCGCTGAGACTTAATTCCCCTTCTCTCAATGATAGCTGATTAATTTCTAAAGCAATTCCTTCCACTTCAAAGTTATCTAAATTTAAGATATTTCTTGCTTTTTCGAGGAGGGCTGTTGTTAACTGTGGAGATAATTCTTTTCCTTCGTCGTAAGTAACATTTTCAAGAGAAACCCCTTTTCCCCCTTCACTGACTCTTGGGGTTGTTGTAAAAGATGTGCGTTTAACTTCTTCAGTCTCTCGAATTTTAATTCTAGCATCGATCGCGATCGTCCCTTCTCCGAGAAGATGACATTCAACAGCTAAAACATCTAACGTGACTGGCTGATCCTCCACCTGCATATGCAAGTTTTGCATCTGACCGCGCAAGGTTTCAGAATTAAAAGCGCGATTGAGATCAGCATCAGTGAGAAGAATGTCTGCTTTCCCTGTGCTGGTTTCGGTTAACTCAATGTTTCCTGTTAATGCTTTAATGGGACTAACGGCGATATTCTCTAGCTTGATCACCAGTTTCTGCATCCGCAAGTCTTTTTGCATCACTAACCCATCCCCAGCAATGGTGAGAGAAGCGAGTTTCCCTTGCGCGAGTAAACTGGGATCGGTTTTGACATCAACGCTTAAGTTTTCTGATTCGTCGAGTTGGCTAGCAAGGGCAAATTCTGCGATTCGGTTCAAGGTTTGTTGTCCAATGTCTTGCGTTGCTAGTGAAAACAGCATGATCTGACTTTCCTTGTTCGTGATGAGTTAAGTAAGGTTAATTCTATTTTATATTAAGTTATGTTAACTGTCTTCACTATAGAGAGAGAGGAATGAAATCATAAAGAACAAATAAGAAATGACAAAACTATATTCTCTAGCTGAACTGCAAGCGAAGGTCAATCCTAATCCTGAACAGTGGCGACCGTTGGTTTTAACCAATGGCTGTTTTGACTTGTTGCACGTGGGTCATGTGCGTTATCTGCAAACGGCAAAATCTATGGGGAAAACGCTGGTGGTTGGGGTGAACAGCGATCGCTCCGTAAGTACCATTAAACCGCAAAAATCTCCCCCTCGTCCGATTATTACAGAAGAACAACGCGCTGAAGTCTTATCCGCTTTAAGGGTTGTGGATGCAGTGGTGATTTTTTCAGAAACCACAGCCATAGAATTAATTAAAGCCTTAAAACCAGATATTTATGCGAAAGGAGGAGACTATACAATTGAAACCTTACCCGAAGCAAAAACCGTCCAAAGCTATGGGGGAAAAATTGAATTAATTAACATCGAAGTTCCTACTTCTACCAGTGAAATTATTCGGAAAATGTCGGGCTATAGTAATCCTACATGAGTTTCGCTATACTCTACCCAACCTACTTCTCATGACTCATCTTGGATTGCTATATACCGATTGACTAAGAAACGCTAGATGATCAACGTATGACTCAGTTAAATGAAGCTGTTATTTGGGGATAGATTTGTCTGAGGAAAAAGGATGTCAAATGCTTTACGATCGAGTCAAAGCCTTAAACATTCCTGTTGATATTTTAATTAACAATGCGGGAATTGCCCTTTATGGTCGCATGGATGAAGTTCCTTTGGCTAAATGTGAACAATTGATGCACAATTTATTCCTGATGGAGATCAAATCATCAGTAAAACTTACATGACCAGAGTGGAAGGAGAAAATACAAGATTGAGACATTATTTAGCCAGATTACAGCGAAAAACACTTTGTTACTCAAAGTCAGTCGAGATGTTAAGTTACTCCATTCGTCTTTTAGTTCATTATCTTAAATGGGAAGCTCTCCCTATCCCATATCGTTTCATATCTTAATTCAGCAACGCTAGATACTCATATCTAGGGTCAGATTCTATACCAGTTTCTAACTTCTGGGTAGCGTGATCGTAAGCATAAATCTCTCCAGCTTCATCATATTCGTCTTTTAAAGTCATAAACTCCTCCGGTATTTAATCGG
>CAYXDG010000076.1:0-15705 GCA_964463655.1 uncultured Dactylococcopsis sp.
GGGATTGCCTATAAAGCCAAAATTATGCCCATTAAAGTCCTTGATGGCAACGGTGGGGGAACCGTCGCCGACATTGCAGAAGGCATCCGTTTTGCTGCAGATAATGGGGCTGACGTAATTAATTTGAGTCTGGGGGGAACTGGCGACAGTCACATCCTTTCAGAAGCGGTTAAATATGCCCACAACAAAGGAGTCGTCATTGTCGCTGCTGCAGGCAACTCAAGCCAAAACGCTGCTGCTTATCCAGCCCGTTATCCTCATGTGATTGCGGTTTCCGCCCTTGATGCAGCAGGAATGAAAGCTAAATATTCCAACTATGGCGCTGGGGTGGATATTTCCGCACCAGGGGGCAGTGAAGCGGGGAAAGTTATCCAAAATACCATTAATCCTCAAACAGGAGAAGCGGTATTTACAGGGTATCAAGGAACCAGTATGGCAGCACCCCACGTAGCGGGTGTTGCTGCGTTGATTAAAAGTACAGGAGTGACTGAACCCGAGGAAGTGCTGAGTGTCTTAAAACAATCTGTGCGGAAAGTGCAAGAAGACCCCATGAATCATTATGGTGTGGGACAATTAGACGCAGGTCAAGCGGTTAAACTAGCCATGCAGGGACAAATCAGCGTTCGTGACTTTGCTCGTTGGTTGCGCGATAATGGTTATCTCAATCCTCGCTTCTGGATTGATGGCGGAACCGTGATGTTGCCCTTCAAGATGGCAACAGTTATCGGAGGATATCTCCTTGCTTGGTTCTTGAGAAATTATTTTCCCTTTGCTTGGAGTTGGTCTTTAGCCAGTGGTTTGGTTGCTGGTAGTTCAGGATTATTTTTCCTGAAAGGATTTTATATCTTTGATTTACCTCAAGCGCCCTTCCGCGTCATGGGCAGTTCAATCCCAGAGTTAGGGAATGCCATTCAAGGGAGTACGATGCTCAATCCCTTCTTTGCCAGTGTTTTGATTCCCTTGGGGTTGGCGCTATTACTCTTGCAACATCCCACTTGGCGTTGGTTTGCTGTGGGGACAAGTTTAGGGATGGCTTCCTTCTTAGCCATTAGCGCGGTTGTTTCTCCAGCCGTTTGGGGATTAGGAGAGGATTGGCTCGCCAGAAGCTATTTACTCCTCAATGCTCTTTTATGTTGGGGATTAGGAAACTTAGCAAGTCGTCCAGACAAAGCCGTCTCATAACTTGATTAGCCAGTCGGGTGGGCATTGCCCACCTGCGAACAATTAATAATTAATTAGGATATCGCAACCTCTAACATTTCCTCTGGAGTGAGATGAGAATAAATGACCTCGCCATCCCGAAACCAAGCAATGCGTTTACTTTCACGGGCGACATCCACTTCATGGGTGACCATAACAATAGTGATTCCATCGTTGTGTAATTCTTTAAATATATCTAAAACTTCTCTCACTGTCCGTGAGTCTAACGCCCCTGTTGGCTCATCTGCTAGCAATAAGCGAGGATTATTGACGATCGCGCGCGCGATCGCGACTCGTTGTTGTTGTCCACCAGAAAGTTGATTGGGTTTATTCTGGAGACGACTGCTTAATCCCATCTGATCCAAAGCAATGGCTGCTCTTTCTTGGCGATCTTGAGAGGAAACTCCCGCATAAATCATGGGTAGCATAACATTTTCTAAAGCAGTAAGATGGGAAAGCAAATGAAACTGTTGGAAAACGAAACCAATCTTACCATTACGAATGTCTGCTAAGGCTTCATTGGGTAACTGAGAAACATCTTGATGATCTAGATAATACTGTCCACTGGTGGGATGGTCTAAACAGCCAATTATATTCATCATCGTAGATTTTCCCGACCCAGAAGCACCCATAATCGAGCAGTATTCCCCTTCTTCAAGCGTCAGATTGACTTGATTCAACGCCTGAACTGCGGTGTTTCCTCTACCATAAACTTTACAGATATTTTCTAAGCGAATTAGTGTTGAACTCATGCTTGATGATTAATGATTCTTTGAAGAGAAAATCGACATTCCTTTCTCAATTCTGTTTCTTCTCTATCCTATCCTCTTCTGGGACGACCTAACGTGGTAATATACAATGCTGCTTCATCTTCTGGGATTCCTAACACTTCATTGACTTGATTATCAAAAAATCCTGCAATTCCACTGACTCCTAATTTTAGATAAATTGCTGCTAAATTGAGGCGTTGTCCCAAATGTCCCGCATCCAAATGAAGATAACGGTATGCGCGATCGCCATATAAGTTAATTGCTTGTTTTAAATCTGCTGTCTGGAAAATCACCGCAGCAGCATCTCTTCCCAAATCTTGCCCTAAACATAAATAATGTAACTCTTGGCGGAAATTCTTAAACCGAATTTGTCGTAATTCTTGAGTATTTGGAGCA
Source organism: uncultured Dactylococcopsis sp. (assembly GCA_964463655.1). GTDB lineage: Bacteria > Cyanobacteriota > Cyanobacteriia > Cyanobacteriales > Rubidibacteraceae > Halothece. The sequence goes on from CAYXDG010000076.1 coordinate 2,367, forward strand.
TAATAATAACAGCCTTCTTCTAAGTCAGTTACTCCTGTAACCGCCACAAAGGTAGAAACCAAATTGAGATCAAAAAAGTCTGGATTAGGATCGAATCCTTGTCGCCAATAGTCTTGGGTTTGATAAGTAAAACTGAGGAGTTGCTTCAATTCATCAAGGGTTAATTCTTGTCCATTAAAACTACGAGTAGAACGACGCTTAAAAATAGTTTGTTGTAATCCTGCTAAATTTTCCCCCCATTGGAAAGGTTCGATTTTTGTTGAAATTTTCAAGCAAAAGGGAAAATTATATTTATCTTCTTTTTGATTGTCTTTAATTCCTTTCGCTAAGGCTTTGGGTTCGGTTTCAATTTTCGTCAGTTCATGAAGATAGAATAATAACTCCCCATCTTTAATATTAGAGGGAAATGTATGATTTGCTTTCGAGGGTAAAACTGTTTTAGTGGGAGATAGATTTTGTTTAATTTCTAATAAGTCTGCTAAAGCAGCAACTGTGATTACCCCTTCTTCTTTCGGATTTAGATAAAGCAGTTCATTCATCGCATCATCTTTAAATCCTCCGATTAAATGGGGACGATAATCGGTTAGGTTTCCAGCTAGTTCAAAATTCCCTAATAAATGTCCTGTATCCAAGAAAATGCGACGATAAGCGCGGTCTTCATAACGCCACGCAGACCGATAAAAAACCGCAGAAATCACTAGGGCTATTTCAGTATTCTCTAAGGTAGAATGCCAAAAGCAAGCTGCTTGTAAATCTGACCAAACTGAATCTTCCCAGAAGTGGATTAAAGAGTGAGTTTTACACTGATAATTGTATAAGCCTTCTGGTAAAAAGGCTAATCCTCTGACGACTAAATAAACTTCTGCTGGGTAAAGTCCTCCCGCAGAAGGGGCCGATCGCAGTAAAATATTATCACCAGAAGGGGTTGGTAATTTTGCGGTTGCCCCGTAGCATAATAACAAAAACTGGGAGAGACGATGCCATTTTTCCCAATCTTCCTCATTTTTTGGCGGGTCATTGAGATAGGGTTTTAAGTCATAGGTTGTCCCAATTTTATAATCTTTATAGGGAACAGGTTGCTGATTCCAATCGAGAGGCCGTGCTTTTTGGCTAATCGTTTCTGGATCGTATTTGGTACGCTCATGGTAGTGTTGAGCTAAGGTGGGTTGCCAGTCAGACATAGGTTTGGGAAGAAGTGAACGCTTATCCCAAATTATAAAACCTCTGGTGCGCGATCGCCCCGTGAGGATCACTGGCAATACTGAGGGTGCTTTTCTATCTTTTCCAAAAACACACTAAGTTTAATATGTTTCAGCTTCAAAATGTTGTTCCTTGGGGACGTTCTTACCAAGATTATCTTGAAATGTTTAACCTAACTACTGAGGATTTAGAGTTATCAATTCTGGATTGCGCTGGTGGCCCTGCTAGTTTTAATGCAATCATGAAAAAGCAAGGGAAAATAGTCATTTCTTGCGATCCAATTTATCAGTTTACCCCGCAAGAAATCGAAGAAAGAATTAATCAAACGTACCCCATTATTATCGATGGCTTATATCAAAATATCGACCAATTTGTTTGGAAAAAAACACCGACTCCCGAAGCCTTGGGAGAAGATCGACTAGCAGCGATGAAAGCATTTCTAGCTGATTTTGCCACAGGAAAACAAGAGGGGCGCTATCGAGACATTGGCTTTCCTGAACTCCCCTTTTCCGATGGAAGTTTTGATTTAGCTGTCTCGTCTCACCTGTTGTTTACCTATTCCGAACAGTTTTCTTTTGAGTTTCATTTACAATCTATTTTAGAACTATTGCGAGTGGCTAAAGAAGTGAGAGTTTTTCCGTTAGTGGAGAATTTTACCAGTGCTAAATCTCGACATCTAGAGGCTATTTTAGCAGCACTTTCTACTCAGGAATATAAAACTGAAGTTCAGAAAACCATCTATGAGTTTCAACGCGGGGGAAATGAATTATTAAAGGTTCGGAAAAATTCATCATAAAATTGTGGGATTAAAATTGCCCCATAAGCTAAACTAGACAAGCTGAGTCATTAGAGAGAACGTGAGTAAATTGTATGGCGTGAGTGTGGGAACAGGAGACCCCGAATTAATTACACTCAAAGGGTTAAAGCGCATTCAACAAGCAAAAGTGGTGGCGTTTCCAGCAGGAATTAATGGGAAACAAGGAGTTGCACAAAAAATTATTACTCCTTGGTTAAAATCAGATCAAGTCCTGTTACCCTTAAAATTTCCTTACGTACAGGACGATCGAACATTAAATGAAGCCTGGCAGATTGCAGCCCAAACTGTGTTATCCTACTTGCAAACAGGAGAGGATGTAACTTTTGCTTGTGAGGGAGACATTAGTTTTTACAGTACCTTTACTTATCTTGCCCAAACCGTAAAACAGATTGCTCCCAGTGTCATTGTTGAAACGATTCCTGGGGTCTGTTCACCGATGGCGGTGGCTTCGGAATTGGGGATTCCTCTGACGGTGCGATCGCAGCGTTTAATCATCTTGCCCACACTATATCATCTGGATGAACTCGAAACAGCGCTCAATGCTGCAGAAGTTGTGGTATTGATGAAAGTGAGTTCTCTCTATGCCGAAGTTTGGGAACTCTTAGAGAAGAAAGAATTGCTCGATCGCAGTTGGGTGGTTGAAAAAGCAACCATGTTGGAGCAAAGAATTTATAAAGATTTGTGCGATCGCAGCAACCTTAAATTATCCTACTTTTCTGTGATGATCATAAAAACCAGCTAATCTGCAAGAACCATAACATTACTAGGGTCACCCAGAAATTATTTTTCGCTCTGATTTGTTGTATATTGTTGGCTACATCCGCTTTTATCTCTCAAGACCCCTTCAATCATTCTGGGAGTGATGAGACGATAGCAAAAATTCACCCAGCGCTTTTCCCTGATTAAGGACATCTATGGAATTTCAAAACTCATCTCGTCGAACTAAAATTGTGGCTACTGTTGGCCCGGCAACTTTAAAACCCGATGTTTTACGTGATTTAATTAGAGCAGGGGCGACAACGCTGCGACTGAACTTTTCTCATGGAACGCAAGAAGACCACCAACGGAGTATTCGCCTCATTCGCCAAACCGCTTTTGAATTAAATCAACCTGTTGCCATTCTCCAAGACTTACAGGGGCCAAAAATTCGACTCGGAAAATTTGAAAATGATTTCATTACGGTTGCTAAAGGCGATCTTTTTATTCTTACCAGCATTCCCATGATAGGAACGCAAGAGAAAAGTTATGTCAGCTACGAATTGCTTGCTGATGAAGTCCCTGCTGGTGCAACTATCCTATTAGATGATGGTCGTGTCGAAATGAACGTAGAAGCGGTTTACCCCGAAAAAAAAGAAGTTCATGGGCGAGTGGTGGTCGGTGGGGTTTTGTCCAATAATAAAGGGGTGAATTTTCCTGGGGTTTATCTGTCAGTTCGCGCTTTGACTGATAAAGACCGTCGTGATCTGATGTTTGGCTTAGACCAAGGGGTTGATTGGGTGGCGTTAAGTTTTGTTCGCAATCCTGAAGATATCCTAGAAATTAAAGAAATTATCTCAGGTGCGGGAAAATCTGTCCCCGTGATTGCCAAAATTGAAAAGCATGAGGCGATCGAGCAGATGGAAGCAGTTTTATCTCTGTGTGATGGAGTGATGGTTGCACGGGGAGATTTGGGTGTTGAACTTCCCGCCGAAGATGTCCCCATCCTACAAAAACGACTGATTCTCACCGCCAATCGTTTGGGAATTCCCGTGATCACCGCCACGCAGATGTTAGATAGCATGGTCAGTAATGCTCGTCCCACTCGCGCCGAGGTTTCTGATGTGGCTAATGCCATTTTAGATGGCACGGATGCGGTGATGTTGTCCAATGAAACAGCAGTGGGGAAACATCCCGTGGAAGCTGTGGCAACAATGGCGCGGATAGCGGATCGCATGGAGAGAGAGAAACCCCTACCAACCCAAAAACTAGAGACTAGCAGCACAATTCCCGACGCGATCGCCAATGCGGTGAGTCAGATTTCTCAACAGTTAGAAGCAGCAGCGATTATGACCCTGACGAAAACAGGAGCTACCGCGAGAAATGTCTCCAAATTTCGCCCTCAGACCCGCATTTTAGCCGTCACACCCCATGTAGATGTAGCAAGGCAGTTACAACTGGTTTGGGGCGTTAAACCCCTGTTAGTGCTTGATTTACCCTCAACAGGACAAACCTTCCAAGCGGCTCTCAGTGTTGCTCAAGAAAAAGGCTTCTTAAGCGAAGGGGATTTAGTAGTCATGACCGCAGGGAGCATTCAAGGGGTTTCAGGATCAACGGATTTAGTCAAAGTCGAAGTCGTAACCGCCGTTTTAGGTCGTGGTGTTGGGATTGGTCATGGAACAGTCAGTGGTCGCGCTCGTGTTGCGAAAAACCCACGACAAGTGGGGAACTTCCGTCCCGGGGAGATTCTAGTTGTTCCCAAGACCGATGCTGATTATGTGGAAGCCATTCGCAAAGCAACGGGAATTATTACTGAAGAAAGTAGCCTTACCAGTCATGCTGCTGTTCTTGGCTTACGCTTAGGGATTCCTGTCATTGTTGGCTTTGAAGAAGCAACCCAAAAGATTCGCGAGGGAGCGATTTTAACCTTAGATGCTCAACGAGGATTAGTTTATTCTGGCGCAGTTCCCGCAGGGGGGCATTTTAATGAAAACGCTGGTACGGAAGTTCCCCTTCCTTCCTAGAGGTATAGCCAATAGCGATGGTGTGCTTACAATTCATTGATGGGGGACAGGGAACAGGGATCAGTGATTAATCTGTAAACACCCAAGTGCGAAGCGCTACAACGAGGGAAAGCAAAGGAATGGGTCTGCACGTGACCTCTGTCAATCAGCAATTGTTAGACCGATAATTTTTCGAGCCTTAACCCAAGAATCTCTTGGATCATGGTTGCTGCTGAACAACGCATCTGACAACCGAGTTTAATTTCCCACCAACCCCAAGCCAAGTCTGGACGTTGCCAAAGGGCTAAATGAGAGACGGCCGGGGAACAATAAAAGTTTTTTTGCCCCCTACCTAATAATTGTGAGGTATAGTGAGTAAAAGCATCATGACTGAGCCGATAAATGGGAAATCCCCCGATTAATGGCACACCCCAACCGTCGATCGCGATTAACCCCTTGACAAGGCCGCCATTTTGCTGGTGAGAGAGTGAAACCCCCATTGCACCCACGACACCTGCACTAAAACCAAGGAAAAAAAGAGGCGTTTGGGGAGAAACTTGTGGAGAAAGCCACTGGGCGATCGCGCTACAATCATAAGGAAGAATTTTCGGGGGTACGATTAAATAATCAATATTGCTTCTGTGCCAACCCATTGTTGTAATCAAATCAGCAGTTAATTGAGGAGAGTGAAACCCAGGACAAACGATAATCATAGCGGTTAATCAGTGGTAAATTGTATTGAGTGTAGCGGGAAAGGCTACCCTATTCCCTATTCCCTATTCCCTTGCATCAATGAGTTGTAAGCACACATCGCTATTGGCTATAATTTAGGATTCCATTTCAGCTAATTCTAACCAACGTTCTGTTGCTTCCTCAATACTTTTTTCCAGATTAGCCACTTGTTCTGATAGCTTTTGTAGTTCACTATATTGCTGAGAAGAAGTGTTATAGAGAGTATTTTCTAACTCAGCTTTTTCTGCTTCTAATTGTGGGATTTTAGTTTCTAATTTTTCTAATTCTTTCCGTTCCCAGTTGGATAGTCGGCGCGGTTTCTGGGATTTTGCTCTTTTCCCTTTTCCATTAGTTTCTGCTTTAGGTTTCTCAGGTTTAGAAACAGATTTTTCTGCGGTTGCTTTCTCCGCTGTCTCGGCTTCTTTATAATCTAAATAGGTCGAGTAGTTTCCTGGATAGAATTTAATTTGTCCTCCTTCTGAAAAAGCAAAGATTTGATTGACTGCGCGATCGAGAAAATAGCGATCGTGGGATACTGTAATCACGCAACCGTTAAATTCTTCTAAGTAGTCTTCTAACACACTCAAGGTTTGTACATCTAAATCATTAGTTGGTTCATCTAAGATTAAAACATTGGGCGCACTCATCAAAACTTTCAACAGAAACAAGCGTCTTTTCTCACCACCAGACAGTTTATGTATGGGAATATATTGTTGATTAGGGGGGAACAAAAATCGCTCTAGCATTTGCGAAGCAGTGATTAATGTTCCGTCTCCAGTTTTAACAAATTCGGCGGTATCTTTGAGATATTCAATCACACGCTGGTTTTCATTTTTGGCTTGGAGAAGATTCTCAGAATGTTGGTCAAAATAACCGATATGAACTGTCGATCCGATTTCAACTTTCCCGCTATCAGAGGGAATGCGTCCGATTACAATATCCATCAGAGTTGATTTTCCAGCCCCATTTCTGCCAATAATACCAATGCGATCGCGGGGATTAAATGTATAAGTAAAATCTTTAATTAACTGTCGGTCTTGATAAGATTTACTCACGTTTTCTGCTTCGATAACTTTTTTACCAATGCGACGAGTGGGTGTGGAAATATCGACTTTTCCTTTGGCTTCTTTGAATTCTGTATTTTGTAATTCATCAATGGACTGAAGACGAGCTTTTTGTTTAGTGCTTCTTGCTTTTGGTCCTTGTCTTAACCATGCTAACTCTCGTCTGAGAACACTTTTATATTTTTGCAGTTGACTGGCTTCTGCTGCTTCGATTTCTGCTTTCTTTTCGAGGTAGTAAGAATAGTTTCCATCGTAATTGTATAAGTCAGCGCGATCGATTTCTAAAATGCGAGTCGTCACGCGGTCTAAAAAATAGCGATCATGCGTGACTAATAATAAAGCACCCTTAAAATTCTTTAGATAATCTTGTAACCATTCCACAGAATCTGCATCTAAATGGTTTGTTGGTTCGTCCATCAATAGCGCATCAGGTTCAGATAATAATGCTGCGGTTAAAGCAATTCGCTTTCGTTCTCCTCCTGATAAATTTTTGACAGGACGATGATGATCTTGGATTCCTAATTTATCTAAAATGATTTTTGCTTTCGTATCTAAATCCCATGTTCCCATCGCGTCCATTTGTTGCGTAATCGTAGAAAAACGAGAGAGGAGTTGAGAATTTTCAGGAGCGGTTGCGAGTTTTTGGGAGAGCGTTTCGTATTCCTGAATGAGTTTCATCTGTTCGCCACTGGTGGCTAAAACTTGTTCTAAAATGGTATTACTTTCATCCACTTCTGGCTGTTGCGGAAGATAAACCGATCGCACATTCTGATTCACTTGAAACTCACCGCTATCAATGGGTTCTAAACCTGCTAAAATTTTGAGAAGGGTTGATTTTCCAGAACCATTAGTTCCAATTAAACCAACTTTATCAGTTTCACCAATGCTGAAAGTTGCATCGCGGAGAATCTCTTTAATCCCAAAGTCTTTTTTGACGGATTTAAGGGTAAAAATAGACATATTGTTATTGGTTATTTGTTACTGGTTACTTGTTCTTTGTTCCCCCTTGGCGACTCGGGAGATCATTACTTACTTGGGAATCAACAATCATGAACCAAGTATCAATTGTTTAAATTAAGATAGAAGAAACGATAAACTTAAGAATCCTTTACAACAATAATTATGACGCGATCGCTGACAAAAGAGACAACTCTAACTAGCTACACTTGGCAATGGCAAGGCTACAATACAGTTTATACTCTACAAGGACAAGGACAGCCCTTATTGCTCATTCATGGCTTTGGTGCGTCCATCGGACATTGGCGGAAAAACATTCCTGTCTTAGCAGATGCAGGATATCAAGTCTTTGCGGTGGACTTGCTTGGCTTTGGCGGATCAGATAAGCCAACTTTAGACTATAGTGTTGAATTATGGCAACAACAAATCTATGATTTCTGGAAAAGTCAAATCAATCAACCCACTGTCTTTGTCGGAAACTCGATCGGGGGGTTGTTAGCATTAATGATGATGAGTCAGTACCCTGAACTTAGCGCAGGAGGGGTTTTAATTAATAGCGCTGGTGGGTTGAATCATCGTCCAGAAGAATTGCATTTTCCGTTAAATATGGTGATGGGAACATTTACCAAGTTAGTGAACACCCCTGGCATCGGAGAATTTGTTTTTAATCAAGTGCGCCGAAAATCCCAAATTCGCAATACCCTTAAACAAGTATATCGCGATCGCACTGCCGTTACCGACGAATTAGTCGATTTACTCTATCATCCTTCTTGTGACCCTGGCGCGCAAAAAGTCTTTGCCTCTGTCCTCAGCGCACCTCCTGGCCCAAAACCCACAGAATTACTTCCTGAAATTGATTGTCCTTTGCTAGTGCTATGGGGAGAAGACGATCCTTGGACACCCATTGCTGGGGCAAAAATCTATCAAGACAAAGCCGAACAAAATCCCCAAGTAGAATTTTATCCTATTCCCAAAGCTGGACATTGCGCCCATGACGAGAAACCAGAAGCGGTTAACGAATTAATCATCAACTGGCTAAACCGTCTGTCCTAATCATAATCTAGAGACGTTCCTTAGAACGTCTCAGCCCCAGACTGCCTTTAGGCGTGGGAGTGTCAATCCAATGACCAATCTGTGATATTTTGAAGAGTGCCATCTTCTCTTCTGTGCTATGTCCTCATCTTCCTTTTCCCAAGAGCAACCCCCTTCCTCTCCAGAAATCAAAGTCCTCATTGATGAACAACGGCGATCGCTGTATTGTTATGTTGAACAGTCTTTTACCTCAAAAGGGGTGAAATACTATCTTCTCATGCCCATTGACTCCCCAATTTCGATTATTATGTGGGATGAAGACGAAGACACCGAACAAGCAATCTTAATCGAAGAAGAAGCAGAAATTGAGGCCCTTTTCCCGAAAGCAAAAGTCAGTCTCGCCGAAGAAAATCTGACTCTCAAACATACTTCCTTTACCCTCACCGTTGCTGGGGAGTTGCCAGAACCAGAAGATGATGATATTCTAACCCTAGAAATTGAAACGGAACGAGCATGGGAAGCAGAAGAGTTTCAACTTTTAGCCACCTTTACCCATCAAGGTCAAGAATATGGAATTTATACTCCCCTAGTCCCTCTGCTTTTCTTTGCGAAAGCTAAACCAGATGGAGAATTAGAATTACTCTCTCTCGATGAGTTAAAAACAATTCAACCAATTCTAGAAGAATGGATGTTTAACTGAATTGAGAGTTTATTCTTCCCTTGTTTTTTAATGATTGGTCATAAATCAATAATGATGAATATCGTTTTGAGAATGTCTGGCAGAGAGAGAAAGTTTGTTAAAATAAAGCAATATTGATCTCTATCGCTGCTTAAGCATTACTCATTTCCAAAATGTCCCTTGATCCAGAAACCCGCAATCAAGCCTACCAATTCTTTATTGCTGAAGCACCTGAACTCCTACAAGCCATTGAAACTGGGCTGCTGACTCTCAATGAAGAGTATAACATCCCTAAAGTTCATGATATCATGCGATCGGCTCACTCCCTTAAAGGTGGGGCTGCTAGTGTCGGTTTAGAAGCCATCAGCGCGATTGCCCATCGTCTCGAAGATATTTTTCGATCACTCTATCATGCTGAGGATAAAATTACGCCTGAATTAGAACTGAAACTGCTACAAGGCTATGATTGCTTACAAAAACCTCTCAGGAAACAGATAGAAACAGGGGATTATGACCCCGAAAAAGCCATCATAGAAGCGGAAAACATTCTCACTGACTTAGAATCCATCTTAGAGGAAGCGATCGAGCAGGGAAAAGATTTTATTCCCAGTGCTGAGGATTTAGGAGTGGATATGGTTTCCTCAATCTTGGAAGTGGATGTGCAACAAGGAATTGATCACTTAAAAACAGTGATAAATAATCCAAAGCAGTATGAAGTGATCGGAGAAGTGCGAACCCAAGCAGAGGTTTTGACTGGATTAGCTGAAATTACAGGGTTAATTGGGTTGGGAGAAGTGGTGCAAAGCGCGATCGCAGCGCTAGATAATCATCCTGAATCCCTACTTAAAATCACAGAAATTTTAGTCAAAGACTTAGAAGCTGGACGGAAAGCCTTTTTAAGCGGTGAAGATAGAAAAGGGGGACAACCATCACCAGAACTCCTCGCATATATCCAACCTGAAATCGCGATCGAGGTTGCTCAAGACCCTTCAACTCTGACAGTTAGTGCTGATGAACTGTTTGGTGATGGAGATGATTTAGAAGACATCCTCACCATTGAGGAGCAATTACAAGAGACTCCAGACCCTTCAACTCTAAGCATATCCCTCGATGAAACCTTAACCGTCCTCAACGAAAACTTTGAGCAACTAGAGCAAGCAGACGAATTAACCGTTCCTTTTGTTCCCTCTCCACCCCCAGAATCACCGGTTACTCCCTCAAAGAAACAAGCGCATAGTCCTTCTTCTAAACCCTCCATACGAGTTGAGGTTAACAGTTTACAAACAATGGATAATCAGTTAGGGGAATTAGTGATTCAAAGAAATTCTCTGGCGGTACAAAACGAACAATTACAACGAGAATTAAGAGAATTATTAAGTCGTTTTTCGCGCTTTCGGAGATTAGTCGGACACTTACAAGAATTTTCTGATCAAGAGATTATCCGTCAAAGTAATCGCAACCTTTACGCTTTACAAGGGAAAACTCAATCTTCCTCTTTCCACATAGCAGAACAACCAGAATCAGTCCTTGAAATCGATTTTGATACCTTACAACTAGATCAGTATGGAGCTTTAAATAGCACTTTACAAGAACTTTTAGAAGAAACAGCCCAACTGGAAGAATCTGTAGAAGATGTGTCTCTTTTCGCACAACAATCAGACCAAACCCTCAAAGGACAACAGAAACAATTAGAACAATTAAGGGAGCAGTTGATTTGGGCGCGAATGTTACCCTTGAGTGATATTCTTGACCGTTTCCCTCGGATTTTAAGGGAGTTTTCTTATCAGTATGAAAAGCCCACTCGCTTGACTTTAGAAGGAACTGGGGTGAAAGTTGATAAAAGTGTTTTAGAGAAACTTTATGATCCCCTAACTCATTTAGTGCGGAATGCGTTCGATCATGGAATTGAATCGCCTCAAGAAAGACAAAAAGCTGGAAAACCAGAAACAGGAGAAATTGCAATTCAGGCTTATTATCAGGGGAATCAAACGGTGATTGAAATTCGTGATGATGGTCGGGGGATTGATTTAGAAAAAGTTAAAGAGAAAGCACTAGCCATTAGCTTATTAAATCAAGAACAAGGGGAACGATCTTCAACAGAAAGGCTATACAATCTTTTATTTGAACCTGGGTTTTCTACAGCAGAAACGGTTAGCGAGTTGTCGGGTCGTGGAGTGGGTTTAGATGTTGTTCGGGAACAATTAGAACAACTAAAAGGGACAATTCGAGTGCGATCGCAGCCGGGAAAAGGAACAACTTTTATTCTCAATCTTCCCACAACGCAGTCAATGGCTAAATTATTGGTTGTGTTAGCGAAAACAGCAATGTGGGCCTTACCTTCCGACAATATTGAACAGATTTTAGTCCCAACATCCCAACAGATTAAACAGACAGGAAAGCAACGGTTTTTACAGTTAAATAATCAGGTGCTTCCAATTCTGAAACTGAATGATTTATTAGAATATTATTGTCCGATTCCCCCAACTAGCTATGATTTAAGAGCGTTGGGTGCGATCGAGCGACCCGAAGATAAATTACAACCTCTCTTAATCTTAAAACGAGGAGGACAACGCTATCCTTTAGAAATTGACCGCGTGATTACTGAACAAGAATTAGTGATTAAATCTCTAGGAAGAGCCATTCATTCACCAGAGTCTGTATCAGGCTGTACCATTTTAGGAGATGGGAATCTTGTTCCTGTCATGGATGTGTTTGCTTTGCTTGAAACTGTCCAGAAAACATCTCAATCTGCTGTGGTTGGTACAAGTTCCGATTATTATTTAACTCCTCAAACAGCAACGATTTTAGTAGTCGATGATTCCGCAACACAACGCCAAACCTTAACCTTTTCTTTGCAGCGATCGGGCTATCAAGTGTTACAAGCGGGAGACGGACGAGAAGCCATTTCTATGTTACAACGTTATCCCCAAATCAATCTCATTGTCTGTGATATTGAAATGCCCAACTTAAATGGTTTTGAGTTTCTCCGCTATCGTCGTCAAGATGAAACTTTAAACCAGATTCCTGTGGTGATGTTAACATCTCGCAGCAGCGACAAACATCGTCAATTATGTAAACATCTTGGCGCAAGTCACTATTTTACAAAACCTTATCTAGAAAAAGAATTTATGAATGTTCTTCAAGAAATCATTAATCATTAGATCATTAAAGAAGCAATCAGGAAAGACTAAAAAAATGGAAACAATAGAAAGTTCTTCTCAAATAATTTGGCAAGTGGTAGCATTTCCAGTGGGAACATTAATCTTATCAGTTCCCATTCAATCAGTGTATCGAGTCTTATCCAAAATTCCTGTTAATGGGAGTGGGGAAAGAGGGGTCGGAATTGCACATTTAGAGAATGATGAATTAACAGTCTTTGACCTGGAATATCAATTATTTCCTCAGCAAATGCAACAAAACCTAGCAATCAAAGGAAGCCATATTATTGTTGTCCAAAGTGAAACGGAAGTTTTAGGATTATTGGTTAAACAAACCCCAACTCTGATGAATTTAGAGCGCGATCGCGTTCGCATTTTACCTGATTCTTATCGTCAAGCTGATACCCTGAGCTTCTGTTCTCATGTGGCTATTTTAGACGGAAAAGAAGCAAGAACAACCGTCTTTTTATTAGATGTTGAACAGTTGCTACAAGAAATTGTGAAAAAAAATTAAAGGGTTACTCTTGATTGGCTAGGAGTGGTTGGTTGTTCAGCAAAAATCCCCCTCGTGGGGGACTTGAAAAATGAGTTTATTCGCCAATTATTTCAGGCTGAGTCAGTTCATCAGACATTTCAATAATCGCCCGAATTGGGGGAGTCATGAGAGGGTCTTCGAGGAAATCTTGGGCTTTATCTTCGCTGCGACGGCGCTTAGCTCGTTTGGCGACTTGAACAGTAATCCGATAGCGGTTAGACGCTGCGTTCATTAGCTGTTCAGCACGTTGAACAATTTCATCGGAATCGAAAGAAGAGCGTTTATACATTTGGGATTAATCAATCTTATTTGATAGCACTTGAACCGTTTTGGCGCTCCATTATGAGGAACTAATCGTCCACAGGATGACACCATGTAATTCACCGCGTCTCCCTTATATCCTACACTGTCGATTGACATACTCCCCAGCCTAAAGGCGTGGGGATTCTCCAGACCTCACGGATTC
>CAYXDG010000077.1:0-15392 GCA_964463655.1 uncultured Dactylococcopsis sp.
CAAAGGCTTGTTCTACTTTCAAGTCGGGTAAGCCTTCCATCTCCATGATGCGACCCGAGAAAACATTTTCTTTAACGTCTGTTCCTACAGTTAACTTCCCTTGCTGCATCGCTACATAGGGAATAGCGTTCACAACATCACGAAGGGTAACACCGGGCTGTAATTCCCCTGTAAAACGCACTAAAACTGATTCTGGCATATCCAGAGGCATCGCCCCTAAAGCGGCTGCAAACGCTACTAAACCTGACCCTGCAGGGAAAGATATTCCGAGAGGGAAACGAGTGTGAGAGTCGCCACCTGTTCCGACGGTATCAGGGAGTAACATTCGGTTTAACCAAGAGTGAATAATGCCATCCCCTGGTTTTAAGGAAACGCCGCCTCGGTTAGCGAAGAAGTCGGGGAGTTGTTGATGGGTTTTCACATCCACAGGTTTGGGATACGCGGCAGTATGACAGAAACTCTGTAAAACAAAGTCTGCGTTAAACCCAAGACAAGCCAACTCTTTCAATTCATCCCGTGTCATGGGGCCAGTGGTATCTTGAGAACCAACAGTGGTCATCATCGGTTCACAGGAGGTTCCGGGGCGAATACCATCAACGCCACAAGCGCGTCCGACCATTTTTTGGGCGAGGGTAAAGCCTTTATTATTTTCTTGAGGAACTTCGGGACGAGTAAAGAGTGAGGTCACGTCTAAGCCTAATGTTTCTCGCGTTTTATCAGTGAGGGCGCGTCCAATGAGAAGGGGAATGCGTCCACCCGCGCGAACTTCATCTAAAATCGTGTTGGGTTTCGCGGTGAAGGTGGTTATGGTTTCTCCCGCTTCGTTGGTGATTTTTCCTTCATAAGGATAGATGGTGATGACATCCCCTGTGTTCATTTTTGTCACATCGCACTCGATGGGAAATGCACCAGAGTCTTCTGCGGTGTTGAAGAAGATAGGAGCAATTTTCCCGCCGAGAATATAGCCGCCAGCGCGTTTATTAGGAACATGAGGGATATCATGTCCAATGTGCCATAACAGGGAGTTAATGGCGGATTTACGAGATGATCCTGTTCCCACAACGTCACCCACATAAGCGACGGGGAGGCTCTTTGCTTTTAGTTGTGCCAGTTGTTCTAACCCTTCTGGCATCCGAGACTCTAACATGGCGAGGGCGTGGAGGGGAATATCAGGGCGCGTTGTGGCGTGAGGTGCTGGAGAAAGATCGTCGGTGTTGGTTTCTCCAGACACTTTGAAGACGCTGAGAGTAATTTGTTCGGGAACTTGCGGTTTGTTGATAAACCAGGTTCCTGCTGCCCATGCGTCTATGACTTGTTTCGCGTAAGAGTTGGTTTGGGAGAGGTCAAAGACATCGTTAAACGCATCAAAGGCGAGAATTGTTCCACTCAGGGCTGTGGTGGCTTTTTGCGCGAGGGTGAGATCAGATGATTTGAGAAACTCGATTAAGGATTGGACATTGTAGCCACCGACCATTGTTCCGAGGAGTTCGACAGCTTCTTCGGCGCTGATAAGGGGACAGTTGACTTCTTTTTTGCCAACTGCGGTGAGAAAGTCAGCTTTGACATAGGCTGCTTCATCAACACCTGGGGGAACGCGATCGCGCAATAAATATAATAATTCTTCTTCTGTCCCTTCGGGAGGGTGTTTTAATAATTCACATAACTCGGAGGTTTGTTCGGCGTTGAGAGGAAGGGGAGGAATGCCTTGTTTGGCTCTTTCTGCTGCGTGTTGTCGATACGTTTCTAACATTTTATCCTGTGCCTAGTGCGTTATTTTTCTTTAGTTCACCAATTATAATCTTCTACGATTATTGTAGTTGTAGCGACAGACCCATCTCGGAGGCGACGTTTTCAAGCCAAACCAATATCTAACACCATCATCACAATAAATCCCACCATCACCCCGATCGTCCCTTCAGTTTCTCTTCCTTGTTGATGAGACTCTGGAATAATATCATCACTAATCACGAATAACATAGCACCAGCAGCAAACGCCATCCCCCAGGGTAATAAAGACTGAGCGAAAGCAAAAACCGCTACCCCTAAAACGCCTCCTATGGGTTCAACTAATCCTGTGAGTAAGGAAATCCCCAGAGCATACCGAGCGCTATAATTTTGACCAACGAGAGATAATGCGACTACTAAACCTTCAGGAAGATTTTGTAAGCCGATACCAATAGCAAGCGGAATCCCTTGAGAGTAGTCACCACTGGCAAAATTAACTCCCACAGCTAACCCTTCAGGAAAGTTGTGGAGGGTAATAGCAAAGACAAACAGCCAGATGCGTTTGAGATTTTTACTGTCTCGTCCTTCAAAACCCTTAAAGAAGTGTTCATGGGGAAGTAAATCATGGGTCACTTTCAGGAAAATCGCACCGAGAGCGAGTCCCATTCCCATAATCAAAGCCGCTTGCATTTGTGTACTTCCCTGCTCGATCGCCGCTTCAGTTCCCGGTATAATCAGAGAGAACGCACTAGCTGCTAACATAACACCGCCGCCAAAGCCTAACATGATTCCTTGAGCGCGGCGAGTATATTTTAGGGGAAGCAGAGCAGGTAATGATCCTAAAAATGTGGCCATACCAGCGCAGAAACTGGCGATAAATCCTGCAAGAATCGGACTCATGGTTCTATAAAAATATAACTTTCCCCATTTTATAGTTAAAAGGACAACCAGCCGATCGCGGAAAACAACTCCATCTGTTCTTTCTCCGACTGTATTTTAAAGCTAGGGCGATCGAAGTTACTGAAGAATGGAAGATTGGTTAATTTCTGGGTAGATGCAATTTAGGAATAGCCAACAGGTAAGCTCATGAATTAATTAATTTTTTGAGTCCTTCATGGTCTAATCCCATCTCACTCATTTTCTCTTTCACCGCCGTCCGAAAGCGCTCAACATCAGACCCATAGCCGCAGAGTTGAGCGGTGGTGGCGATTTCTTTAGAAACATTGGCTCTGGCACAGTTGATTAAGTCTTCCCCGGTTAGAGGGTATTCTCCCGATAAAAGGTCTGCTCTTGACTGACCCCAAAATGCACTCAAGGTACAAACTTGCTGATTGTCTTCATTCTTGACAGACCAGCGATAAAGTACCTCTGGAGATTGTGGATCAACTCCCACTTCAATCAGTTTCGCGCCCATATAGTAGTTCATTTGCTGCAAAACTTGTTGTCTGGCTGCAGTAGGTTGATCTTTGCTAATTGTGCGTTCGAGATGAGCTTGAGTCGATTTAGGCATCTTTATTGTTTTCTTGTAATCGGGTAAGTTAAAGATATTGCTAATTGATTATTGTATCAGCTTATTGCTTATCGCAGTCTGCCAATCAGATATAGCAATCCCATAAGTGTCCCCCCGCACCCCAACCCCACAATTCTGGGGAGCTAACAAGCGTATTAGAAAAAGATGGAATTAAAACTTGTTCAATGGTTAGCTGGAGAATTTGAAAATCAAGCGCAAGCTCTGTCTCAACCTGCTTGGTTTGTTAACCTCAAACTATGGCATCGTCCTCTCCCTTTTTCCCTTGCTGGGAATTATGCCTTTTTTGCCGAACAAGCGCCAGTTTTAAAGTTAGAGCAACCCTATCGTCAACGGGTCTTCGTGATTCAACCTTCAATAAATTATGACTCCATAACGATTCAATACTATGCTTTTAAGCAAGCGCAACAATGGCGAGGATGTGGTCAAACACCTGAAAGGTTAAACACTCTGACGCTGGCTGATTTAGAAAGATTGCCAGGCTGTCTTTTAGCTGTCACAAGCACTGATGGTGAGTTTTCTGCCAAACCTGTTCCCAATACTGTCTGTCAGTTTTCTGCTCAAGGTAATCTCTGTGAAGTGGAATTAGGATTTTCTGTGACAGAGCAGGAGTTTTTCAGTTATGACAAAGGCATTGATCCAGATACCAAAAAGCCGATCTGGGGGGCGCTTCTGTCTCCGTATCACTTTCAGAAGGTGGAATTTTTTAGAGTTTGATTGACGCTTCGATCGCTGCTTTTGCCTTAGAAAACAAGAAACCCTGACAAAAGGCAGATAACTGAGTAACTAGAGTCATACTTGCTTAAATAGAAGGGTAACTTATAACTATGTTTTCAGGGTCTTTTGCAAGGAGGAGTCATCATGGGCCGATATATTGAATGTCAGGTTGGTAGAGAATACGAGATTGTCTGGAAGTATGGTTTTGGGGTTCAAAATTCAGAAATGATGAGAATTCATACTGAACTGGGTTTGGGAGAGTATCATCTGATTCAATATGATGAGGAAGAATATCAGTATGTGCCTGAAGATGAGATGGATGTTGATGGGGATATCTTAATTTTGGACAGAAAGGACATTCCAAAATTAAAAGAACAGATTCAGTTATGCAAGGGGAAGGAGAAGACAGAAGCGGATCAGTGGTACATTGGAATGCTAGAAGCCATCTGTAACTTTATGGTGGAACATCCAGAGCAAGATCAATTTGTCTTTGAAGGTGAATTTTAGTCCGTCTTATCTGTAAAATCAATGGCAATGCTTCCAGAGTTTCCACAGCTTTGGCTGGACACTTTAAACTGGTGTCCCTCTCCCCAGCAACAACAGCAGTTTGCACAGCTTTATCAAGAGATTTTAGCGGGGAATGGTCAATTGAATTTAACCCGCATTACTGAACCAGAAGCATTCTGGGAAAAGCATCTCTGGGATTCTTTGCGCGGAATTTCTCCGTTGGGTTGGCAAGCCCTAGAAACGGCTTCTCTCATCGATATTGGGACAGGAGGTGGGTTTCCAGGGATGGTCTGCGCGATCGCGCTTTCCGAGGCTAAAATCACCCTTTTAGACGCAACTCAGAAAAAGATTGCTTACCTCAAGGGTTTGAGGGCGAAACTGGGGCGATCAAATGTGAACGCGATCGCAGGAAGAGCCGAAATTTTAGGGAAGCAACCAGAGTATTTTCAACAGTATGATCTGGCCCTATTAAGAGCCGTCGCTTCAGCTACCGTTTGCGCTGAATATGCCTTTCCCTTCTTGAAAAGTGGGGGAACTGCGGTGCTTTATCGCGGTCGCTGGACAGAAGAGGAAGCAAGCGCCTTAGAAAAGTCTTTGGAAAAGTTAGGAGGAACTCTAGAAACTGTAGAAACTTTTTCCACACCGCTTAGTGCCAGTGAGCGTAACTGTCTTTACCTGAAAAAACAAAAGAAATGAAAAAGCTCTGGGGAGTCTTGCCTTGTTTCGACCCCCAGAGCCTTCCCGTTCGATTACTCCTCACTCACCACTGGAAATAGAATAACGAGTTCTTTCTTAAGAAAGACTTCCCTAGGTGACAGTTTTTTGATTGACCTCATCTAACTAAGAATTACTCGAACTCGAAGCAACTGTCTGCTTCAGTTGCGGAATCCCTGCTTTTTGGTCTTTTGTCCAGACTGAGGTACAAGGAATTTTTGAGAGGTCGGCGTTTTCGGCGTATTTCTTAGCGATTTCAGTGACTTCGTGAAGTAATCCTTCTGCTAAAGTGGTGGGTTTTAAGCCCATTTCTAGGAAGCAACTGTTATCAACTTTTAAGTCGTTTTCTGCTGCTTCTTTGCGGGGATTTTCCACATAAGCGACTTCACTTTCTGTTAACTCGGCGATGAGTTTGGCTAAGTCGCGAACGCGGTGGGTTTCGGTCATTTGGTTTAAAATCTTCACCCGTTCTCCTTTTTCTGGGGGATACTCAAGGGCAAGTTCTATGCAGCGAACGGTGTTTTGAATGTGGATAAAGGCGCGAGTTTGTCCACCTGTTCCATGTACGGTTAAAGGATACCTGATCGCGGCTTGCATTAAAAAGCGATTGAGAACCGTTCCATAGTCTCCATCATAATCAAACCGATTAATCAACCGTTCATCGAGTTTAGTTTCTTCTGTATCGGTTCCCCAGACAATCCCTTGGTGTAAATCTGTAACCCGAACGCTATCATTTTTGTTGTAATAAGCAAATAAAAGCTGGTCTTGGGTTTTGGTCATGTGATAGATACTCCCGGGGTTGGGGGGATATAAAATCTGTTGGGGAATCCGTTCTCCGTTTTCAGCAACCACTTCAATGTCTAGATAGCCTTCAGGAATTTTCATCCCTGCGGTTCCATAGCCATAAACCCCCATTGTTCCTAAGTGAACCAGATGAATATCTAATCCTGATTCGGAAATGGCGCAAAGGGTGTTATGAGTGGCGTTAATGTTGTTATCTACTGTATAGCGCCGATGACGGGGAGATTTCATGGAGTAGGGAGCAGCGCGTTGTTCTGCAAAGTGAACTACGGCGTCTGGTTGTTCGTCACAGAATAATTGCAAGAGGCGATCGTACTCTTGGGCAATATCGAGATTATAAAACTTAATTTCTTCACCGCTTACTTCTTTCCAAGCTGCGAGGCGAACCCCCATTGGCGAGATGGGAGTCAAAGAACCTGCTTCTAACTCGTTATCAATGTTTCGACGAGACAGGTTATCTAGGATAATCACCTCATGACCTGCTTTTGATAAATGTAGGGAAGTTGGCCATCCGCAAAAGCCATCGCCACCGAGAATAACTACTTTCATAATTTCAGCCTATTTTTAAAACCACAACATCGGTTCGAGTTCATCACTCGCAACCTTTTCCTGATAGCAGTTAACAGTGACTAGCGACCAAGCTAACAGAATCCTCATTGCTTGCTCTTGATTAGAATGTCCTAACCTCACTGTTGCCAGCTATCTCGATTAATTGAGTATTTTATTATACCATATCGGTTAGCCTTTTGGAAGCTGATTATTGGTTCTTTGAGTCTCGCTTTGGGATACGCAAACTTTTGTCAGAGAAAAATAAGAGGGCGCGATCGCATTTGAAGCCCTTCCCATTGAAGGGTATTCTAATCTTGGAAGGTTTCATATCTTGATAACGCCATGAAAGAACGTTTCCTAAAAATTCAATCCTTTTCTGCCCCGCTCCGTATTGGTATTTTTCTGCTTTTCCTCTTTTTAATTTGGTCACCTGTGGCGCTAGCTGTACTATTTTTGTTAGGCGATCGCCCTAATCTCATGACTATTTTAACAATGGGATGGCTGTTTATCCTCTTTTTTCTTCTGATTCAAGGGTTGGGAAGATGGCTGTATCAACAAGAGAAACCTTATCAAGAAATTGGCTTAATTTTTAGTTCTCGTAATGGTTTAGAAACGTTACAAGGGTTAACTGTTGGTTTGGGATTAACGTTTAGTTTATTTCTCTTACAAGGAACATTTGGCTGGTTAAACTGGCAAGAAAATTCTCTTCCTTTTTGGCGTTTAATTCTAGAGGGAGCTTTAGTTGGCATCGGGGTTGCATTTGCGGAAGAGACGTTTTTTCGTGGTTGGCTACTCCATCAGTTAGAAAGAGATTATTCCTTTTCAGTTGCGTTATGGTCAAATAGCTTTCTCTTCGCGATCGCGCATTTTTTTAAGCCAATTTCTGTCATTTTAGAAACCCTTCCTGCTTTCCCAGGACTATTAATATTAGGAGCGGTTTTAGTTTTAGCAAAAAGAAGAAATCAAGGGCGATTAGGACTTGCGATCGGTCTTCACGGTGGGTTAGTTTGGGGTTATTATATTATCAATGTGGGAGCATTAGTCAGCTATACTCAAACCGTTTCTCCTGCAATTACAGGTATTTATGGCAATCCAATTGCAGGAGTCATGGGTTGGGTGTTTTTATTAAGACTAGCGATGTTTTTAAGGGAGAAGAAAGATTAGTCCTGGTGGGGGAGTGTATAAACCAATCTCAAAGATATCTCTAGCGCCTGTAATCCCTTGACCGATAAATAAGAGGAGCGCGATCGAGTTGAGAACAATATGAACTTTCCGCCAAAATAGAGACTTATCTTTGTAAATTTCTTCAATAATCGCCAGAGAAAAAATCATAAATAACGCTGCTAACATTCCGTAGTAATAATGGGAAATATACCATTCTGCGGTGCGTCGAAAAACCCCTGGTTGACTTCCTAAAACCACTAAACCTGTTCCTGTTAATGTTGCAAAAATGCCACGCCATTTCTTTTCTCTTGCGCGGTACAGAAAGACAAGAGAAGCAATGGTCAGACCAAACATTAAAATGATAAAAATTACTTGGAAAGGGTTCTGGGTTAACAGTTGATTTTTAATGATATGCTTGGACGTAATACCATGAGCAAATGCCACTAAAATGATCCCGACGACAGAGGCAGAAAGCCATTTTCCTAACTCAACATGATCTCTTCCTACGGTGGGAGCAATTTTACTCTTTTTATTTTCAGACTTTAGTTGTAAGCGTCTTTGACGAACCGCCCAAGCAAAGTTAGAAACAATTCCAATTAAAGGAAAAACAAAAATAACTGCTAACGCTGGATGAATTAAGGTTAACCAATTATCAAGTGTCATTTTTCACCTCTGAAACTTATTTTTAAGCTATAGTATCAATCATAGAATTAAGATTGAAGGTTAGACGTAATGTCTAATTATTCTTACCATAACTTACTCGATCTTAAGATAGATGATATTTTCCTGAGTATTTCCTTAAATCTTTCTCTGTAGAAGACTATACAGTTTTTAGAAAAGTCTCAACTATCATAGCTATCTTAATTAAATAAGAGTTAAGTCAAATTTAAGAGAAACCCTAAACCCAATCTAATTTACGCTTATGAGTGCTTCTGAATTTTCGACACAACTTCTTTTCCGTCGGTTTCGTTTGCGGGTGTCGCGCTTACGTATAGCCACTCTGCTGTTGCTAAGTCTTGTTGTCATTGCTGCTGGGGTTGTGATCGCTTGGTTTGCGGGGGAGGGAACTGTAACCCAACTCTTTGAACAGCTTAATCAATTTCAAAGCAACCCGCCACAAATTTTAGAAGCACCGATGAACACTTCTAATCAACATTTGCTTCTCCCCACATTACTTTTATGGGCATTTGTTTTTATCCTGACAAAAGCAGTTCCTACCCCAAAAAAATGGGCAAGATTCGTGGTGGTGACTATATTATTAACCTTAACCGTTCGCTACTTAATCTGGCGATCGATGACCACTTTAAACTTAAGTGATCCTCTCAATGGCACAATTAGCTTAATGTTATTTGCGTTAGAAATGTTAGTCTTAGTGAGTACAGGAATCCAGCTTTTTCTGATGCTAAATGTCAGAAACCGATCATTACAAGCGGAGCAATTACAAGTGACTGTGATCAAAGGAAAATTCCGCCCAACTGTTGACATCTTAATCCCCAGTTATGATGAACCAGAATTCATTTTAAGACGAACAATTATCGGTTGTCAGGCGATCGATTATGAACCGAAAACCGTCTATCTTTTAGATGATACCAGAAGACCCCACATTAAAGCACTAACTGAAGAATTAGGCTGTGAATATATTACTCGTCCGACGAATGAACACGCAAAAGCGGGAAATCTTAATAACGCTTTACCCCAAACCAATGGAGAATTAATCGTTGTCTTTGATGCTGACTTTGTACCTACTAAAAACTTTTTGAAGCGCACAGTAGGGTTTTTCCAAGATGAAAAATTCGCCTTATTACAAACCCCACAAAGTTTTTACAATCCCGACCCGATCGCGCATAATTTAGGCTTAGAAGACATTTTAACACCAGAAGAAGAAGTCTTTTATCGACAAATTCAACCGATTAAAGATGGCGCTGGAAGTGTGGTTTGTTCGGGAACTGCTTTTGTGGTCAGACGGTCTGCGTTAGAAGAAGCGGGGGGGTTTGTTACTGAATCTTTAAGTGAAGATTACTTCACAGGAATTCGTCTTGCTGCCAAAGGACATCATCTGGCTTATTTAGATGAAAAATTAAGTGCTGGTTTAGCAGCAGAAAATATTGGCGCTCATATTACTCAGAGAATTCGGTGGGCGCGAGGAACATTACAAGCCTTTTTTATTGATTCTAATCCTCTCACCATTCGGGGTTTAAGTCTTAAACAAAGATTGGCACATTTAGAAGGATTATTACATTGGTTTACCAGTTTTTCTCGCATCTACTTCTTATTAATGCCATTAGCTTACGCATTTTTAAATGTTCTGCCATTGCAAACAACGATTGAAGAAATTATTTATTACTTTCTCCCATTTTATCTTGTTCAATTGTCCGTTTTTTCTTGGTTAAATTGTCGGAGTCGATCGGGGCTTTTATCAGATGTTTATTCTCTTGTTTCTGCATTTCCACTAGCTTTAACGGTTATGCAAGTCATGATCAGCCCCTTTTCTTCTGGGTTTAAAGTAACGCCAAAAGGAGTCGAAAGTGATCAAAAAATTCGCTTCAATTGGAAACTTGCTTCTCCCTTAATCATCCTTTTCATTTTAACTGGAATTAGTTTATGGCGCTGCTTTGGAATGACGGTCATGAATCCCGAACAGCATAGTATTGGTTTAGGCTGGGTTTGGAGTGCTTATAATTTATTTATGTTGGGCGTTTCTTTATTAATTTTGTTAGATATTCCCAGCCAAGATGTTTATCAATGGTTTAACTTACGACGGATTGTTGCGGTAAAATTTGGCGAAGAAACGATCTGGGGAGTGACAACAAAAATGTCAGAAGTGGGGTTAGAAATGAGTTCCACTCACCTGTTTACACTCCCCCCCCATCTAGAATCTTATCCAATAAAATTAGAATTAGTAGAAGATAAAATCTCCTTACAAGGGACAATTAAAGCCTTAGCGCGATCGGGCGATTTTCCTCGTTTAGAAATCAGATTCGACAACTTAACCACCGAACAAAATCGAAAACTGATCGAACTTTTATTCTGTCGTCCCGGACAATGGTTAAGCCGATCAACCCCTGGAGAAATTCAATCGTTACTGATTTTATTGCGTATCTTAATCAGACCGAATTTTATCTTCCGCGATCGCCAAGAAATTCGACCTGTTATTGTAGCGCAGGTTTAGAGGGTTACTTGACCACAAATAACTTTCTAGAAGCCACCCTACTGCGATCGCGCCTCGTTATAAAATAGAAATTGACCTCATCACAGCAGCAATTTATGCTGAATCTTCCCACACAAATTACCCTCTCCCGTCTGTTGGGGATTCCGTTTATTTTCTATTATCTTAGCCAGTCTTCCCTGACTTCTCATTGGCTTGGTTTAGGGATTTTCCTGCTGGTTGCTGCGACAGACTGGTTAGATGGCTATTTAGCCCGTAAACTGGATCAGGTGACGGATTTAGGCAAATTTCTCGATCCGTTGGTGGATAAGCTCTTGATTTTTGCGCCACTTCTGGTATTAGTTGAATGGGGGGATGTTCCGAGTTGGAGCGCCTTCCTCATTATCGGACGCGAAATCGCGATCGCAGGTTGGCGGGTTAATCCCAATTTGACTAATCCCACCATTACTGGGGCAAATTTCCTTGGGAAAGCAAAAACGGTCTTACAAATGACCGCGATTGCTGCTTTAATTGCGCCAATTAATCATCAGAATTGGTTACAGTTTTCTCAATTTTTATTTTGGCTAGCTGTCTTATTAACACTAATCTCTGGCGCAGTTTATTTATTAACACCGATGTTACCTCAAGCAATGAATCATGAATAATTTGTTCATAGTTTATGGTTCATGGTTAACGACCACAAGTTGTATCCAAAATAACAAACAATGATTCCCCCTAGACCCCCTTATTTAAGGGGGAAACAAATAACCAATAACCAATAAAAATTATGTCTCAATTAATTTTAATGAGTACGGTCTTAGTGCTGATTGCTTATTTATTAGGATCGATTCCTACTGGTTTTCTAGCAGGTTTTTGGCTAAAAAAAATTGATATTCGCGAGCATGGATCAGGATCAACAGGTGCGACTAATGTGTTGCGCGTGTTAGGTGCGAAAGCTGCAGTAGCGGTGTTAGCCATTGATTTACTTAAAGGCGCGATCGCCGTGGGGATTGTTAAGATTAGTGTAGAACGCTTGTCAGTCCTTTCCCTGTCTGAAACTTGGACAGCTTGGCTGGTGGTGGTCGCTGCGTTGGCTGCGGTGTTTGGTCATAGCAAGTCGGTTTGGCTACAGTTTACAGGGGGAAAGTCCGTGGCGACGAGTTTGGGGACATTGCTGATGATGACTCCTTCTGTGGCGTTGTCTGGGGTGGCAGCGTTTGGCGTAACTTTAGCAGCATCGCGGATGGTGTCTTTGAGTTCCCTAGTCAGCGCGATCGCGATTAATATATTTATGATTGTGTTGGGTGAACCCATCCCTTACCTGATCTTCGCCATCTGCGCGGCTTTGTATGTCTTCTGGCGGCACCGCAGCAACATTGAACGTATTCTTGCAGGAACTGAACCAAAAATCGGACAAAAAGTTTCGAGTGAATTATGAACTATCATGTCATTTACGACGGGAATTGTAATCTCTGTGTCTCCCTTGTGCAACAGATGGAAAAGCTCGATCGCGGCGCACAATTCGATTATATTCCAATGCAGGATCAAGACACTTTAAATCGCTTTGGAATCACGGAAAAAGACTGCGAATTAGGGATGATTTTAATGGATGCACAAAATCCTGAAATTAGATGGCAAGGAAGCGATGCAGCCGAAGAAATTGCCCGTAAAATTCCTTTTGCAGAATCCCTGGTTGGATTATACCGACAAATTCCTGGCTTAAAGGGAATTGGCGATCGCGCTTATGAAGGAATCAGAGATAATCGTTATCAATGGTTTGGAAAACGAGATCAAACTTATCATTCCCCTTATCCCATTGGCTGTCATTTCAGTAATCAGTAAAACAAATAACAAATGACTAACTTTATGCTTCATCAAGCGCCAGCAGGAGCCAGAGACTGGCTCCCTGTAGAAGTGAAACAAAAACGATCGCTGTCTCAAACCCTCGAAGCAGTCTTTTCCCAGTGGGGATACCAACAGATTATTACTTCGACTTTAGAATGGGTAGAAATGCTCAGGGCGGGCGGGGCGATCGAGCCATCAACAGTGATTCAAGTGCAAGACAACAGTGATAAACCCCTAGGGTTACGTCCCGAGTTCACGGCTTCTATTGCGCGGGCGATCGTCACGCGAATGCAAGACAATCTTTTCCCGCAACGGCTGTTTTACAATGGGAATGTCTTTCGAGCGTCTCAAGATCATCATGGTCAGCAGTTAGAATCTTATCAGGCTGGGGTAGAATTAATTGGTGCAACGGGTGTTTTAGCCAACAGCGAGATTATTCTGTTACTTCAAGATTGTCTGCAACAATTAGGGATTGAACAATGGCATTTAGTCTTGGGAGAAGCAGGGTTAACGCGATCGTTGTTAGCTTGCTTTCCAGACAAAAATCGAGCCAAAGTTCGTGAATATATCGCCCATTTAGATCGCGTGAGTTTAGAAAACCTTCCCCTCTCTCCAGAGTTGAAAGACCGTGCATTATTCTTATTCGATCTCAGAGGAAACCCAGAAACCGTCCTAGAAAAAGTCTCACAGTTAGACTTAGATGAGACAGGGAAAACGAAAGTCACGCAATTAAAATCCTTGCTTGATTTACTCTCTCAAACTGCCTCTCTATCGGTTACCCTAGACCTCAGTTTACTGCAAACCATTGACTACTACACAGGGATTGTTTTTGAAGTCGTGGCGCAGAGCGATGTGGCGAAGTCACCGCCCTTCGGGCCTCGCGAAACCTGTATTCTTGGACAAGGAGGACGTTACGACGAGTTATTAGGATTGTATCATCCCCAAGGAGAAAGTCTGCCTGGAATTGGTTTTGCCTTGAATTTAGAAGCCTTACAAAGCTATCTCTTACAGCAACAGAAACTTCCTCAAGAAACCCCTGTTAGTCATTGGTTAGTGATTCCAGAGACCCCTTCTGCACAAGTTTCAGCTTTACACTTTGCTCAGACTTTACGCAAAAAAGAACCGAACCTGCGTGTAGAATTAGCGTTAGCTCAGACCGATACTGAGGAGATGAGAAACTATGCTCTAGCCAAAGGCTTTCAAAGTTTAGCATGGTTAAAAGCAGATGGGACAGTAATTGTAGAAGCATTGACACCATGAAAGACCCAGGAAAGCCTAATCTATTAATTGCAGCGAGTGGGACAGGAGGACATTTATTTCCCGCTCTTGCAGTTGCGGAAGAATTAACCGAGTACAATATCCAGTGGCTAGGTGTCCCCACTCGTTTAGAAACTCAACTTGTTCCTTCGTGCTATCCTCTGACGACAGTTAATATTCAAGGATTGCAAAAGCGTTTCTTGGGGAGTGCTGGTGTTTTATTACGCCTTCCCCCTGCTATTAGCAAAGTTGTCTCTGTGATCAAAAAACATCACATACAAGCAGTTTTTACCACAGGAGGCTATATTTCCGCCCCCGCCATTATTGCAGCAAAGTTATGTGGGATTCCTGCCATCATCCATGATTCTAATGCCATCCCAGGAAAAGTAACCAGTTGGTTATTTCGCTGGTGTCAGACAGTGGCGTTAGGATTTTCTAGCGCAGCCAAGTTTTTCCCCCCAGACAAAACGGTTTGGGTAAGCACTCCTGTCCGTAAAACCTTCCTCTCTCCCCAACCCCTAGACTTATCCATTTCTGAAGATGTCCCCTTAATCGTTGTTATGGGAGGGTCACAAGGCGCAGTTGCTGTGAATCGGTTAGTGAGGGCAAGTGCGATCGCGTGGCTGAACCAAGGCGCGATCGTTGTTCATTTAACAGGCGATCGCGATCCAGATGTGAACAGTTTCCAACATCCCCAATACTATGCTTTCCCCTTCTACCAAAACATGGCAGGTTTATTACAACGAGCAGATTTAGCCATCAGTCGTGCTGGTGCAGGAACACTCACGGAGTTAGCCATCACTGCTACCCCTTCGATTTTAATCCCCTATCCCTACGCAGCCGAAGACCATCAAGCATACAACGCCAAAACCTTTGTTGATGTTGGTGCTGCGGTTAGTTATCGCCAAGAAGAGTTAACCCCAGACCTTCTCCAGAAAACTGTCTTGACATGGTTAGCCTCTCCAGACACCCTTCAGGAAATGGGAGAGAAAGCAGCGACCTTAGCCGTGAAAGATAGTGCAGCGCAAATTGCCCAAATCATCCGTCAAGCGACTACTTGAACAATTATCAAAGCAGGATGAAACGCTCTCTAACTGAGTACAACTTCAAATTCAGAAAGTCCTTCAGGGGTTTCATCTTCAACTTGAATATCTTTGACCACTGCTGCATCGGGACCGTGATGACACCATTGAATCATCCGTTCAACGGCGCTTTTTTCCCCTTCTAAAACGGCTTCTACGCGATCGTCTGGGAGATTCTTCACCCAGCCTTTAACCCCTAATTTCACCGCTTCATTTCTAGCCGAGAGGCGATATCCTACGCCCTGCACTCTTCCTGAAATCCAAAGATGGGTACGAATCACTGATTGATTTTCTGACATCGATTTACACAAAAATTGGGTTTAAAGCCTCGTCCTTCTAGGACGACTTTAATTGATTC
>CAYXDG010000078.1:0-14754 GCA_964463655.1 uncultured Dactylococcopsis sp.
GGCACTGATACAGCAACCGTAACCGTGACTATCAACGGCGTTGATGATGAACCTGACAATATTATCGCTGGGACGAACGCTCGCGATATTCTCACAGGAACACCCAGTGATGAAATTTTGATTGGTGAACAAGCAGGAGACTTCTTAACTGGCAACGGCGGTCAAGACACCTTCTTGTACAAAGAGCAGGATGACCGTGGCGATGTTATTACTGATTTCAACGCCACCAGTGGAGCAGAACAAGACTTCCTCGATTTTGGGGAGTTATTCAATAGCGTTGGCATCTCCAGCAGCGACCCAATTGGAGAGGGCTTTGTCACCACTACCGCTTTTGGCAGCGACACCATCATTAACCTTGACCCAGATGGCTTGGCTAATAATCAATTTAGTCCTCGTCCCTATGTTCTATTACAAGGAGTTGCTGTTGCTGAAATTGATGACACTGACTTTGTTTTTAACTAATTGACTCAAATTCTTTCTTTGCTTCCAAGCCTATCGGTTTGGGAGTAGTTTCTTCAACCTATTTAATCCTGTAAGGAGCAAAACAAATCATGAACTTAAATCCTATTCCTTCCTCCATTTCCCTTAGTCTCGGTGCGATCGCTGTCAGCGTGTTTGCTCAAGGCGCGATCGTCAATCCCAGCCAAGCCATTGATTTCAGTAGCTTTAGTCCTGTTGGGGATGCTGTAGTAACCCAACAAGGCTTCCAACTTTCCAACAATAGCTTGAATGATGATGATGCTCAATCTCCTCTTCCTGACAGTGCGTTCAACTTCTCTGGGAGTCCTGCTGTAGATGAAAATACTTTGACCAATGCTTTAACAGAGTTCAACACAGGAGACTTCGATGGTTCTAACCCTTTCTTTGACGTTGCTACACAAGGTTCAGTGATCGAAAGTACGCTCAATGTCGTAGCGGGAGAAACTATTAGTTTTGATTGGACATTTTTAACCAATGAAAACGTTTCTGCTCCTATTAACGGTACAATTAGTGACTATGCCTTTGTAGCCATTAATGGAAGCATTGAGCAATTGATTGAAGTTCAAGCCAATCAAGGATCATTTACTGCTTCTGGTACTACATACAATCTTCAACTTGACGGCACTTTTAGTCATACTTTCACAACTAACGACACCATTAATTTAACCATTGGTGTTGTAGATATTGGTGACGCAGCAGTTTCCTCTGCGTTTGTTTCTCAACCGATTCCATTTGGAATTTCTACTAATCAGAGCGCGGTTGTCTTACTTGGGGGTGTTAGCCTAATTCTGTGGCGACGTTATGGTCATCAGCGCCAACGTAACCAGTAATCCTCTTGCTTAAAGCAGTGAAATTGAAACGATCAGCCCCCCAGAATTGGGGGGTTGGTGGGGCAGTTTTATAACAAATAAACTAAGCCAAACAGAATTACCCAAACCACATCAACAAAATGCCAGTATAATTCAGATGCTTCTACACCAAAATGTTCTTCGCTGGTGTAATGATTTTCACGGGTCGATCGCTGCAACACAAACAGAATTAATAATAACCCGATCGTTACGTGCAACCCATGAAACCCAGTAAGAATATAAAAGCAACTGGTGAATAAATTCGTAGTTAACCCAAACTCTAAATGGGCATATTCATAAAGCTGTCCACCGAGAAAAATTGCACCCATTAAAGCAGTTAAACCAAACCAAAATTGTAACCCGGAAACATCATTTTTCTTAATTGCACTTTGTCCTCGGTGCATGACAAAGCTACTGGAAATCAGAATAATTGAGTTAACTCCAGGTAAGAGTAATTCTAACTCTGGCGTTCCTTCTGGGGGCCATTCTGGAATCACAGCAGCATAAATAAGATAAGCAGCAAATAACCCCAGAAAAATCATACTTTCTGCCACTAGAAAAAGAGCTACCCCAAACATCCGATAATCGGGGTGTTTTTCATGGGCAGTTTCTTGAGCATAATTCAGCGCTTGTGAGTGATCAACAGTTGAACCTTGCATTTAATTTTTCCTTACTAATTGAATTAGACGAATCTCTCTAGTTTGTTCCCTAAAATTAGAGGGAATAAGGGGACAGGGAACAGTAGGGATGATCAGTTTTTCCCGTTAACTTAAAAATACCCGATTTAATAGCGTCTTAGCTTAGCCCCCCTTTCAAAGGGGGGTTGGGGGGATTCTAGGGGCAGGGTTGTAGCAAGCCTTTCGGGATTTCATTTCAGATCAGAATTGAGTTGGCTTTTGAGGCTCAAGGCAAATCCTACAATCTTTTTAGAAATGGTATGAGACTTCACCAATTAACAACTGTCTAATTATTAATTATTAATTGTTAATTATTAACTCATATCTGCCTTGACTTCTGAAAGCAATTCTTGCACCGATTGGTCATCTTCAGAGATATCAATGCCATAGTCATAGGGCCCTGACCATAACACAGGTTCTTCCTCAAAGTTTTCAATAATCGGCGGAGAAGCGGTTTGCCATTCCATAGTTAACGCTTTCCAAGGATTTGCCCCAGCAGGTTTTCCTTTGAACGCTGACCAAATTAAATTAATCAGGAAGGGAAATGTGGAAATTGCCAAAAGATAAGACCCTGCAGTACAAACCATGTTGAGGAGTTGAAATTCAGGATCATAGATGGCGATGCGTCGGTTCATCCCTTGTAATCCTAGCTGGTGCATGGGCAGGAAGGTCAGATTTAAACCAATGAAAGTTAGTCCAAAATGGATTTTTCCCCATGTCTCATTGAGATGCTTTCCTGTCATTTTCGGATACCAGTGATAGATTGCCGAAAACAGCCCTAAAACGCTTCCGCCAAAGAGAACATAGTGTAGGTGGGCAACAATGAAATAGGTGTCATGGACGTGGATATCAAACGGTACAGATGCAACCATCACTCCGCTTAACCCGCCGATGAGGAAGGAAGAAACAAAGCCCATCCCGAATAACATGGCACTGTTGAGACGGATTTTTCCACCCCAAATGGTGGCACACCAGCCAAAGACTTTAATGCCAGTGGGAACGGCGATAATCATGGTGGTTGCCATGAAGAACATCCGCAGCCAACCTGGGGTTCCGCTACTGAACATATGGTGCGCCCAGACGATTAACCCAAGGAAGCAGATGGCAAGACTGGAAAACGCGATCGCGCGGTAGCCAAAAATCGGTTTACGGGAGTGAACAGGCAAAACTTCCGAAATTACCCCAAAAAAGGGCAAAATCATGATATAAACGGCAGGATGCGAGTAAAACCAGAACATATGTTGATATACGATCGGGTCACCGCCTCCTGTAGGGTTAAAGAAACTCGTTCCCACAATCAAGTCAAAAGACAAGAGAATCAATGCAGCAGCTAAAACAGGGGTACTTACTAAAATCATCGCCCCTGTCGCCAGCATTGACCAGCAAAATAAGGGCATATCAAACAAACCCATCTCTGGCATCCGCATTTTTAAGATAGTAGCAATAAAGTTAATCGCCCCTAAAATCGAGGATGTTCCTAAGACTAAAATGCTGAGAATCCAGATTTCTTCCCCTGCTTTCCCTGTCATCAAACTAAGCGGTGGGTAAGAAGTCCAACCCGCTTGCGGTGCGCCCACAAAGAAACTCGCCATCAATAGCAAGCCCCCAGGGGGAATCATCCAAAAGGCGACGGCATTCAAGCGCGGAAATGCCATATCCCTCGCCCCGACCATCAATGGGATTAAATAGTTGCCAAGCCCAGCACCAGCAGGAACAATCCAAAGGAAAATCATCACCGTTCCATGAACGGTAAACAGTTGGTTATACACCTCTGGGCTCACAAAATCGGATTCTGGGGTTGCTAACTCGGTGCGAACCGCAGCAGCTAACGCCCCCCCGATGAGATAGAAAATAAAGGAAGTGACGAGATATTGAATCCCGATGACCTTGTGGTCAGTGTTAAAGGTAAAGTAATCTGTCCAAGTTCGTTTTTCCTCTGGCTGTTGAGGAATCGCTACGTCTGTAGTCATAAATCAGTATTTCTCTCGTTTAATGAATATGATGGGTGTGCAATTGGTGCAAGGTGTGGTCATTCACCCCAATTTTTTCGGCGTAGGGAGTTAATAAAGGCTCACTGCTTCCCACCGCAACACTATTGTCTAGGGGTTGACTTTGAGCCACTTGTTGTCCTCCAATCCAACTCTGATACTCTTCTGGACTTTCGATGATTAAGTTGGTTTTCATTGCCCCATGATAGGGGCCACACAACTCAGCACAAATAATGGGATATTCTCCCAATCGTTCTGGGGTAAAACTGATTTGAGTTTCGCGACCTGGTACCGCATCTTGTTTTAAGCGCAGTTGGGGAACCCAAAAGGCATGAATGACATCTCCCGCTTCAATGTTGAGTTTAACGGGTTGTCCCACAGGAACATGGAGTTCCCCAGACACCACCCCACTATCGGGATAGGTGAATAAAAAGGCATATTGAATGGCATTCACATTCACAGAAAGAGATTCGAGGTTTTTCGCCTGATTGCTAGGGGATTCGCCAATTCCCAAGGCGAGGTACTCAGAGGCAGAGGCGATTAAGCCTTGTAAGCCTTGGTTGGAAGTCGTGTTTTCCGCCACCTGTTGCGGGCCTGGGTCCCTAGAGGCTGCGGGATTAAGTCCTCCCATTGCGTTATACACTTCAAAGCTATAAATGGCAATAATTAAGACAATCACGGTGGGAATGGCTGTCCAGACGATTTCTAGGGAAACATTCCCCTCCATTGGGGGGCCGTCGCTATCGTCCCCTGGCTTTTGGCGAAAGCGAATGATTGAATAGATTAATACCCCTTGGATGAGTAAAAATAACCCTGTGGCGACAGTCATCATTAGGGCAAAAATCCCATCCACTGCTTTGGCTTCGGAGGAAGCAGCAACGGGGAGTAACCCATTATTTTGACCGTACCAGAGACTGATGAAGCTGATCGCGATCGCGATCAAAATGATGGTAATTTTGTTAGCAGTAGTCACGGTGTTTGATTAACCCTAATTTCTCGTTCTGACCTATTACTCCCTATCTTGACACATCCGCGCGATCATCTGATTGGGAGGTTTAGTCGGATCATCACTCACCTACCGTTCTGAGGAACTTATACAAATCTAGACAGGTTTTTGAGAAACCTTACTATACTTGATATCCACTTCCTGCTTCTTTCCAAAAAGGCTTCTCCTAGTCACGTCGGCGTTATCTAGTCCACAGAGCCGAAACGATCTAACTCATCGCCAAATAGTGACTATTTCTTAAACTATCTGGGTTATCGATTAGCTTAATTTAGACACGTTCCTATTATATCCTAGATTTTAACTAACTTAATTAAGGAATGTTTAAGTTTTATTTTTCTGTTTATAGCCCTAAAACAAACCATGCAAAAATTCAGGGTCTTGGCTCAATTTTCAACTTTTTTTAGGCTTTTCTTTGGGATCGTAATAAAACTCAATAATCCTTGGGAGTTAAATATAAAGAAATATCAAAGAATATCGCTTAAAATTTGAAGAGTATCTAAAACAGTCGTAAAAAGTGTCCCTAATAATTACAGTGGTGATTAAAGCGAGAAAATCACATTTTGACAAGTGTTAAGTTGAAAAAGAGTCGTTAATTTGAACAAATAAAGTTTTGATAATTTTTGTGCGGTTATGACAGAATCAGTTATTTATCCTGAAATTAATTCTTCCTCAGCAAAAATCTCCCCTCAGCAAAGAGTCAGACGACTAATCTGGAAACTTGCTGGAGCAACCTTTGTTTTAATGGCAATTGGTAGCGCAACCCGTGTTATGGACGCTGGACTGGCCTGTCCCGATTGGCCCCTGTGTTACGGTCAATTTGTCCCCTCCCAGCAGATGAACTTACAGGTGTTTCTAGAGTGGTTTCATCGTCTGGATGCTGCGCTGATTGGGTTAATGACGGTCTGGTTAGTCGGAATATGTGTCTGGTTTCGTCAGCAGTTACCCCGTTGGTTGGTCGGGACTTCTTTTCTTGCCTTGGTGTTGGTAATTGGTCAAGGGATTTTGGGCGGGTTAACTGTAACGGAATTACTGCGTTTTGATATCGTAACCGCCCACCTAGGCACGGCTTTACTCTTTTTCAGTGTGTTGATTGTAATGGGAACCGCGTTGCTTCCCTATCAAGGAACAACAACGGCAAGGAAACTCTCTTGGTTTGGCAGAGTTGCTGTGGTGTTGGTGTATCTGCAAAGCCTCTTAGGAGGATTGATTGCGTCTCGTTGGGCTGTTCATCAATGTTACACAGGATTTGAGTTGTGTTCGGTGATGAATACCCATCTGATTGGAGTTGTTCCCGCCTCGATCGCCACTTTAGCAGTGGTGATTGCGTCTTGGCGCACCCCAGCATTACATCCCGCTTTGCGGAAACTTGCCAATCTCTCAGGGATATT
Source organism: uncultured Dactylococcopsis sp. (assembly GCA_964463655.1). GTDB lineage: Bacteria > Cyanobacteriota > Cyanobacteriia > Cyanobacteriales > Rubidibacteraceae > Halothece. Next base: position 6,388 of record CAYXDG010000078.1, read on the forward strand.
TTTAGTTCTCCAGATTTTGGTGGGGTTTGCCACGTTCCATCTCCATTTGCAGGTTGAACCCTTGACCGTCACCCATCAAGTAGTAGGGGCTGCGTTGTTAGGGGGATTGGTAGCTTATACGGTTTTAGCTGTGCGCGATTGTACAACCCCTTCTGTTTAAAGTTGATGGGGTGGGCAAAGCCCACCCTACCAGTATCATTCATTGTTGAATTTTTTAAGGAATCAGTATGACAGGGACCAGTCTTTCTCCCCGTAACGAAACATTTTTACAGGTGATTCAAAGTTATTATCAACTGACGAAACCACGCATTATTCCCTTACTCCTCATTACCACCGCAGCAGCGATGTGGTTGGCGGGAAAAGGACAGGTCGATCCCTTTAATGTGTTTATCACCCTCGTTGGGGGAACTTTAGCTGCAGCGTCAGCACAAACGCTAAACTGCATCTACGATAAAGATATTGATTACGAGATGCAACGGACGCGGAAACGCCCGATTCCGTCTGGGAGGGTGCAACCGCAACACGCTTTACTCTTCGCGATCGCGCTTGCTATCCTCTCTTTTAGCTTAATGGCTTGGTTTGTCAATATTTTAAGCGCCTTACTCGCCCTCTCTGGCATTTTCGTCTATATGCTGGTTTATACCCACTGGCTGAAACGTCACAGCACCCAAAATATTGTCATTGGTGGCGCTGCGGGTGCGATTCCCGCCTTAGTCGGTTGGGCTGCGGTGACTGGTGAGTTGAGTTGGGCTGCATGGTTTTTATTCGCGATCGTGTTTTTCTGGACTCCCCCCCATTTCTGGGCGTTAGCGATGATGATCTGCGATGATTACGCCGAAGTCAATGTCCCCATGTTACCCGTTGTGAAAGGGCTAAAAAATACAGCAGAACAGGTGTTTGCTTATACAGTGTTTCTCGTTCCCTTCTCCTTTGGTCTGATTTATCCCTTAAGCGAGTCGGGATGGGTTTATGGGGCGTTTGCTGCGGTGTTAGGAACGATGTTTATTAAAAAAGCCTGGGCGTTGCGACAAACCCCAGAGGATAAACAAAAAGCGCGATCGATGTTTAAGTATTCTATCCTCTACATGATGCTGTTGTGTACAGGAATTGTCATCGACAGTTTACCCTTCACTCATCAGATGAGTGCTTTGGTTGTAGATACAATTTCTCATCTCTAAAAACGATTTCCCTCCTATCTTAATGGGGGGGTTTAGAGATTAATTTTTTTGTCAGTATAAAGCCAGAAAATTGATAGCGAGAGTGCTTGATGAATACATAGCTGCCCCTCAGTTAACTCATGATTAGTTTCTCACATCTGATATAGAAGTCCCGCAAGGTTGGGGGGTTTGGAGCAAGCCAGTTTTAAGACTTGACAAAAACTAACCAGTTGGTTTAAATTTGAATCATGAAGACAAAAGGTGAAAAAACCAGAAACCACATTATCGATGTGGCAGCAGAGCTATTCTGGAAAAATAGCTACCAAGGGGTCAACACAAACACCATCAGCAATGTTGCAGGGGTGAACAAAGCGACTCTCTACCGCTACTTTCCTTCCAAAGAGGATATTGCCCTCGCTGCAATCAAACGTTATTGTGATCGGACGATCGCCCATGTCTTTGAAGCCAGCCTACAGGCATCCGACGACCCCAGCAAACAGTTAGGAGAAATTTACTGGCGGGTTTACGAACTTGCCGTGAAAAACTTCCACGAAGCGGGGTGTTGTTCAGGATGTCCCCTGATCAATCTCGTTGTAGAAATGGCAACGGCTAATCCAGCTTTGCGAGAAGCAGTGAGCCAGTGTTTTAATGAGTTTCGCCACTACTATCGGCAGATTGTTCAAACAGCACGACAAAACGGTCTGAAGAGGGGATTGATGAATGAAGATCAGACAGTCGAAGCGCTCATTAATCTTATGAATGGGGCGATGGTCGCTTCTAAAGTCAATAACCAACCCCAACCAATCTTAGATACCGCAATGGTGGCTCAACAAATTCTTGAAGCCTAATTTTTTTGACTTCAAAAAAAAACTAACCAGTTAGTTAGAATGCGAAGTCAACTCCTGCTAATCCATCTAGGGGTTTGTACCAACCAATCTATTTTTTGTCCTTTTGAAAAAACCAACCAGTTAGTTATTATGACCTTCACACCAGAATTAGACATCAGCCAATTCACCAGCGCTCCTTTACAGCTAGAAGGGACATTTATCTTTGATGCTCCTGTAGAAGTGCTTTTCCAACACATTTCCGATCCGAAGAATATGAGTGCTTGGTTTCCCACAATGCACCAAGGTTCAGTGGATCACGCTGCTTCAGAAAGTGATGGAGAGTGGGGAGTGGGAAGTAAGCGCTATTGCCAAACGCGCCTGATGGGAACGCTCAATGAAACCATTCTGCACTGGAATCCGCCCCATGTTTATGCTTACAACGTTCAAAACTGGACAATGCCCATTAAAGACCATTGCGCTGTTATGCGAGTGGAGTTTTTAGGGGAAAATCGCAGCCAATTGATCTGGCAACAGTATTACAATTCGATCGGGCTATTCTTAAAATATGCTTTCCCAGACCTGATGGTTACGATGATGAATGCTGGCATGGAACAGTTACGGCAAACGTTAGGCGGATCAGGCGGAACAATGCGTAAAGTTAATTAGAGGTTGCTGAATAAAACTAAAACCTTTACCCAATCAGGTTTTAAGGCTCTTAATTCTTGGAAAAGGTGCAAGAGAATTGAACGCTCAATAGTCAAAACCCTGCATTAAAACTTTGAAATCTTACCGATTAATCAACCCTCTTGCCCTTTGCCTTACTACACCGACCAATGGACTTTTTCAGCAAACCCTAATTAATTCCCATAACTTCAAGAGCCTGTTCAGGAGTGAGGGAAGTTCTAAGATTTTGATCAAGTTGCTGACGATAATTTTCCCACTCTTGATACTCCTCTGATGTTAGGGCTGGTTGGTGTTTGACCCGTAAACCTTGACCGCAAAGCAAAGAGAGATAACCATCCACTTGAAATACGCTAGGATAGACCTCTTGCGAAAGTACCAGATAAGCTATACTCGATCTGTAGAAAATAGCAACGAGTAATGAAATACGAAGAGGCTAAAAACCTTAACCCCCAAGAATTTAAACGTTTATGTGGAGTGATACCAGACACTTTTTCAACGAGGGTTAGTTTGGTCAAGCAAGCCGAACTAGAGAAGCAGGTTTCCGGGAAGCCAGCTAAGTTATCGAGAGAAGACCAGGTCTTGATGACTTTAGCTTATTGGAGAGAATATCGGACGTATTTTCATATAGCAACCGATTGGGGAATTCACGAATCAAATGCCTACCGTATTATTCGTAAAATTGAAGATATTTTGATTAAATCTCAAGTGTTCAGTTTGCCAGGCAAAAAATCTTTATATAATCAGGATTCAACACCAAAAGTGGTCATAATAGATGTAACAGAATCGGCGATCGAACGTCCTAAAAAAAACAGAAAAAATACTACTCAGGGAAAAAGAAAAATCATACATTAAAAGCTCAAGTTCTTGTAAATCAAGAGAAAAACGAGATTATATGTACGGCATTTGACAAAGGAAAAAAGCATGATTTTAAGATTTTCAAGGAAACAAAATTAGGCTTGCAAGAAGAGACAAAGTGTTTGGGGGATAAAGGATATTAGGGAATTAATAAAGATCATAAAAACAGTGAAACTCTCAAAAAAAAGACGAAGAAAACGACTTTATCAACATCTGACAAGAAGCAAAATCGGGCTTTAGCACGATTAAGAATGATTGCCGAACACATCAATAGAAGACTAAAGATTTTCAGAATTTTATCAGAGAAATCCCGAAATCGTCGTCGCCGATTTGGGCTTAGATTTAACTTGATAGCTGGGTTATACAACTATGAGTTAAGACAGGCAGTTGGCCTCGATCGTTGACTTTTGCAAGAGGTCTATTGTTTTTTGTCCTTTTGAAAAAACCAACCAGTTAGTTATTATGACCTTCACACCAAAATTAGACATCAGCCAATTCACCAGCGCTCCTTTACAGCTAGAAGGGACATTTATCTTTGATGCTCCTGCAGAGGTGCTTTTCCAACACATTTCCGATCCGAAGAATATGAGTGCTTGGTTTCCTACAATGCACCAAGGTTCAGTGGATCACGCTACTTCAGAAAGTGATGGAGAGTGGGGAGTGGAATGTCAAGATTAGTTAGCGAAAAACTATCGGCTACTTTTTGCGATCGCGCTTAGCTCTTCAATCCTAACAACCCTTTAAGCTCTCGCCAAATTTGCGGTTGATTAGAAGTGTGAGCGCGAGGATGGGTTAAAATTCCTTGCGTGGGACTGAACAGAAGCGCCAGCAGAAAAAAGCCAAACGCCACCATCACGATCGCAGAGCCCGAAGGAAGATTAAAATAGTAACTTAAATACATCCCACTGATACTCGCCAAAACTCCAAAAATAGACCCCAAAATCATCATCTCTTGTAACCGTTTCACCAGCAAATAAGCGGTTGCGCCAGGAGTAATCAACATGGCGACAACTAAGGCTAATCCCACTGTAGTTAAACTCGCAACAATGGTCAGAGACATCAGAATAATCAAGCCAAAATCAAGGAGATTCACGGGAAGTCCTGCAGCTTGCGCTCCCTCTGGGTCAAAGGTGTAAAAGAGCAATTCTTTATACAGTAGCACGATCGCTGCTATCACAATCACTGTAATGACACCTGTATTAATCGCATCTCTCGTTGTCACGCCAAGGATATTTCCAAAGAGAAAATGTAATAAATCAACTTTGTTATTTTTCTGGATAATCGAAATTAAGGTAATTCCTAGGGAAAAAAACGCCGAATAGATGATTCCCATCGCAGCATCTTCTTTAATCAGCGATCGCATCCTCACCCAAGCAATCATCACCGCACTGATTACTCCTGCGATAAACGCCCCGACAAAGATATCTATTCCCAAGATAAACGCGATCGCGACCCCTGGTAAAACCGAATGACTGACTGCTTCGCCTAACAGTGCCAAGCGCTGTACCATCAGATAAATTCCCACCGTCGCACAAATAATTCCCACCAGAATCGCCGTCATCAGCGATCGCTGCATAAATCCATATTGTAACGGTTCAATTAATAATTCCATATTTGTTGTTTGTCCTTTGACTAAGCAGCAAAAAACGCCACCTGAGCGCCATAAGCCCGTTGGAGGTTATCAGTATTTAAAACTTTCTGACGACTCCCAACAGCCACTAACTCCCGATTCAATAAGATTAAATCATCAAAGTTCAGGATCGATTCCCCTAAATCATGATGTACCACTAAGACAATTTTCCCAGCATCCGCCAGTTCATGAAGCAAATCAAAAATAACCTTTTCTGTTTTCTTGTCAACTCCCGCGAACGGTTCATCGAAGCAGAACATATCTGCTTCCTCTACTAACGCTCTCGCAATAAACACACGCTGTTGCTGTCCCCCTGAAAGCTGTCCGATCGCGCGATCGCAATACTCTAGCATCCCCACTCTGTCTAACGCTTCTGCTGTGACTCGCCGAGACATCGCCGAAAACCGATTAAACCAGCCTGTTTTTCGCACCCGACCCATCATCACCACATCCCACACCGTTGCGGGGTATGTCCAATCAATCTTCGATCGCTGCGGAAGATAAGCCACCCTTTCTAGCTGATCTCGCAAAGGTTTCCCTTCATACTCTACCCTCCCCTGAATCGGATCAACTAATCCCAGCATTGCTTTCATTAAGCTACTTTTTCCCGCACCATTGGGTCCAATCATCCCTGTCACTCGTCCAGGCTTCACCTGACAGGTAACGTCTTTTAACGCTAAAACTCGCCGATATTGGACGGCTAACCCAGAAATACTAATCCTATCAGATAGAGACGTTTCATGGAACGTCTCTACATCATTATGATTGTTGTGGTTCGACATAAAAATGAAACGATTATGAAAATTAACACTGCTATAATAACATAATTATGATAAAAAAATGAAACGATTATGATAAAACCATCTTTGCTTTTCATGATTGGCGCGATCGCGATCGCCAGTTGCGGTGAAAATCCTCCTACCAACCCAGATAAACCCAATGTTGTCACCACCAGCACCATGATTACCGACTGGACAAAACAAGTGGGCGGTGATGAAATTGAAGTGATAGGGATTCTCGAACCAGGCGCCGATCCTCACGTTTATGAACCTGTTCCCGCAGACAACCGCGCGATCGCGCAAGCGGATTTAGTCCTCTACAATGGGTATAACCTTGAACCCGAACTGATTAAAATTATTAACGGGACAGGAATTAGTGAAGAGAAAAGACTCGCTGTCGCAGAAGTGGTCACTCCCCTTGATTATGATTATGACGGTCAGAGAGTCCCTGATCCTCATGTGTGGGGAGATGCGGAAAACGCGATCAAGATGGTGATTGCCATCCGCGATCGACTAATTACACTCTCTCGAGAAGATGAAGCCGAATTTACAGAAAATGCAGCCCAGTACATAAAAGAATTAGAAAAGCTCGATCGCTCGATCGCTGAACAAATCCAAACCATTTCCCCTGATCAGCGTAAACTCGTCACCACTCATGATGCGTTTCAATATTATGCCCGTGCTTACGGTTTAGAAGTGATTGGAACGCTCATCGGAATCAGCACCGAAGAACAACCCAGCGCCCAAACGGTGAAAAATCTTTCCAATGCGGTCAAACAAAGCAATGTCCCTGCAATTTTTGCAGAAACGACGATCAATCCCGCATTAATCAAAACTGTCGCCAAGGAAGCAGGGGTAAAACTAGCTGAACCAGAACTCTATTCCGACTCGATCGGGGCGCCTGATAGTAATGCTAACTCTTACATTGGAATGTTATCAGTCAACACCAGAACCATTGTTACATCACTAGAAGGAAGCTATCGCCCATTTCCTCCACTTCAATAATTAACAATTAATAATTTAACTTGTTGACTGGTCACTGGTCACTGATCATGGGTCACTGCTATAATTTAGAGCTAGCCCTCTCCCTTATTTACAAACAATGGAACCCACCCAACTTTTTACATTCATTGGTTTAACCGCTGGAACGTTAACCACGATCGCGTTTCTTCCCCAAGTCCTGAAAACATGGCAATCTAAATCTGCAAAAGACATCTCTTTGGGGATGTTTTCCACATTTTGCACAGGGGTTTTTCTTTGGATTGTTTACGGATTCAGCATCGGCGACTTACCCATTTTAATTGCTAACATTGTTACCTTTATTCTCGCCTTCACCATCTTAGTCTTTAAATTCAAATACGGATGATTCGTAATTAACAACGGTTTATTAAACCAATAACCAATCACTATTTCTTAGCAATTCCTTGATAAAGATAACTGATGATTTCAGGTTCTGTCTCCATCTTGAACTTCTCTAATTCAACCGATGGGAAATATTGAGAGATTAACATCTCCATATTCCGATTCAGATGACAGCCATCTCCCACAATCTTCTGGATCGGGGTTAAGCGATTTTGCCAAACTTGTACCTTGGGATTGTCACTTAGCCCATGTTCAATAAAAAAGAATTGTCCCGTTGGTTTTAAAACACGATAAATCTCTTCTAGGGCTTGATTAACTTTAGCAATACTGCACAATGTCCACGTACTTACTACACTATTAAATGATTCATCAGCAAAGGGTAAACAGTCCCCATTAATCACTCTTGAATCAACCTTAAATGGGGCTTTCTCTATGCGCTTTTTAGCCATTTCATTCATCCCTGCATTGACATCAACTGTCGTTAAACTTTGAATCTCTTCTGGATAGTATGCTAAATTTAAACCAGTCCCAAATCCAATTTCTAGCACCTCTCCTCTAACATCCTGCAACAGTGCTTTCCGATATTTGCTAAAAGTTGAACCCACCATTACCCAATCTAAAAGACGCGGGAAAATATATCGAGAATAAAAATTCATTGCTTTTAATACCCTTTCAAATGAATAGTGCTACATGGCGATGGGCATCGACCACCACCAAATAAGTTCATGGTTATGACTATAAGTTTACTTTTCCAAAATAGTAGAATTTGAAGAACGCTGATCATCTGCTAATCTAGGATTGTAACTGGTCTCTAGTTTTATAGAAAAATATAGACATATAGTAACAAAGATAAAACGAGGGCTTGACAAGAATTTGATAATGAGTAATTCTTTGTAGTACGATTGCAAATATGAGTTCCACTATCCGCGCAACCACTGTTTTATACAAGTTCCAAGGCGCACTGTAGTGGGTTGACCTCATTTTTTCTGATTTTTTATAAAGGCATTCCCCAAAGCGTGCGAGGGGATAAAGGTTTCCGTAGTTAAACCTTTTAGAGTGACTCCTTGTTACGT